>CAYRNC010000006.1:10400-47796 GCA_964425645.1 uncultured Oscillospiraceae bacterium | reverse complement strand
CATTTCATTCAAAGTTTCTCATTTTAGGTCTTGACTTTTAATAGTTAGTCTTTACCCGTTAGGTATAGCGGGAAAGATAGCGGTTGAGCATTTCCTCCCATTCACCGGGATCGGTGATGCCGCGGCTTATATCTTTGATTTGATTTAACGTTTGTTTGTCTAAAATCTCCATATCCGATAAAAATGTAACTTGACCGGTACGCCTGGCCAGCTGAAATATCCGCCTGTCCTCCTCAGAGAGAGCTAAAAAGCGATCGATTACAGCAAGCATTCTATCCTTATCTTTATCCAGCCTTCCTTCCACTTCCTGAAGCAGATTAATCATATGGTCGCTCGCTAAGTATCCGCTGCACCCTTGTATATTTTTAATCAGACTCCTTATTTCCAACACCTTTTCCAGATCGGTGCAAAGCACCATATTACCGCTTTCCACATCGGCCCAAAGATCGCTTCTCTTTTTTATGACGCTCGTTCTCAGCCTTACAAATCTGGGATCAATAGCGTTTATAACTCTGGCGGTTTCAAGAGCATTTTCCTGAGACAGAGCTTTTCCTCCCACACCGGGCATGAAATAGACGGAAAGCTCGATGCCCGAAGCTGCTATGCGCTTTCCCGCTTCAATTTCTTCAGCCGCTGTAACACCTTTGTTTATAAGTGTTAACACCCGATCGGATCCGGATTCAAAGCCGGAATGAATTCTGTCAAGTCCCGCTTCCCTTAAAGCGATATATTGATCAACGGTAATCCTTGCAAGGCTCTCGGCCCTCCCGTAGGAAGTAATCCTTTTAATCCCCGGGATCCTTTCATTAAGATACTGCAAAATGGCTATCAAGCGATCCGGTAAAAGAGCCATAGTATTTCCATCCTGAAGAAATACTGAATCCCCACCATTTTCAAGCCAGTTGTATACCATGTAGTAGCAGCCTCTTTGTTCTTCGTCGAGGCTTTGCATATCCTCCATCATTGCCCTGTAAGACAGTCTTCCGTTTGGCAGGGCTTGAGACAGTATTCGCTTACGATACTCAGCGATAGCATCTATCGTCCTTTTTACTTCATCAACGGGATAGGCGCGAAATGTGGTTTTTCTGTATAAATTACAGAACTTGCAGCGATTCCAGCTGCAGCCTCTGGTGACTCTCAACAGCAGACTCCCCGCCTCGCTTGGGGGTCTTATAGGTCCGATTTCAAAGCTCTTCATAAGTTCCTCCTATTAAACAGCAGGCAATTAACATTTTTCACATTTATGAATATTATAAGGTATAAGGAGGTAATTGTATATGAAATATATTGTTGCACCGTGGGAAAACCGGGAACCCATAAACAACCTCGCTGCAAGATTCGGGGTTACCCAGAAACAGTTAATCGATGCAAACCCTGTATTAAACACCATGCCCGTAAAAGCAGGAATGATATTGACAATACCCAAAGGATGGCCGGTCTCTTTACCTAAGCAGGGCTATATAGAATATGTAGTTCAGCCCGGCGATTCTATATATAAAATAGCAAAGGAATTTCGCTTAAACTATAAAAACGTAATTGCGCAAAATCCCCAGCTTACAAATCCGGCTGTACTCTGGCCGGGAGAGATTATCTATTTAATTTACACAGGTATTGAATGAGAGACCTTTGCATGTGTTCTATCTATTTATAAATATAAGCCCTGCAACGCAGAACCCGATTCCGATAAGCTGATTAATGCTCAGTGTCTCCTTATATATCAACAGCCCTATAAAAACTAAAATAGCTGCCAATGCGATATTGCACACAAGGGACCCTACACTTATATTCCAGCCTGCTCTGTAAAGCATAATGTTTCCGTATTCTAATCCGATAACCGCAAAGGCAAGGACAAGCGGCGCCCAGTTAATAATTTTGAATTGGGCAGAAATATCCTTGACGGGATCCGTGATAAAGAACATACCAAGTGCGAGGGCCGCCCCTATAAGATAGATGATAAAAAGTCCCATCATGGGGTTAAGCTCCGCAGGTATGCCTTTTGCGCTGACATGATAAAAGATATTTGAACCCACTATGAGAATAACCGGCAGATAGAATTTAAACATATATAACCTCCAGGCTTCATTTGATACCGAACAGATAATGAAATACGGCTATAACACCGTTCTTTACTGAAATAACAGGTTCATGCTCCGCTATCACATTGGAAATCCCCAAAGATTGATCACCAGACAAAGTTGCATCATTGAGGGGGTATTTAAACCCTTTTAGAAAAATCCCTTTTGCGCTTCCCCCAAGAGGTAATACTGAAACAGTATCACCAACATCTCCTTTAAGATCCAATCTGTCGTTAATTATATAAACTGTAAGATGCGGGGATTCAAAGCTAATATTTATACCTGCCCGCGTGAGAGCCGTTCCGCAAAAAAGATTGGCAAGGGTATGATCGAGACGGCTACCGATTCCCCCCCATATAACTGCAGCATCAAAGCCCTTTACACACACCAGTTGCATCGCCAAATCTGTATCGGTGGAGTCTTTTTCAGCAGAAAAAGTGACGAATGAGGCCCCGGAATCTGCCGCCCTGACACGAGCATCCATGTCGATGGAATCCATATCCCCTATAACTATATCAGGCCTTATCCCCATGCGCATTGCTGCATTGGTTCCTCCATCGACACAAACCACTAATTGATATTCGGTCACCTTGTTCAAATACCAATCAATATCATTTCCGTAATCACCGTTTGCCATTATCAATGCTCTTTTCATGTTGTTCCCCATTCACACCCGTTTTAGTGCGTTAACTTATCTTTGGAAATGATATCATATGCAATGCTCTTCTGTAAACGATTGAATGAGGTACGCCCTTGTTAGAACAGGTTGTCTTTGATATGATAAATACAGAGCGTTTCAAAGGGGACGAGGATGGAGGTATAAGAATGGACTTTCAGCTGACAGAAGAACAGGAAAAAATGCAAAAAAGCGTCAGAACATTTGCTTTGGAGAGGATAGAACCGATAGCAGCGGAAACCGATAAACAGGTTAAATTTCCGGAAGAGACCGTTAAAGCCCTGGGTCAAATGGGGCTTATGGGTCTCCCCTTTCCCAAAGAGTGGGGAGGATCTGAAAGCGATTACATTTCTTACGTGATCGCAGTTGAAGAAATATCGAAGGTATGCGGCTCCACCGGTGTTATACTGCAAACCCACTGTGCTCTTTGCACATGGCCCATTTTAACTTACGGAACCGATGAACAAAAAAAGAAATACCTGCCCGATCTTACTTCAGGCAGAAAATTAGGCGCATTCGGACTGACAGAGCCCAATGCGGGAAGTGATGCGGCAGGTATTGAATCCGAGGCCATTGAGATGGAGGATCACTACTTGTTGAATGGAAAAAAGATATTCATATCCGGTGGCGGTCTTGCAGAAACCTACGTAGTTTTTGCAATGACGGATAAAAGCGCGGGAACAAGAGGAATCAGCGCCTTCATATTGGAAAAGGGGATGGAGGGCTTTACTTTTCCTAAAACCCATAACAAAATGGGCATTAAAGGCTCAATCGCTGCGGAGCTGTCCTTTAAAAATGTAAAGGTACCTAAAGAAAATCTCTTGGGGGACACAGGTAAAGGTTTCAAAATTGCAATGTCAGCCCTTGATGTAGGGAGATTGGGCATCGCCGCACAGGCAATCGGCATAGCACAGGGTGCATTTTCACATACGGTGGAATATATGAAAACAAGAAAGCAATTCGGCAGAACCCTTTCTAAATTTCAGGGTCTGCAATTTGAAATGGCTGAAATGAAAAATCGCATCGATGCAGGCAGATTGCTTCTTTACCGCGCGGCTTCCATGAGAGATCTGAATCTTCCCGGCACTGCTTCTGCCGCCCAGGCGAAGCTTTACTGCTCAGAAACCGCAATGCACGTAACAACAAAAGCGGTCCAATTCCATGGGGGCTACGGATATCTTCAGGAATACCCCTTAGAGCGCATGATGAGGGATGCCAAGATTACTGAAATATACGAAGGAACATCGGAGGTAATGAAGATAATAATAGCCGGGAATATATTTAGTTAACCGTCGTTTTTAAGCGATACTTCATAGTGCCATGCATCCTTGCACATGGTCCCAAGATCACGCTTTGCTGCCCAGCCGAGCTCTTCTTGGGCCTTTGTCACATCTGCATAACATGAGGCGATATCTCCCTTGCGCCTCCCTTTAAATTCAAAAGGAATCGATATTCCCGTCGTTTCGGCAAACGTATTTACTAGTTCCAGAACACTCGTCCCCCGCCCTGTACCTAAATTATATAAATGCACCCCCGGTGTCATGCGCATCAAGGCGGCCAAATGACCTTCCGCCAGATCCATCACATGTATGTAATCCCTTATACCCGTCCCGTCCTTTGTCGGATAATCGTTTCCGAATATCCGCAGCTTATCCAGCCTACCAGAGGCGACTTGTGTTATATAGGGCATAAGATTGTTTGGTACGCCCAAAGGATTCTCCCCGATAAGCCCGCTTTCATGAGCCCCGACAGGATTAAAATAGCGAAGTAAAGCCAAGGACCACTGTCCATCCGCCCTTGCCGCATCGGTCAAAATGTGCTCGCTCATCACTTTTGTTTCGCCGTATGGATTCGCGGTGGGCTTAAGTTCCATTGATTCTGTAAAAGGAATTCGATTTATTCCATAAACTGTTGCGGATGAGCTGAACACAAATCGGCTAACACAGTGTCTTTTGCACGCCTCCGCTAATACAATGGTTCCTCCCACGTTGTTATGATAGTATTTTAAAGGCTCTTCCACCGATTCTTCTACCGATTTTAATCCCGCGAAATGAATGACGCCGTCGAAGGAGTGTTCAGAAAATACGGCATCTACATCCGCCTCATCGGTTACGTCAATTCGATAGAAATTTACTTTCTTTCCGGTAATTTTAAAAATTCTGTTCAGGACTTCTTCACAGCTGTTGCAAAGATTATCCGCCGCCACCACTTTATGGCCGGCCTCAAGCAATACTACAAGAGTATGGGATCCGATAAATCCTGTCCCCCCGGTCACCAATACCTTCATCAGTCCTCAACCTCTTCCAGTAAAACGCGATTCACAAAGGAACCCCTTGATTCACGCCTCATCAGTTTCAGATAATCCATACGCAGCGGTTCGTAGTTTTTAAATTTCATAAGGCAATCCAGCGCCTCATACACATCTGCAAGCTCCTCTTCGTTGCCGCTTTCCCTGTAATCCTCCATCTCCTCGATGACTTTATCTATAAGCGCCTTCAGATATTCCTCATCCGATAAAATTCGGGAAGTGTACTTTCTTCCGCTTTCCCGGATGAGTTCCGGGATTCTGTCTCTTACAAGTTTATTGTACGTTCTTTTCATGTTCGTTCATCCTCCTCCGGAAAATATTTTACATATATTATAACCGATTTTCACCACATAATCTATAATCGGTATGCATCGCATTTCTGATTTAAAAACGGACACACTAATTATACAGCAATATCTTAAAGGAGGAAATGTCTATGAAAAAAGATATGGGCGATATGACATCAAGGGATATAGGAAATTTAGTGGCAAAAGGATTGGTGGACCTTGGAAAGGAATCCCTTCCGGATAATATTGATTATGGAGATCTGCCGTCCGGAGCTTTGCCGGAATTAGGAAAACAATTATTAGCCGGCAAGAAAAAATAAAAATATCAAATATTCCACGATATGTTATCTTTGATAACTTTTGCAGGGTTCCCGCCCGCCATACAGTCGGGCGGGATATCCCTGGTCACAACGGCCCCGGCAGCCACTACAGCGCCGGCTCCGATTGTTACTCCCTTTAAGATCGTGGCCCCCGCGCATATCCATACCTTGTCCCCAATAAAAACATCCGCATTATTGGGCTTTCCGACCCCGTTTTCGATAATTTGGTGAAAATCCGTATCGATGATCGTAACATCCCACGCTATATAAACCCCGTTCCCTATCTGTATTTTTTTTGTTGCGGTAATGCGGCTGTTTTCATTTATGAATACATCTTTTCCTATGATTATAACGGCATTGTCCGCAACGGTTACCCTTGAACCGTTTCCAATACATGCGGAACCGACCAAACAAAACCTTGAGTTTTCACCCATTTTTAACGAAGTTCTGCCTCTTTTAAGATAATCAAACCCAAACTCCAAACTCCCGCAGGGTATGTATATCCTGCTCGTTTTACTTATTTCAATTATACTGCCCTTGGCGATCCTCCAGGGAATCCCATGCAGCCCCAGTCTATAATTATAAAGCAGCGTTTTTGATACGGACAATCTGATTCCTTTTTGTTTTATCTCGTTATAAAGCAGTTTGAATTTTTCTATGTTCATGGTTTTTCCTTTTTCAAATCATAATAGATACGATCCCAGAATATCTTTGCTATAGCCATATATCCTTTCCTTGTCGGATGAATGTCTTCTTCAAGATGTCCTGGCAGATGTCCACCTACTGCGCCCATCGTATCAATATAAATTGCGCCGGTTTCATCCGCCGCACCCTTAATCGCTTCATTAAGGCTTAATATAATTGGCTGCATTTCCTCAACTTCGGGAAATGCATCAAAATAGCCCATTATATAAATGAGTGGGCAGGATTTCTGATTTACCGTTTTTATGCCTTCGATTACAGCCGCTATATTCTCTTTGACGGTTTTTATTCTTCCTTCCGCCTCATGCTGCAACGCTGTAAGATTTTTATATGAAGGATCGAGCACCCATGCCTTCATTTCTTCAAGGCTCAGAATATCGTTTATACCTATGTCTATAGTTACAAGTTCTGCATCATGCAGCAGGTTCCTAAGCCCTGGGAGCTGATTCAACAAATCGATTGTCCTGTATCCGGATACACCTTTTTTGCTGTACCGCCCAAGCATTCCGTGATCAGCCAATTCATCCCGTATCATATCCGAATAACCATATCCATCCGGATCTTTATACGGTGTCTGCCCCGATGCATAAGAATCGCCGAGGGAGACGTAATCTACGGTTGGATCGCCGGATCGGCTGTTCACAAACGCCGCCCCCATAGTTACTATGATACATAAAATAATTATTCGCTTAATGTTCATCGCATTGAATTACTTTCCATGAGTATTGCTTCTGTTCCAGTCAAAATCCGGGTCTTGCGGGGTAATCCTTGCCAATGAATTGCCCGCCGCCATTGATCTTGCAGGTACATTCTTTTTAATCACAGTGTTTACCGCTATAATACTTCCTTCCCCTATATTGGCACCCCGCAACACGGTCACATCCTTCGTGATCCAAACGTGGTCTCCGATATTTACCTCCAAATCAGGGTTTATCATCTCTTTGCCTTTTATTGTTAAGCGGTGATGATCGCTGTCGTAGATCACAATATTTCTACCCAGCATGACGTCGTTTCCCACCGTTATTTTCTTTGCACATATTACTGCTGTGCCACAGTTAGCGCTGAAATAGCCGGTATCAAGCCGGGCATCCCTTTGAATTTCTATCAGGGTGTTATAAAACAGGAGGGCCCCCCCCAGGGATTTCCAAACAGAATTTTCCCCCATCCTTATATATGTCTCCGCCTTGGACCCCTTCAGTTTACCGGAACCCAGCTCTATTTTCCCGCCGCTAATGTATATCTTTGCGCTTTTATCAAGGTCAATTACGCTATTTTTGTATGTAATGAGATAACAACCTTTATCGCGAACAATGCTGCTGCAGAAAAAATTAAAGCGAATGAATTTAAAAAGATCTACATATCCTACTATGCTGCAAAGCCTTTCCCAAGATTTTTTAATCGAACCTCCAGACTTTACTATGCTGTCTTTTATCAGACTCGGATTTCCCTCCGCTGCTTCCTTTAAAGTTTTTATTCCAAAGACTATGCTGTCCTTTATCTGCAAGAACAGCTTTTCCCCCTCGACAGAATTTATCATTACCAATGAGACTCCTTTAAATAATTCCTTTCTGCCGAATCCGCGTATTCCCCAGAAATCGCCTAAGGTAATATCCGACACCCTTGGAAGCGTGCGGTAAGAACAGTTATAACAGGAAGGGCGAAGGTCCGCATTATCCATATATGCCCTGACCCAAGGATCATTCCTTCCCTTTCGGTAATACTCCCTCCCTCCGTTAAACTTAATAAGTATACCGAGGCTATCCCATCCCTTCCTCTTATTTTTCATATGGACAGACAGTATCTTTGATTTGTATTTTCCTTCAAGCCGTGAAAGATGATCGGCATATTTTTTTGGTGCGGAGACACCTTTACATACAAAATCCACGGTAACAAGGTTTTTATCAGGCTCCGCTATGTATCTTTGTAAAGCTGCACTTTGGCATGGAGTTCCGCAAAAAAGAACTTCCTTCCCCTCTTTCAGCAGGCTTCCGATTTTTTTGTACATTCCGGCAGTGTCGCTTTGTATGTATTTTGATCCCATTATGTTTAAAAGGCCTGCACTGTCATCGCATATCTGATGAAATGAACCCCTATAATCATCAGAATACCGACACCCGGCTATATATTTTCCGTTACAGACATATTCGGCTGCTAAAATTGAATAAATGCCTCCCGAGGTGCTTTTCATTCTGATTTCGTCATCCTTTGCCCATGCAAAATAAACTTTAGGTTCTTTTTTGTCTCCGGCATAAACATCAAAAGCGGGACAATTTTTTATACAAATCCCGCACCTGCTGCACATTTCATAATTAACGACAGGATAAAAGAAACCACTGTCGTCGGCCTCATGGGATATGGCCATATTCGGGCATATATCGGCGCACATTTTACAACCGGTACATCTGTCCCTTTCCATTTTATCTATCATTTTGTTCATCCTTTATCCATGCAAGGGCATCCATTATACTTTCCTTTGCAGCCTCACTGAATATCTGCATTTTCCTGACCTCTTCTTCCTTTCTTTTTTCTATGCAGTCAAGCCGTTGTACAAAGCTTTTCTTCATTCCTTCATAAGTATTGTACCGCACATCGATGATGCACTCTTCAAGCCCAAACTGCCCGCCGATTATGCCCTGATATTTATCACTGTAAGCCAGTGCGACGGCAGGTACCTTGCATTGAATGGCAGAGATGACAGGGTGCATTCTGGCTGATACTATGAAACAGGAGCTCTGTATGTAACATCTTACTTCATAAGGCAACATCTCATCGGTTACAGCAATTATGCTGCTGTCTGCTTCCTGAAGTTCCCTAACCATAATGCGGTCATCCACATGCTTTGGTTTTAAAACGTGAGGGAGCAGCACCAATTTTTTATCAGGAAATCGATCAAGTAAATGTGAGACCATAAACATGCAAAACTTTACCCAGTCTGCTCTGTCCCCTTCCATTGCATAGCGATATATCAACTCGCTTGGAAAAAACAGAATATATTCATCCGTTCTCTTTTGTTTTTTTTGCCTGGAAAGGGGAAGTAGTGCCAGATCGTCGCAAAGATACGTATTTTTCAAGCCGATGCTCCTTAAATACTCGCAGCTTTTCTTATCCCTTGTAAATATTCTGTCTACTTTTCTTAGCAAGTATTTCATAGCCGGAGTTCGATATGAATGAAAAGGCCCGATTGTTTGACTGAGCATTACAAGCCTTCCACCCCCTTTAATAAATAAATCAAATAAAAAGGCTGACACGACAGGACCTGCAAATCCGTAATCCTCGGTAAAATCATCTCCCCCGAGAACTATAGCCATATCTATCATCTTTGCAAAATCGGAGGATACCTTTTTTAGCCCGGCAAAGGCCATAAGGTAATCGATCTTATTGAGCCCGCTTCGAAAAAGCGAATTCATCGCGACAGGATATATTTCATTTATCCCTGTTGCGTCCTTCAATCTTGTGACGTTTATCTCATCCTCAGTCTCTACATAATATCTATTGGTTTTTCCGGTCACCATATTGAAATAGCTTATAAAATTCTCTCCCATCATCATGGACCCGTAATTGTATGTATTGGAGCAATTGTAAATATAGATATTCATTTCCTCTTACCCGCCTTGCCTGACACCACCTTGCGCTTAATGTATAAGGCCTCCATATACAGTTTCGGGGAGATGAGAAACAACCTGGACTTTGCAGCTATACCGTCATCCTTTAACCTGTATGTCCTCATAATCTCTTTGATATCTGCATTAAGACCCGGATACAACTTATCTATTTTGTTTAGAACCGATCTGGTATCATAACCTGCCGCACATGTATCAAAACTGATCAGGTAGTTCTTTATGATCTCCCTGTTTAAAATAATCCTCCCTATCTTCGCAAGATCTTCATCATTCTGTTCAAAAAGATACGCAGCCGACCTTCTCAGCGCATCTATTACATCAAATTTTCGAATATCGCTGCTGAGCGTTATGGAACCTTTTCTTTGTACATAAAAAGACAGTACCTTGTTTATAAAAACAACGTTGTCGGCCCTTGAAAGGGCCTTTATCGAAAACTCCTGATCCTCTCCATTAATACAGCCCTCGGTATAATTCAGGCCATTTAAAGTCAGCAAATCCCTTCTGTAAACGGCGCTTCCCGTCCAAACCCACATGGCTTCATCCGTAAATATGCTTTTTAACGCCTCTTTCCCTGTCATTACCTTTTTAATATGCTTATATGCTTCGAAGTATTCTGTTGAAGCCTCTCCATTTTCATTTACAGTGTTATAGGCCCAACATACAACATCGGACGCTTCAGGCAATTTGTATAGATTTTCAACGAGATCATCCGCCACATAATCATCCCCGTCAAAAAACAGAACGTATTCCCCTTCTGCCTCCATTAACCCTCGGTTTCTGCCGGAACCGACACCCCCGTTTTCTTTTTTTATAATTTTACAGTTACCTTTAAATTCTTTAAGGATCTGCTTTGCTTTTTCATAGGTTCTGTCGGTCGAACCGTCATCTACTACGATCAGTTCAAACTGCCTGTTTGTTTGGCGTAAGAAAGAGCGCAGTGTTTTTTCAATTATACCTGCAAGATTATAGGCGCTGATTATAACGCTAAGTTTCATTGCAGCATCTCCGCTCGGCGGCCCGATTCTTTATATATCGATATAATCTTGGTATGAGATCGATCAGCCTTACCAGGCTTATTCCACCTATCTCCACATCGATTACCTCCCAATTATCAGAATGGTTATAGGTATGAACCCCTTTTATCTTTATTCTTTTTGAAAGAACTATATCTTCAGCCGTGAGCCTTCTGTATTCCTGTTCATCATACGAATCTTTCTTGCACAGCACCTCGTTGAATACTATTCCTTCACCGTATCTGTCGGTGCATATTTGGGACGGCCTTATAAGCTTCCCTTCAGCGACGAACAGATTGCCAGCCGGTCTCATAAGACCGTATTCATCCCTCATGCTTGCCATTACAGATACATCTTCACTGCCCGGTTTTAAATTAATCATCTGCAACTGACCTTTATTGAAACTTTCCCAAATATAGATGAGCAGCGTAAGATCTGTTTCGCCGCCTAAAAGCACTGTGCTGTCCACCGCCTTTACATTGTCAACAAGCGTAATATCCCTTTCCCATTTATCCGGAAACCGGCTTGCACGATATCTCATAATTCTGTTTTTATCCTTTGTTTCGGGTATCATATACCAAGTCTCTCCCTGACTGTAGATACACGGATATGACAAATGAAAGGATTCGCGTAATATTATATTGATCTTACCTGCTTCGCCCTTTTCCACCTTCCGGCATCCGATAAAACCTCTCCGGCTTACCCTGTCAAATGCTTCAAAGAAAATGTAGCTACCTTCCCTGCTTTCTACAATAAAAGGATCTGCACACCAATATCTTAAAGTATTTTTAAGAAGCGTAAAAGACTGCATGCCCCTCTCCAATATCCTGCCCTCCCCCTGGTTGGGCCTCAGGGCCAATGACCATTCTGATCCTGCGATTCTTGACAGAATATCTTTAAGACTCATTAATATCCCCCTTTGGTACAGAAAGAAGACACATCGTAAAGATCACCCAGACAGGTTTAAAAAATGCGTATGCCGTAAGGGTGAGAAGCGATGTGAAGGCCGCTGCGGTACCACCCAGAAATGCCGGACCCAATCGATATGCTTTTTTGATAAGCTCGATAAAGAAATTGGTAAATAATAAAAGACCGATTAAACCGCCATCCATCAAGGCTTGTATGAACTGATTGTGCATTACGGGCCTCATAAACGTAGCCCCAAAGGGCCCGTAACCATATATGAGCCTGGTTGTTCCAGAAAATATATCGGCAAAAGCTTCTTCCCAGATTTTTGCCCTTTCGCTTCCCCCATCTGCAATTATCGAAGTCGGCCTAAAACGCATTATGATCTCCGCCGGCAGAATCGGAATTACAAAACGGGTGAAAATCAAGTAAAATGATAAAAATACTATGCACAAAAATGCAACCTTTTTCAACGAGGCCGAGCTGAAGAATAGCCACGATACCGCTACGGCGACGAATGCTGCAAGCAATCCGCCCCTCGAACCGGTTAAAAGTATGCAGAAAAAGATTGCAAGCATATAGATCAAAGACATTAAACTTGTCATTTTGAATCCTTTTCGCAGGATCCTCACGGTTAAAAAAGCCAAAGCCATATAAAAGTAGGCGCAAAATTCATTCGGATCCGACCCCCCCGATTCAAACATGATCGTTGATCTTCCTTCGTATCCGTATTGATGACCCGCACCGCCAAAAAACAGCATAAGACATGCAAAGGATACAATGATCCATGCCCCTTCTATTATCCATATATCCTTTTTCAGCAGATTAAATTTTGCTACGACAAGAGATAAAATCAATACCTGTACCATACCGGCCCCCATATAAATGCCGGCTTCGAAATCTTTTGACCATAAACTTGAAACAGCTGTATAAAACACATATAACGACCACGCCCACACAAGGCGATTATTAAATCTGATTACGGCATCCTCATAAAAAAGAAGCAGCATCCCAGCTGAAACAATGAATATGCAAATCACTTTCATGGCTGAGCCCAAACCGGGAATAGCAAGCATGCCGAAAGGCGCTGTCAATATGTATACAGTTATCAAAAACACATGCCCGTTATAAACCATATTCTTCAGATTCATCGCTATACACCCATGTACAATTCCTGATACCTTTTTACACAGTAACTATAATCAAAGCAGAGAGCTTTTCGTCTGGCGGCTTCCCCCATGGATCTTCTCAGATCCGCGTCAAGGGCCAGCCTGACCATGGCAGCTGACAAAGCCTCTGCATCTCCGATAGGAGATATGAATCCGTTTTCCCGATGTGAAACGATATCTGCAATACCCCCGGCCTCTGTGGCTACGATCGGAAGGCCGGCAGCCATGGCTTCTAATACAGAGAGAGGGAGGCCCTCTGTATCTGAGGACATCACATAGATGTCTGCACAATTCAATAAGACTGATACATCTGCGGCTACACCCGGAATATTTATTATGCCTGAAAGACCGTAGGCGTCAATTTGCGTTAAAAGCTCCTCTTTTAATTCACCTTCTCCCAATATTGTAAGCCTGATATCGCTGCATTTTTGCGCTGCAGATGCAAATGCATCGATCAGAAGCCTGTGATTCTTTACAGGGGTCAAAGATCCCACGCTTATAAATGAAACAGCCTTGCTGCAATAATGACGAACGGTCGGGTAAAAAGTCTTTGTATCGACTCCGTTATATATGCATTGAATTTTCAGAAGGGGAATTTTAAAGTATTCGGATATTTTTTCTTTAACTTTGCAGGAAACGGCTACCGGAACGAAATTAAGTAGGTTAAAAGCAATTTTATACAGATATTTGTTAACACCTTTTGCAGTAAATGACGGCATATTATGGAATGTATGTACTCTTTTTTTCACTCCGTAAATAAAGGCCGGCACCATTACATAATAAAGGGAACTAAGGCTGGTATGGATCACATCCGGCCTTTGCATGCTAAGCAGCCTGAATATATTAAAAACCGTACACAGTTTGTTTCTGCCTTTTAATTTATACACGTCCACATTACAGTTGTCTAAAAGCTCGGGAAATCGGTTCCCGGAATATCCGGGGGGGGAAATATCAGAAACTACGGCAATCTTCACTGAAAACAGCTCCTTATCGATGCGGATGGCGAGATCAGTTACAAATTTTTCGGCGCCCCCGGTGATCAGGCTCGGTATAAACAGAATGATTCGTTTCATACCCGTAAATCTCCGACTTCATATCCTTTGGCATATAGCCTGAATATTTCTTCCATGACTTTTTCTTCGGTATAGCATGCCTTAAACCTTTCTCTGTTTGCATTGGCCATCCGTCTTCTTTTCTCCCCGCTGCTCAGACTTAAAACTGCACGCTCTGCGGCATCTGCATCATCTATAGGAATCAGTATTGCACCTTCTTCATTTATCATCTTTGGAATAGCTCCTACCGGTGTCGCAATAATAGGCAGCCCGCAGGCCATTGCTTCAAGGATTACAAGAGGGAATCCTTCCTCCCAAGATGGAAACAGAAAGACATCGGCCGTATGCATTTCGCCTAAAACCCGTTCCTTTGCTACCTCTCCAAGCAGATGTACATTTCTTGGTGCTTTGATATCTACGTCCGGACCCTGGGATCCGAGAAGAATAAAATCAACTTTTGGCATACGTTTTGCAATTTCATATATCACTTTTGACCCTTTTCTTTTTTCTATATGGCCGACATATAAAACAACCTTTATGCCTTCATCAAAGGAGGTCTTTTTCGAAGTGATGGATTCTAAATACCTATCCGAGAGAAAGTTAGATATAATGTCGGCTTTTCTGCCGCTACAGAATCGATAAATATAATCTCGGGAAGCATCATTCAAAACGAGAATTCCATCTGACACCCGTACAAGTTTACGCAAAAGATACAGCCGCGGTCCGGAACCGGCCAAGCATGAAATATCGCAGTGAAACTGTGTTATAAGTCTTTTTTTAAATCTTTTCACCGTAACAGCGGAAAGATAATCCCTCGCCAGGCCGAACCTGCCCAGGGAGCAGGAAAGATGCACAACATCGAATTCATATTGTTTCAACATCCTTTTTATCTTTGATATAATGAGGTATGTCCTTTTTGTTTCATCCCAAAGATTCAATTTGCCGTACTGTTTAATCCTTTTTCCCAAAACGGCGGTGTTTACGGTAATGACAGTATTTTCAGCGGCTTTTTTACTTTCGAGATAGTTATATGTCCAACCAGCCATGCCCCCTCTGGGAGGTGGCAAAGGGGAAATCAGTAGTATATTCATAAGGATCCACCTACAAATGTCTGCCAAACAACGCGATTAACATAGTCCGTATAGGATAATATTATCCTCAACACCTTTTCTGACACATTAGGTACGCTGTAATCCCATACCTGCCTTGGCACTTTATTTGGCTGTGTTTCCAATACAGCCAACCCCTGCAGAATCCTTTCCTTTTTTAAACCCGTCATAATCACCGCCGCTTCGTCCATGGCTTCCGGCCTTTCATGGGTCTGTCTGATGTTCAATGCGGAGAAGCCCAGTATTGAGGATTCTTCACTTATCGTTCCGCTGTCGCTTAATACTGCCTTTGCATTAGTCTCCAACTTGACGTAATCATGGAATCCTAATGGCTTCAAAAAAAGAATCAGGGGATTAAACTGTTCATTGCCTTCCTCGATCCTTCTTCTTGTCCTTGGATGAGTACTTACTATAATCGGTATTTCATATTTTATCGCGATTGCATTTAAGCTTTCCGCAAGATCAAAAAATGATCCGGAATCGACATTCTCTTCCCTATGTGAGGAGACGACAAAAAAACCATCCTTTTGAAGATCAAGCTTAAATAGAATATCCGACTTTTCAATGCTGTCTCTTTGTTCACTGATCACTTCATACATGGGGCTTCCCGTCTTTATAATCCTGTCTGCAGGGAGACCCTCTTTTATCAGGTGCCCCCTAGCTATATCGCTGTAGGTCATATTGATATCCGAGACATGATCCACAATTTTTCTATTGATTTCCTCAGGAACCCTTTGATCAAAACATCTGTTACCGGCCTCCATATGAAATACGGGTATATGCATCCTTTTCGCGGCGATTGCACAAAGGGCACTGTTCGTATCACCTAAAACGAGAAAAGCATCGGGACTGATTGCCGAAATAACCTTTTCCGTGTTAGCAAGGATGTTGCCTATGGTTTTTAAAGCGCTTTCATCTTCCGTTGCTAAAAAAAAATTGGGCCTTCGAAGATTTAGATCCTTAAAAAATACCTCATTTAATTCATAGTCGTAGTTCTGGCCCGTATGAACCAATGTATGGTCCACTGCCTTAGACTCATCCAATCTTTTAATTACGCAGGATAACCTGATTATTTCCGGTCTCGTTCCCACCACGGTCATTATCTTAAGTTTTTTCACTGTCTAAACCCCCTTTGACCTTAAGTGAAAACGTATCCGGGTTTACAGGATCATATTCCTCGCTGCTCCAGATAACGACAATTAAATCTTCGGCTCCGCCATTTTCTATACTGTGGGTGTAACCCGGGGGTATATCGATGGCAAACGGAGGATCTCCATTTAAAAAATACTCCGCTATATCCTTTTCGCCCACCTTTCTGAACCTGACAGTGGCTTTTCCGCTTACGACAATAAATTTTTCAACTTTTGAGTGATGCCAGTGATCGCCCTTTGTTATACCGGGCTTTATTTTGTTAACCGATACCTGACCCGCCCGTCCCGTTTTAATGAGTTCCGTAAATGATCCTTTCTGATCCTCCTTAATTTGCAAATGATAGGGCAATTCATCCAAGGGAAGATAGCTCATGTATGTACTGTAAAGTTTTGTTACAAAATCATCGGACATATCCGGTATCAAAAGTTTTTCCCGGGTCTCCTTAAAAAACGTAAGCAAAGTCACAATTTCTCCAAGCCTTCTGAAATACGTTTGGCGAACTTTACAGTATTCCCCGAACCTGTAGGGGTTCCCCTTCATCGCAAGAATCAATTCTTCCGTAACGTCATCGATATATGCCAAATTAAGAAGCCGATCGGGATCGTTTAAAACGACAGGAAGCCCGCGGGCCGTATTGTAGCAAAAGGTGGCAACAGCGCTGTTGTAGCCCGGCCTCGCCCACTTGCCAAAGACATTTGGGAATCTATAAATCAGCACATCGGCTCCCCATTCTTCCTTATGCCGGAACAAAAGATCCTCTGCCGCTTTCTTGCTTTTGCCATAGGCATTATCCAATGCGGCCTGCACGGATGAGGCCAACATCACAGGACATTTATTTCGATTTTTTTTGAGTCGTTCAAGCAAAGCGGCTGTTAAACCTGCGTTTACTTTCATGTATGCGGTCTGATCACCGGGACGATTAACCCCCGCTAAATGAAATACGAAATCTGCATCGGCGCAGTATTCGTCCAGCAAGTTATCTTCAGTGTCTCTATTGCATTCAAAAATATTTTCCACATCCTCATTTAAAAGTTTTGCCATGAGATTACTGCCTATAAACCCTTTTGATCCTGTCACCAAAATATTCATAATTTCCCCCACCCAATCAATTCATCTTTTACATAATCCAGCTCAAGCAGCTTATCTTTTATTTCATCTATGCAAAGTCTGTTTGTGCTGTTGGATGTATAATCAACCTGTTCCGACAGCTTCCCGCTTCCCTGTGTAATAAATTTGTCATAGTTCATATCTCTTGTATCTGCCGGGACTCTGTAGTAGCACCCCAAATCGACAGCGGCCTCATGCTCCTCCCTTGTAAGAAGGGTCTCATATGTTTTCTCCCCGTGCCGGGTCCCGATGATTATTATTTCATTTTCCGCTGAAAATAGCTCTTTCAACGCCAGGGCTAAATCTCCTATGGTGCATGCGGGAGATTTCTGAACCAGGATATCACCTGCACTTGCATTTTCAAACGCAAATGTTACAAGATTTACCGCCTCATCCAGACTCATCATAAATCGCGTCATCGAGGGATTTGTAATGGTGAGCGGCTGGCCCTTTTTTATCTGACTGATGAATAAAGGTATCACAGAGCCGCGGGATGCCATTACATTTCCGTAACGGGAACCACAAATAAGCGTTTTCTCCGGGTCGACCGTCTTTGATTTTGCTACAAATACTCTTTCCATCATCGCCTTTGAGATCCCCATGGCGTTTATGGGGTAGGCAGCCTTGTCTGTAGAAAGGCATACCACCTTTCTTACCCCATATTTTATAGCTGCATTTAGGACGTTATCGGTTCCGATAATGTTGGTTTTCACAGCTTCCATCGGAAAAAATTCACAGGACGGGACTTGCTTCAACGCCGCAGCTGAAAAAATATAGTCCACTCCGTACATAGCATTTCTGATGGATTCCACATCCCTGACATCACCAATATAGAATTTGATTTTTTCATTTTTATAAAACCTTCTCATATCATCCTGCTTTTTTTCATCGCGGGAAAATATTCGCAGCTCCCCTATATCGGTATGTAAAAAATGCTTTAACACGGCATTCCCAAAGGAACCCGTCCCTCCTGTAATCATAAGGGTTCCGTCTTTA
Organism: uncultured Oscillospiraceae bacterium; assembly: GCA_964425645.1. GTDB lineage: Bacteria > Bacillota > Clostridia > Peptostreptococcales > Anaerovoracaceae > CAYRNC01. The sequence goes on along the minus strand of CAYRNC010000006.1, from coordinate 29,304 downwards.
AACATTCTGCCACTCCTTTTTCGATAAAAGATTAAAATATGCCCGTGTTGCTTTTTCCCTTTGTAGCTTATCCAATGCGTACGCCCTTCCTCTTTCACCATACTTACAAAGATCGGTTCCTTTGCTATACATGCTGATTACAGCCCTCTTCAATTCTTCTTGGTTGCCGGAATGCACAAGAATACCTGCCTTGGATGTGCTAATAATGTTATAAAGTTCGCTTTCCTGTTCTGCGGTACAAATAATCGGCAAGGATGCTGCCATCATTGTCCAAGCCTTGGAAGGCATAGAACAGGACAGCATATTCTTTTTAAGAAGGATCAGCCCCACATCGCCTATGCTGTACACCAAAGCCGAATCCTCTTGGGGCTGAAGCGGAAACATTTTAACATTATCTATGCTTTCTTCCCTTATTCTTTTTTTGATTCTTGATTGCTGTATTCCGTTTCCTATAATGATGTATTTTATATCAGGCATCATAAGTGCCGTCAGTTTTGCACATTCCAGAACTTGATCAATATCCTGCGCATATCCAAGGTTTCCGCAGTAGGTTACATAAAAGGAATCCCTCTCCAGACAGAATCTGTCGAATAGAGGGTTCGATTCCCGCTCTACACGCTTAATTTTTTCCGTGTCCGCCCAGTTGCCTATAACGGTCACCTTCCTATCTGCCACCTTTTTTTTTATCAGATTTTGTTTCATATCTGTTGATATCGTTGCGATAAGAGATACCTTGCGATAAATATAATCTTCCATGATTCTGAGCAATCGGAAAAGCAAGTTGCTTTCTTTTAGTTTTCCCTGAAGGACTAAATTATCAGGAAATATGTCCTGAAGACAGTACAGCACAGGGGTTTTCCCAGCCAATACAGCCCCCAAAAAACCCATCAAAGGAGGGGTGCTATATATAATAAATATATCTGCCGGGATACAGACTGCCGCTTTATAAAAAGTGAGGGTCCTTGCCAAATGCCATACTGCTCTTGCAAAGAAGTTTTTCCCCTCCCTTCGCCTGATGCCCATTCTGAGTATTCTGATATTGCAGGCCGTATATTCATCCGTTCTTTTCATGTATTCTTTTCTTGTTTCATCATCGATTCCGCGCTGCGGGAACCCGGTTATAACCGTAACGCGGGCCCCGTATTTACTAAGATCCAAAGCCAATTCATCTGCCAAAGAAACAATGGCTGTAATCTCCGGTCTATAATATGGAACAATCATCACAACATCCATAAACACTGAATCCTTTTGACTTCTTTCCCATAAAAACTACTTTTATCGTTTCGGCCAATATCTTAAAATCCAACCAGGGCGAATAATTCATTATGTATGCAAGATCAAACCTGATCTTGTTTGTTACGGAGGTGGTATAATGCCCTTTAACCTGTGCCAATCCTGTGATTCCGGGTTTAACCCACATTCGATGTCTGTATTCCGGGATTTCCCTTCTGTATTTTTCCACAAAAACAGGACGTTCCGGCCTGGGGCCCACCAAAGACATGTGTCCTGCAAGGACATTAAAAAATTGCGGTATCTCATCTATACGGAAGGCTCTTATGAAGTGACCGATTTTTGTGATCCTGTGATCATTTTCTTTTGCAAAAACGGCTCCGGTATCTTTTTCTGCATCAACCACCATGCTTCTGAACTTTATAATATTGAAAGGCCTTCCCATTAATCCCACTCTTTTCTGGGTAAAAAAGACCGGTCCCATATCGGCATATTTTATGCACAAGGCGACACAAATCATCAAAGGCATCGTAACTACAATTCCCAAAACAGACAGCGCTATATCCGTAAATCTTTTTACGGCAGCCTCTCCCCGGTTAAGGCGGAGGCTCTCCATTTCGAGCATCGGTATATCATCAACAAAAACAAAAGCGGAGTTTTTAACAGCAAGCTCAAATGCATCCGGGATAAGATAAACACTTTTATTCTCCAAAGAACAACAGGACAATATCGCTTTTTTAGTTGTTTCTTTATCCGCACTTACCCAATAAACATGGCTTGCGCGAAACAAATAATCCTCTAGTTTTTCATCTTTAAAAGATAAAGCCTTTACATCTTCTCCTTTGAGCCTGCAAAAGTAACCTGGTACGGGTCCATCTCCGTTTTCGGATAAAAACAGATGCAAACCTTTACCAAAGACTCTCCTTTTAACCAGGCTTAAAACGGATTTTACCAGCAATAACAGCCCGCTTTGGACGAACAATATGACGATAAAAAAACATAGGGGCCATCTATTCCCTCCGATAAAATACAGAAACATTATTAAAGCAAGATTTGACAATATAACGGTAGGAACTATTCCTTTAACTACTAAAGGAAATCGGAATTCCGCAAAATTAAAAAATTTATAATGTGCCAGCAAAGGAATGAACAAAGTTGGAAATATCAAATGAACAAAGAACGTATCTGCGTGCGGTGCTACAAACACCTCCTTAGCAGCCATATATGACAGCATAAGCATTATGTATGTAACAACTGCTTCGATTAATTGGAATTCTAAGGATGAAAAATCATATCTTTTTTTTAATACATCATCTTTCCTCATTGTACCCTCAAACAATTTATCTCATTTAATGCCGTACTAATATATATTTAAATATAAAGAGGCTGATTCCATTTCCCCGCATGTTCTGCAAGAAGTTTTTCCCCTACGATTCTGTTAAATATGTCAAATTGCGGGGCCCTGTCAATAAGGTCGTGGCAATCAGAACCTACAAAATCCGCCCAGCCGCCTTTTATAAGTTTTAATGTAAAGGCCCTGGTTTTTTTATCTGTCACCGAACCGATATTAATTTGAAAAAAACAGCCTAAATCCTTCAGCTTTAAAAGAGCTCTACTTTTGTGAAGATTCACGGCTTCATATCTTTCAACATGGGCTATTATCGGTTTTACCCGATGTTTTTTAATAAGACAGTCAATTTGATTGAATAAAACCCCATCCCATTTGGCAAAAAGGGGCAGCTCCAGCAACATGTAGCGCCTGTTCCCTATAAGCAGCTGTTCAACGGTCTCATAAGCAAATAATGAATGAGACAGATATATTTCGCCGGCTAGAAGCATGTTAAGACCGCTGTCGGCAATGCTGCTAAAGGCCGAATTTCTTCTTAAAAGAAATTCGGAGAGATCCTCCATATGGGGATAAAAGTGGGGGGTAAGTACAACTAAATCGATATCCTGTTTTTTTAGAAGCGATATAAGCGCCAGCGACTCCTGCAGATTTTTTGCGCCGTCATCCATTCCGGGGAGAATATGTGTATGGATATCCGTCTTAACTTTGTATTTCACAGTTTTCAAAATATCTTACCTTTCCTGTAAGTGTAATAGCCGCCTCTTTTACCCCCAAAGTATCTGTGCCGACCTCGGAACCCTGATTGATTAAGTATTACGCCCACGACCCTGGCATTTGCAAATTTAAGACCTGAAAGGGCGTGATTAAGCTCAGGATAGGTCGTCACACCCTGCTTGACAACGATCACCACACCATCTGCCAAGGAGGATAAAGCAAGTGTATCCGCCAAGGGATTAAGCGGCGGGGCATCAAGCAATATGTATTCATATTCTTCGCAAAGACCGCACAATATCTCTTTCATTGCATCGCTGCCTAAGAGTTCTGCAGGGTTAGGCGGTATGGTGCCCCCGCAGATGACGTTTAGATTTTGGTAATCAGTAACTCTGGTGACTTCTGAAATGCTGCTTATTCCTGCCAAAAGTTCAGAAAGGCCAGGCGAACATATTCTGTCAAAATGCCTGTGCATTATGGGCTTTCTCAGATCACAATCTAATAAAAGGATGCGGCTTCCAGTCTCGGCCAATGTTATTCCCAAATTGCTGCAGGTGGTCGATTTCCCCTCCCCGGGAGAGGGACTAGTTATCACAATGCTTCTGCCATGGCCTAAAAGTGCAAATTTTAAATTGACCCTTATTATCTTATAGGCCTCTACCGCGTCAAAATCGGTGCTCCCGGCGATCAAGACTTGTCTTTTTCCGTCCTTTTTTCTGCTTTTTCTTTTTTCCCTCATTGTCTTCCTTTAACCTTCAATTGTAGGAACGATGCCAAGTAGCGGCAAATTATATCTTTTTGAAAGATCGTTTTCATCCTTAATACGCTTATCAAAAACACCTAATATGAAAGCTAGTAAAGCGCCAAAAAACAGTCCTAAGGCGAAACCTGCGAGGATATTCAATGTGATATTCGGTGAACTTGGTATTTTAGGCATTACAGCCGGATCGACTATTTTAACTATATCCACATTCCTGATTTCGATGATTCTCCTGGGAGCCAGCTTAGCGACAGTATTGGCAAGAAGTAGAGCCTCTTTGGGATCCTTTGTCACAACCTGTACACGAAATATCTCTGTGTTTCCCACTACTTTAATCGCAATCATTTTTTTTAATTCAGTTACAGAGTAATCAAGCCGGCTTTCTTTTGCAACTGAATTCAAAAAGGCATTAGTGCGAAGAATTTCGATATATGTGTTTACAGCCTGTTTTGCATAGTTGAGCATGTTCAGGGATGCATAGATATCGGTGCTGTTGCTGATAGGCGCCGCATACATGGAGACTGACGCAGTATATTTTTCGTCAATCAGTAGTTTTGTGACGGCAAAGGTACCAAGGGTTCCGAGAATTATGCAGATCACGATGATCCATAGCCGCTTAGTAAGCATTGAAAGGATTTCAGAAACAGTGTATTCCATCGCAAACAGTCCTCTTATGGTGTATTTATCTTCTTAGGTAAACCGGCAAATAAACTACTTTAAAATCTATGTGTCAAAAATTAAAATAGAATCAAAATACACATTGTCCCACATGCTAATTCAAGCTATATTATATTTAAGTAAAATAGAAGGTTGTTGTTCAGTTGAACAGAAAGGAAGATAATATGAAAAACGTAATAATGTTTACATCAAAAACTTGACCCCATTGCACAACGGCAAAGGAGTTCCTTTCAAATAACAATATTCATTATGTGGAGAAGGATGTTAATCTGGATGCACAGGCCCGTTCACAATTCATGAAAATGGGGCTTAGAGGGGTCCCCGCATTTTTAATCGGTGATGATGTGATATCAGGCCTTGACACGAAAAGAATCCTTGAGTTGGTCGATCATAGGCTCATTCCCTGTGAAAAATGCGGAACAAGTATGCGTATACCCATCGATAAAGGTTCTATAAAAGTAACCTGTCCTAAATGCAGTCATATCTTTAAGGCCAACCCCAAATAAAAAAGTAAAAGTCCGGGCAGATAATTTTCTTTCGGACTTTTATCGCTTAACGCTATTGATAAACAATCATCCTATAGGGTAGAATCATACTGGCATCGGGATACGGACGAAAGGAACCAAAATTGATAATAGAAGAAAATGTCGGAGATTTTGTCACAATAAATGGAGAAATAGCCCCCTCATCCAAACTTTATGAAGTGCAAAATAACAAAGGCCAATACGCAGAAAACAGAAAAATGCTCTACGGGGTGATTCGACTAATCGACGGCATCCCTTTATTTTTTGAAGATCATTACAAAAGAATGCAATTATCCTGGAAATCAGCCTTCAGCCATACTACGCAAGCAAACCTGATAAATGCAGATGACTTTATGGACCTGATTTTACGGCTTGCAACGGTTAATGACAAACAAAACTGCAATGTAAAGCTGATCTTTTACCTTGATCAAAACAAATGCGGCATAATAGCCTATATAAGTAAAAGCTTCTATCCGTCCAGGCAAATGATGGACAGGGGTGTTCAAACCGGAATTTTTCGAATGGAAAGAAAGGATCCAAACATAAAGGTAGTTGATTGGAATTACAAAAATAAGGTATCCCGAATTAAGGCATTAAACATAATATTTGAAGTTTTATTGACCGACCGGAACGGCAACATCATAGAAGGCAGCGCATCTAACGTATTTTTTGTTAAATCCGGCAGAGTCTATACTACTCCCGGCGAAAAGGTATTAAGGGGGATCACACGTAAATATGTGATAAAGGCCTGTAAAGATTCAGGCGTGCCTTTATTTGAGGAGTTTACGAATATAGAAGATCTAAACGAAATAGAAGGGGTTTTTTTATCCGGAACATCCATAGGGGTGCTTCCCATATCCTTAATCGGAAAAAGGCCTTACGAATCCCCTTCCCACCCTATCATAATTAATATAAGGGATGCCTTTGACAGAATTCTTCTGGAGTATATAAAAGAACATAAATGAAATTTATTTCTTCACAGTCTCGCCGGAAACTGCCCAAAGATACAGGCTTGCCACGGTTCCGTAAGGGGAATAACGCCCGGCATACTTTACAAATAGCTTTTTACTGATTTCTTTATGTCCGTAAAGCATTCTCATGCCCCGGTGGATAGCTAAATCTCCATAGCTTACAATATCAGGCCGCTGCATGGAAAAAATCATTATCATCTCCGCAGTCCAAGGACCAATGCCTTTTAAGGAACACAGCCTTTTGACCACATCTTCATCAGACATTACAATCAGTTTGTTTAAATCGAATTCTTTGCTTTGGACTTTTTCTGCAAATTCCTTAATATAGTCTGCCTTCCTGAATGTCATCCCACATTTTTGCAGATCATTTCTCCCGCATGAATTAATGCTTTGGGGATTTACATTGCCAACAAGATGCACTAGACGACTCCAGACAGTGCTGAGCGCCTGGCTAGATATTTGCTGCGCAACAATGTGATGAACGACGGATGCAAACAAATCGCTGTCAACCTCTCTGCGAATATGACCTATCCTGTCTATAGCCTCGCCCAGAAGCTTATCATGTTTTTTTAAGTGTGCTATCTCCTTTTGTCCATATTCATAATACAAGATCTACTCCCTTGCCCGACGCATTAATTTGTGCTATCATCTGTCTTAAACGTAACCCGGAGGTGATAGTATGCCAACTTACGATCTTAAATGTACAAATTGTAGCCACGAATTTTCATTGTTTTGCAGCATCAGCGACAAAGATAAACAAAAATGTCCTAAATGCGGCAGCCTGAAATTAGATACGTTATTCAAATCTGTAAACACTTACAGCGACACCGGATCATCAAGTACGGGGTTTGGCTGAGGATGCAATTGATGTCCGTGCGCCATCATCTGCAATTTGCAAAAAAACCTCTTACGCGCTTTAACTGCTTATTTATATCTTCGATACTGAGTTTTCTTTCTTTTTGGGAGTCAGCCCAAATTTTTATATCCTCATGATCCGGATGACTTATATCCGATATAATATTGAGATATTCTTCATATCCGTGAATGCCCCCAACATCCTCAGGCGGCCTGATACCCGCCCTGCCAAGTAAAACAGCTTCTGTCTCATAAGACTTTGTAATCTGCTCTAACTTTACCGTATGCTCCCAGCAATCCCCAAAATCGTATCTGTACATAACCTTATTATATTTTGGTAGAATATCCTGTAGAGCAACGAAACGATCCTGAAGTATTTCCGCACCCATATTTGAATTAATTGCATAAAACATGGTTTCAGGATCATCATCCATTATGATCCATTTCTCTGCCTTCCCGTCTTTTATAGCTTCAAATTCATGTAAATGATAATCCTGCCAATCAAATACAGTTTGAATAATGGTATGAAGATTTCGAAATGAATAAAACGACGGAACCCTTACCCGCCTCCATATATCATGCCCTTTTATGTTAAGGGTTATTTTTAGTTGGTATAAAGTCGTGTCTATAATATTTTCATACCCGTAGTAATCGGCCAACCGTTCCACTATCATCTCACTTGGTTTATAATAATCTCCGCCATCACCTTTTATTAAATACGTTCCTGCAATATGACTTACATACCTTTGGATCCTCGTATTTTCATCAAGACACTTATATATAAAATGTATTTGATCGATAAGGTGGTTCATCTTCGCCTGCATGCTTCTTCCCGATGTTCCTGAAAACATAACCTCCCCTGCATCCTCTAAATAGTGGGATATGATTTTCGCACTAACCCCCTCCATATATAAAGCGGTGCCTATTGCTTCATTTATAAGCTCATTGATATTTTCATAATCTTTTTTTACCGGTCTATATATAACAACGGGAAACCTTGTCTCGTCATTCATAAAGACCATAGTTTTCCTTCTATTAATATTTACAATGTGGCCGTGCCAACGAAACAGTTTTGCATAAGCCTGACTATTCTTTACCTTATCCTCCTCGGATATATTTAATTTGTCCAGCAGGGCCTTTGTGCATTGAATCAACATATTTCCACCTCTATAAACGTATAGCCTCTAAGTTTAATTGTATTTGTGCTTAACAGCATCTAAAAACCGCATGTCGCGTTTGAGTTGATCCAGAAAACTATATTTAACAAGCTTATTCGCTTTTGATTTAAATTTCAGTATTTTTAGCTTTGCATCATAACAGTTTACCATAAATATGCTCAAGTATTCCGCTCTATATTTTTTTTCATATTTCATCCCGAATAATTTGAATAACTGCGTAAGAAACAAATCGTATTCACCTGACATATAGGAATCCAGATAAACGGGATTTTTGTCATCGGCAGTACACTTTATTAAATAAAAAATATCAAAAAAGAAAATATAGTTATCGGATAATTCCCAATCGATATAAAGGATTTTATCCATCGAGTCAATGAGAATATTTCCTGCATGAAGGTCTCCATGTAATTTAATATAGGGGAATGCTTTCTTTAATAATTCATCAGGAATATATTTTTGTATAAATCTCGATCTCGTCGCATTGCCAAAGGTACTATAGGGTGATTTTACAGCTGCATCCATGTGATACATATCCTTCTTTTTACAGCTCTTAAAATATTCCGTATACCTATAAAACACATCCTGCATTATCTTGTTAAAATCATTTTTACTCCAAAGATTTATTCCTTTAACATCTATCAATCTGGTCGTAATATTCAGTCTTCCGCTGTCGAAACTTATTACTTCCGGCATTGGGAAATACTTATAAAAGCTTTGGTAGTTATGAAGTTTGCGGTTATATTCCTTGTCACTGTGGAAAAACTCAATAATCACATTATTTAGGATGCAAAAAATCTTAAATCCGGTATCATTCGTATTAAGTACATAAATTACGCCCATATATTTTACTTCTATATCAGGAATACGCTTTATATATAATAAGCTTGGATATAATATCCTGAGAATAATTAAAATAAGAAAATTCAGCAGTATTTTTTTAATTGAATCTTTATTGTTGCTATGGTCAATTATTTTTCTAATCATTTCATTGTCTGTGTTCCTGGAATAAATATATTTCATGTTCCTGCTGAATGCATATCTGCCCGGCACCATATAATCGGAATGTGCCAGAAACAGACCAATATGTTTTTTTTTGCTTTCATAATAATCCAGGGTTCTATTTATGTAATAATTAATCGTTTTTATTTCCATACCTACAATTTTTGCACATCCCCTGTTTGAATGTTTTTGTCGTCTATGCTCCCCCTGTTCCCTATTGCATCTTCGCCAGTTTATCCGCTGTTTCTTTAAGTATTTCTCCTGCCTTTCCTTTTAGCGTCAAATCAAACCTGTTATCGAATTCTGTCGACTCCATATTTATAAGAACCTTTCTCTGCCTTGCCACAAAAGGTAGGCTGTTTACGGGACTTACATTAAGGCTTGTCCCTATAACTAATAGCAGATTTGATCTTCCTATCTCACTATACGCATTTTCCCACGCTTCTGCAGGCAGACTTTCGCCAAAGAGAACAACTCCAGGTCTCAGCATACCACCGCAGGCTTTGCAGGTCTCGTTATTTATAAAGCTTTCTTTTTCATCTTCCTGTCCGCAGGAAAAGCATCTTATCCTGTTAATCGAACCGTGTAATTCATAAACCTTTTTACTTCCGGCTTCGCTGTGAAATCCGTCAATGTTTTGTGTGGCTATAGCGTGAACGAGCCCCCGTCTCTCCCAGTTAGCCAAAACCTTATGACCGATATTGGGGCGACAACCCGACAAAGCATTAAATCTATGCTTATAAAACTCTCTAAAGAGTTCATAATTATTTACAAGAGCATCTACAGATGCAACCTCTGCAGGATTGATCTTCCTCCACCAACCGTCTTTTGATCTGAAATCCGGAATCCCGCTTTCTGTGGACATCCCCGCGCCTGTCAGCACGACCGTATATTTTGATTGGCTGATCATCGAAGCCAGTTTTTCAACTGCTGCTTTATCCTTTGACACCATTTTTTTACCTCCTTCTTTAAATAATCCTAGCTTTGAAGTTTTCCCTCGCTGCTTACAAGATGCTCCACCAGTTGGCGCGCGATTCTGGGGGATCTGCCGCCGCGAATCAACGCATACTGCTCCGCATACATGTATAAGTCATTCTTTCCTATATTGAGTCCATAATCTTTAATCAAGGAATCTATTATCTTCAAATACTGCTCCTTGCCCGGCCGTTCAAAGCACACAGTCATGCCAAATCGTTCAGACAGCGAAGATAATTCCTGTATCGTATCGTTTATATGAATGTCGTCTCCCTCTCTGTCGGCAAATGTCTCTTTTATCAAATGTCTGCGGTTGCTGGTAGCATAAATCGCCACATTGTTTGGTTTAGCGGCTACAGATCCCTCCAGCACAGCCTTTAACGATCCGAATTCGTCGTTATTCTTTGTAAAAGACAGATCATCTATATAAAGTATAAATTTAAGACAGCTATCATATATTTCATCCAATACCGCCGGGATATCATGTAGCTGATCTTTTCTGATCTCTATCAACCTCAGGCCCTTATCTTTATATTCATTTGCAACGGCTTTTACGGTTGAGGATTTACCTGTTCCTGAGTCGCCATATAAAAGTACGTTCGCCGCCGGGTTTCCCTTTAACAAAGAAAGGGTATTGTCAATAACCGCTTTTCTTTCTTCTTCGTATCCCTTTAATTCCCCAAGCGTTACAGTATCAGGATGTTTGACCGGAATAATTTTATTCCTTTTAACAGTAAACATATGATGCTTTGAATAAATTCCATATCCCCAAAAGGCTATATTGTCCATTCTTTCTTTGTATTCCTTAATAAAGTCGACATCCCTGATGCCATAGGAAGGAAGATATCCGTTAAATTTCAGCCTGTTCCTTATGTCGTCCGAGCAGACCTGAGATATTTCCTGCAATATTTTAAGTTCATTTACAAGGCAGCTTTCAAGATGGAGGTTCCCTGATTTCCCTTTTCCAATGTCCGCAACATAGAAATTATCGTCGCTTAAAGTAAGATCAAGAACATAATCGGTAAAGCTGTCGTTCGCCTTAAACAGTAAAGAGACAAAAGCCGCATATTTCTTTACCTGTTCTGATGAATCTTCGGATACACTATTCGTAAGATCGAAAAATTTGAGCATCACTTTGTCTTCTAACAATCGTCTAAATATGACTAGTGAGTGAAATAAAAGATTCAACCTGTCAAAATTCAATTTCAATAAACCTTTCTTTTAACATAATTGGATTTCACACTATAATAACAGATAACATAAAATTAATCTAATTTCTCTCTTTATTCTATTATTACCGCTGTGCCGGAAGCTGTTACCATAAGCATGTTTCCTCCCTGACCCAGCACCTCGTAGTCTATGTCGACACCGACGACAGCATTGGCACCAAGCATACCTGCTCTTTTTTCCATCTCTTTTAATGCCTCTTCTCTTGCTTCTATCAGCTCGCCTTCATACGATCCCGATCTGCCGCCGAAAATATTTGTCAGCCCGGCTGCAAAATCTTTTATGAAATTGACGCCGGAAATCACCTCACCGAATACGATTCCTTTATATCCAATTATTCTTTTGCCTTCTATTTGAGGCGTTGTTGTTGCAATCATCGCACTACCTCCGATTCATGCCGAATGCTATATCATCTTTAAAAATACCACCCTGTCCTCACCGGGCCCATCATAATTTTTATGTACAGAAATTCCATCCATGCTGTGATTTCCCTCTACAATCTGAAAACCGATATGGGTATGAAAGGCCACCGAATTTTTGTTTACGGGTGAGGTAACAAGTTGTACCGTCCTGCATCCTTTCGATTTGACAGCATCAAAAAAAGCATCGTAAAGGCGCTTTCCGAGGCCCATTTTTCTAAAATCCGGATGAATACCCGTAAAGTGCACATATGAATAGCCGGGATGTGTCTGCGATAAAAATCCGACTATGAAGGCAACGACTTTCCGCTTATCCTCTATAGCAAAGCCCGTACCGGAAAAATGTCTGAAAAACAGCCTTGGCAGCATGTCGCTCATGTGGCGTCCTCCCCACCAGCTGTCCAATTCCCCTATTATCTGATCATAATCTGATTCTTTCAGCTGCCTTATCTTCATATTGATTCCCTCCTTTTGCCTATCACCGCTTGTACTTTTAAAATATACAGGTAACAATAGCTTGTCAATACAAGTATAAGAAAAGTAGATTACGAAAGCCAAAGATGGAGGTTGATCAGTATTTTTCTTTTTCTATGCTGACAAGGTCACCTTCTGTATTGTTTTCTATAAAATTAATTACATGATCGGTTATACTGTCTGCCTGAGCGTTGCCGGTTGTAACAAAAGAGATTCCCAAAACGATGATTTTATGAACATCCTGTTTATCGACCTCTGCCACCGATACGTTAAACTTATTATGCACCCTGGAACAGATGCTCTTTACAATCATACGTTTTCCTTTTAGAGAATGGACCCATGGTACATGAATCTTAAGTTTGATTATTCCCGTGATCATTTTTTAGCCCTTTGTGCAAATGTATAATCTGTTTTGGAATATTCCTGCAACATGCCTGGTTATGGGCAGTATTATTGTTCAGATTTTCAATTAGTTATGGTCTTTATAGAAGGGAATTCAATCTATCAAGCGAAGTCTATACACTAATTGAATTTTTGCACAAAGCCCCGAACAAGCATTTTATACTTTTATGCATCTTGAGTGTCTCCTGTTGGAAGCAATGTACGCAAACGCGCATGCATGCGATTGAATTTATCTGTTCTGATTTGTATTCGCTTTTTAAGGCGGGATGCGAGGTTTAATACAAAGTCCATACATGCTTCTTTACTATACAATTGAATGGTACTTAAACGCATCATATCAATTCCCTGTCTTTCAAGCATGGCAGATCTTACCGCATCCTTCCCCTGTGCGACAGGACTGTTATGGAAAGCAAAACTGTCATATTCTACGGCCACCTTTTCAGCTTTGTAATACAAATCAACAAAGCATCATTTCTGCCCGAGTCGAACAGCGTTTCCATCCTTTAGATTAATTTCATAATTGAAGTTTGCGCCTTTTAGCCCATAACCCCCCAAAATATGCGGTAAGGTAAGGATCATATATACCATTGATTCCATTATTGATGCGGAACCGTTCTCTACATATTTTAACGCCCGCAATGCATTTCGATGTCCGCTGTGGCCCGGAATTTTTTCGATAAAGTCCCTTAACCTTTGTTTTGTTGTTACCGCCGCCTTAAAATCCCCCGGCGGATGGGAACAAAGCTGCAAGCCAAGTAAAATCTCCCCATGAATATTTAATTTGATCCAAGTTGTAAAAAAAGCAATTCGGGTGATGATACCATTTCACCGTCCCTTAAAACTACAGCACCCTCAGGAAGTGTAAATAAAGATAAATGAGTTGCTTGATGTTTCACATTTAATCTTGCATTCCTTTTAAAAACAGTAACGTCCATCTTATCTGTATCATGGAATTCAGAATCCAGTACAGCATCTATATATGGGATATTCCAAAATGAAGCTGCAGTATAATGGCTTATATATTTGTCCATATGTAAATCATACTGCCTGCTGTGCAAATATTCAAGAGGTATTTGAATATACCTACAGCACACCCATTTAATGGGCGTAATTGTGCAGGTTTTCGCTCAATCTATGGTTTTTATGAAGGGAAATTCAATCAGGCCAATCAAAACCTGCGCACTAATTGAATTTTTGCTCAAAAATTCGGTTTAAGGTCTTGTACATCTTCTTTCATAGCTGCCTTTGTCGATCGCCTTTAATATACCGTACATAATCGACTGCAGTCTTGGGGGGCATCCGGGTATATAGACATCGACAGGAATTATACGACCTATACCCTCATTTGCGGCATAAGCATCTTTGAATATTCCTCCGCTGCAAGCGCAAGCCCCCACTGCCACCACGAGCTTGGGGTCCGGAGTGGCGTTATAGGTTTTCAGCAAGGCCTGTTCCATATTTCTTACGGTTGCCCCGGTGACTAAAAGCATATCTGCATGCCTTGGTGAAGCGACGAAATGCATTCCGAACCTTTCTATGTCGATGAAAGGATTGTTCAAACCGTTGATTTCATAGTCGCAAGCGTTACAAGATCCTGAGTCCACCTCCCTGATATGCAGACTTCGGCCGAACATTTTTTTGATCTTTCGGCGCAATTCATCCCCTATCAACTCAATCGAATTCGGTCCCGCTTCTTCATCTGTGAACGATTGTACTTTCGCTCTTAGCTCATTTCTGTTCCTTTTCGCCAAATATATTTCCTTAGTTATCTGTATAGCTCCGAGGGGACACAGTTCTTCGCAAAGTACACAGAATATGCATTCGTCATAATTAATACCTGCAATTCCGCCACCTACATGAATTGCACCCGAAGGACACCTTGCGGCGCATTTTCCGCAACCATCACATATACCACCGTCGATAACAGGCTTCCCGATCAAATGGTCATAATTCACAGGCCTTTTCGGGCTGTCCTGGGTAAGCCTGGGATATTTTATTATCTTTTTTGTTTTATCGAACATTCTTCCACCTTTAATTTTACAAATCGTTTCCCGCATAGGACAAGTTGAAACTTTTATTAATCAGCGGAAAATCCGGCACAATATTACCCCTCACTGCATGACAAAGAGCGGGCCAATTGCAAAAGGAAGGAGTTCTGATCTTGTAGCGAAGAATTCTGTCATTTTCGCCGACCATAACAAAGTGGATGTTTTCCCCCCTTGGGGCCTCAGTCATACCAAAGGCAGAGCTGTAGGGCTCAAGAGGGGGAAGATCCTCAAGAACCTTCCCTTTGGGCATAGCGTTAATTGCATCCATAATTAGGTTGATCGCTTGAAATGATTCTTCTACTTTCACGTTTACCCTGCAGTTAACGTCTCCGTTATAGTGCACGGGGATTTCAAAGTTCATCTTTTCATATGCTTCATATGGAAAATCCTTTCTGACATCGAAGCACAAGCCTGAGGCCCTCCCCCCCGGGCCCACTGCATTTAAATCCTTTGCAATCCTATATTCAAGCGTGCCTGCATTTTCTACCCGATCAACAAACAGACTGTTTGATCTGATTATTTTATCTGTGTCGACTAATTCTGCCCTTATTTTTTTTAATTGTTCTGTTATGGCGATTTCTTTTCCAAGAACAAAATCCTTTCGGATCCCGCCCGGTCTGTTAACGCTTCTTAGAAATCGCATTCCCGACAGCTCATCCGCCACAGCGTAAGCCCAGCCCCTCATCATTCTGAATTGATAGGTTGCAAATCCGTAGCCTGTATCGAGGCAGATTCCTCCTAAGTCTCCGAGATGACTTATAAGCCTCTCCAATTCTGCAAATATGATTCGGCTGTATTTGGCCCTTTCGGGAATACTGATCCCTGCAATTTTTTCTATAGCCTGACAATAAGCCAGAGAGTTTGCAAAGGTCTCATCGCCCGATATCCTCTCTGATACATAAAAACATCTTTCCACGCTGAGACCTTCGCACATCTTTTCGATGCCTTTATGTACATAATAAAGCTGTGCCTCCAGATTGATGATAGGCTCACCCGCAACGCTGAAGCGAAAATGTCCGGGCTCTATAATGCCTGCGTGTACAGGCCCTACTGGTATTTCATATACCCCCTCGCCTTTTACCTTATTGAATTCAATTCGTTCGTTTGCGTGGGGGAGCCTGCGCCCTACATCAAAATCCTTTCGTAAAGGATATTTTTCTTTTGGCCAGTTGCTGTGCATCACAAATCTTTTCGGGTCAGGGTGGCCTTTAGGCGTAATTCCAAAAAGATCGCTTATTTCTCTTTCATAAAATAATGCCGCAGGTATCAATTTACTGATGGATCTGATATGCATTATGTCAGGACCCACCCGCGTTTTAACTATTAAAAGGTTTCCTTCCTTTCGTTGCGCAAATACATAATAGATACAATATTCTCCAGAAAGATCCCTTTCATCGTTAGCAAACATCAAAACCAAAGGGAATCCCAAGGTAAGGCCTATATATGAACAAGCCTCTAACACATCAGAAGACCCAACCTCAACGTAAAGCTCGTTGCCATTATGTATACTGCCCTTTTTGATGCTGCAATTTTCCGCTATTTTATCCTTTAACGCATTCAATCGGATGCCCTCCTGTCCTATACACCGATAATTATACTCTGTGCCTTAAATATAAGATCAACTACCGCTTCCGGCATTTTCAATCCTGTAAAGCTGATAACCAATAAAAGAAACAGTATTACAAAAACCCCCGGCATATTAATCTCACCGCTGTCGATATCTTCCGCATGTCCGTTGTCTGCTTTAAAAAATATTCGAAACAAGGCAACTGCTATTCCGGAAAAAATGAAAACAAAAAGCATTGCCAATGCGACTCCGACTAGATATCCTCTCCCATTAAATATAGCCATAAGGATGCCCAGCTCGCTCAAAAATACGCTGAAGGGAGGTGTGCCCCCAATAGCAAACAACCCTATAAAGAAAGCTGTGCCTGAAAAAGGAAGTGCATTTAACACGCCTTTGATTTTAGAAATATGCTTTGTCCCATATTTCTGTAATATGTTGCCGGAGCAAAAAAACAACATGGATTTCGTCAAAGAGTGATTGATCATATGAAGTAACCCTGAAAAGACCGAAAGCGGGGTAAAAAAACCGATTGCAACGGCGATTACACCCATATGTTCAATGCTTGAATAAGCCAGCAGTCTTTTATAGTCCCTCTGTGTCATTATAAATACAGCGGCGGTAACAATTGATAGCATACCCATGGCGATCAAAAGCCTGCCCGTGAAAATGCTGCTGCCCAGGCACTTGTTCACAACTGCCGTAATTCGGATTATGCCATACATTGCGCTGTTTAGCAGTACTCCGGATAAAAGTGCGCTGATGGGTGAGGGCGCCTGACTGTGGGCGTCCGGCAACCATGTATGTAACGGTGCAAGACCTGCCTTTGTCCCAAAACCCACAAGGATGAACAGAAAAGCTAATCTCGCTTCTGCTTCGTTAAGGTCTTTGGCATTTTCCATAAGTGCACTCCAATCAAGCAATTCAGTGCTTCTTAATACACCTGTTGATGAAAGATGTATGAATATGATACCCAGCATAGCCAGGGCAATTCCCACAGAGCATATGATTATATATTTCCATGCGGCTTCAAGGGCATATTTATCGTTAGAAAATCCAACAAGAAATACTGAAGCTAATGTAGTAGCTTCAATGGCAATCCACATGATGCCCATATTATTTACAGTTAAAGACAGCACCATGGTGAAAAGGAACAGGTACATCAGAATGTAATAGATTTTCATCTTCTTATTATCCAGTTTCCCTCTCCCGTTATCCTTTTCCAAATACTGAACGGAATAAAGTGCAGAAAGAAAACATATCAAAAGAACTATATCCAATACTATTATACTCAAATAATCTAAGTAGAAAAAACCTCCGAAGCAGGCATATTCAAGCTTACCGAAGGTGATCACATCTTTAGTTGCAAAAACCGCCATGATCATCATCAAAGCAGAAGCTATTATGCTGATTCCGTGCAGAAACAAGCACCTTTCCGCAAAGAGAAAGGCCAAAACAGCCATTAAAGGTATAATTAACAAAGAAACCCCCATGCACAGTTATCCTTTCAATTTGTTAAGCTTATCTATATTGATGGTATCAAACCTATCGCTGATTCTATAAACCATTACACCCATAATCATCACAGCGGTAAGCATGTCTATAAAGATACCTAAATCGACAATAAAAGGCATCCCGTCGGTAGCGAACATCGCGGTAATGAATATTCCGTTTTCAAGCACCAAAAAACCTATAATCTGTCCAATTGCCTTTTTACGGCTTATCATGAAAAACAGCCCTATAAAGATAACAGAAACAGAATTCACAATCGGTATAATATTTATTCCCCACCCAATTCCGTCGATGGTTGAAACCGAAAAATATATAAATACTACAAGGCCGCAGCAAACCAGGATTAAAATAGGAATATTCCAAATGAAATCCTTTTCTACTCTGTATGCTACGCTCCTATAGGTTTTGTCAAGCAAATTGGGAACGTAGATCACTTTAAGGACCACTATTATTAAGCACACAACCAATACATCAATCCGGTCTTCTTTTAAAATGCTTTGAACCCCCAAAATACCGGCAGTAAGCGCAATCAGCAAAGACTGGATGCGAAACGTTTTTATATATGATTTAATCCTTTTGTTAGCCATCAATACAAAGGAGGACAAAAGAATCATAACCGAGAGCGTATTAAGTAAATTTGTCATAAATGCCTCCTAAAACAAAGTATTGAAAAAAAGCTAAAAATGACAGCATAAAGGACAATGCCGCAAGGTTGGGTATGCTGAACAGTCGAAGCTTAACCGTATTTATCTCAATTAAAGCAATTATGACAGTAAGAAACATTACCTTTAAAATATAAAGGGCTAAAGAAATTAGAATTCCGACAGCTCCCCCGATTCCGATCAGCTGATCATGAGGAATCAGCAAATTAACCAAAAGCGTAATGAACACCAGCTGCTTTATGGCTGCCCCGTATTCCATAAGCGCGAGATGACGTCCGGAATATTCTAAAAGCATCGTCTCATGCACCATGGTCAACTCAAGATGCGTAGCAGGGTCATCCACCGGAATTCTCGCCGTTTCTTCATC
>CAYRNC010000006.1:0-10390 GCA_964425645.1 uncultured Oscillospiraceae bacterium | reverse complement strand
GCAAAGCCAGGAATAACAGTATTGAAACCGGATGTATCAACCGAATGCTTGCCCCTTGCATAAACATCATCATTCCATCTAAAGATGTGGTTCCGGAAATCAAACCTACTGTAAACAGACAAACGAGTATGGATGGCTCTGCCAAAGACGAAATCATAGCTTCCCTGCTGCTTCCCATCCCCCCGAACGTACTGCCTGTATCAAGACCCGCCGCCATCATAAAAAATCTCCCTAAAGCAAATATGGAAACTAAAATGATAAAATCTCCGGGAATACTCCTACCCGGCAGCGCAATTGTGGAGACCGGAACCAATACAGCCGCAGCAAGCGCCGTCGTAAAAGTAATGTAGGGAGCCGCCTTATAAATCCAGGAAGACACATCTGAGACTACGGTATTTTTTCTGATCATCTTATAAAGATCATAGTACACCTGAAACACCGGCGGGCCTGTTCTCTTTTGTGAATAGGCCTTGACCTTCAGTATGATACCGTTTACTAGAGGGGCTGTAAGTGTCATTGTCGATATCTGTATAATTATATAAACGAAATAATTCATTCCATGCAATCCTTTATACAAATTTGTTATACGCTAAAAGTGCTAATACTGTAATAAATATATAGATCAAATAGTTTTGAATCTTTCCTGTCTGAACAAGGAATTTGGTTCTCCTTGAAAAAAGCTTAACCCTTATAAATGCAGGCAGGTAAAAATATTTTTCAAATATGGATTCTGAATCCATAACATATTCGATACTGTTTGGGTGATAAACCCCTCCTTTGATTTCCGTCCTTCGGGAAGGCCTGAATAAAATCCGAAACACGATCTTGATCGGCTTGGAGAAACCTGCAGCGGTATACTGCATCCTTGCATTTAAAGCTTCAAAACCGCAATCCCAGGTTCCGTATTTTCTTTCAATATATCTGCCTCCGAATATCCGTATCCCGGCCAAAGTTAAAGCAGCAAGCGCTAAAATAATAACAAGAATCTCTGAAGGCGTGATTCGGCTGCCGGACACCTCCATTGAATACCAAGTAAATATAAATCCTCCTTTTAGCTGATTGAAGACAGAAAATCCGGTCAGTCCCGCTACTGCCCGATCGATAAGCCCTGCGACAAACAAGGGAAAAACACCTATTGTTAAACATAATGTCGCTAAAATACCTATCCCCATATTCATGGGCAAAGGGACTTCTTTTGCATTTGATGCGCACCCACTTCTTGGAAGGCCCAGAAATGATATCCCAAACAGCTTTACAAAACAGGCTGCCGCCAAAGCGCCTGCAAGTCCGAGGGCTGCAACCGCTAAAATAAACAGAACATTA
Source organism: uncultured Oscillospiraceae bacterium (assembly GCA_964425645.1). Taxonomy (GTDB): domain Bacteria; phylum Bacillota; class Clostridia; order Peptostreptococcales; family Anaerovoracaceae; genus CAYRNC01. The sequence continues at coordinate 9,067 of CAYRNC010000006.1, read as the reverse complement.
ACTACCGCCTGTCCGGGGGCGATATAGGAGAAAATAGACTGATAGGTAAGCCACTCGCTTATAAAACCGTTAAAAGGTATGATAGCCGAGATTGCAAGTGAGAAGCACAAAATGAACAACGCTGAAAAGGGCATGTTCTTTATCAATCCCCCCAGCTTTTCGATATCCTTCGTCCCCGTTGCATAGTGAATGGATCCGGCACCAAGAAACAAACCCCCCTTGAATAAGGTATGATTGAATGTATGCAATATGGATGCGACGAGGGCCAAAGATCCTATAGCTGCATTGCCATGTGCCAAGGCTGTGAAGCCCACCCCCATCCCGATTAAAATAATTCCTATGTTTTCTACGCTGTGGTAGGCGAGAAGCCTTTTTATATCATGCTCTATCAAGGCATAGGCTACTCCCAGTACGGCTGAAATAATGCCAAGGCCGACAATCAGTCCTCCCCACCATGCCTGCCCTATCCCTAAAAAGCCTAAGACGAAACGTATCAGTCCATAAATAGCCGTTTTAATCATAATACCCGACATAAGCGCCGATATATTGCTTGGAGCTGCAGGATGTGCATAAGGCAGCCAGATATGCACCGGTATCGCCCCCGCCTTTGTTCCAAATCCCACTAAAAACAGTATAAAAATAAGACTTTTTGCCGCATCGGGTATGGCGACCGAGCTTCCAAACATATTAAGCGATCCGGTATAGCTGTAGCACACTAAAAATCCGATCAGCAGAAAAGCAGTCCCTATATGCGTCATAACAATATAAAGAATACCTGCCCGCTGGTTCTCAACACGTTCCGATTCATAAATGACCAGAAAATAGGATATAAGGGACATAACCTCCCATGCAACATAGAAAAATATTGTATTTGACGAAGTAAAAACTAAGACCATCGATAAAATGAAGAATATGTATAAGAAATTGAACAGTCCTACATTTCTTTTACCGTAATAAACGGACATATACCCAATGGAATAAATTGAAACGCACATCGCCAGGACAGATAAGGCTATCAGAAATACGGCAGAAAGCCCATCGATTGTCAATGTTAAATCGATGTATGAAAAAGTCGATTCAAACAACTTGATCTGTATTACATCATGGCCTTTCAGGATCTTCATAACAGAAGCTATCATAAGAAGTATCGAAGAAGCGATGCAAAAAGCGTTAGAAACCAAATTGCATAGCCTATCTGTTTTATTTAGTGCAAGTGCAGTTAAAGAGCCCGTGAAAAACAATAGTAGGGAAATCTGTATCAAGCTTTGCAATAACCCCATTAAACGTCCTTTCAAATTAAAAACGCCAAGCAACAAAAAAATATCGGTTGCTCGCAACCTTCTTTAGTATTTTAATACAAAACCCCATGTTTGTCAATTTATTGCCCATCGCAACTAGGCGATACGGTATTCAATTGAACGTTGTATGGTTTACAGAAATTTCAGTAAACCCCGGCGCATAATTGACAAAAAAGTCTGTAAACCCTTTTATTAAACGTCAAACGATGCTATAATGTTGACCTATAACATGCTTAGGAGGAGAAAAATGAATAAGTATATTACGATGTTAGCAATTATTGCTCTTTTAGCCTTATCTTTTTCAGCCTGCAAAGAAGGTCCTGCAATATCGGAAACAGAAGATCAAATCTATAAGGTCGGCATCTGTCAATTGATACAGCATACTGCTTTAGATGCCGCGACTGAAGGTTTTAGAGACGCCCTAGTCGCCAAACTGGGTGATAACGTTGTATTTGATGAGCAAAACGCCAACGGCGAACCGGCCGTAAGCGCCACTATTTGCAATCAATTTGTATCTTCCGGTGTTGATCTTATTATGGCGAATGCCACTCCCGCACTACAGGCCGCCCAAACTTCTACAAACACGATTCCGATTCTTGGAACATCCGTTACTGATTACGGAACGGCCCTTGGAATTGATGATTGGGCAGGGAGGACAGGGAAAAACATCTCAGGGACATCTGATCTTGCTCCTTTAGATGAACAAGCTGCAATATTGAATGAAATTTTCCCGGAGGCTGACAAAGTGGGGATCCTTTACTGTTCTTCTGAGCCGAACTCCAAGTATCAAGACAAAATCATAACCGAACATCTTACCGGTATGGGTTACAGCGTAAAAAGTTACACCTTTTCAGATTCTAATGACCTGCAGACAGTAGCTAAAACAGCAGCGACGGAAAGCGATGTAATTTATTTACCTACTGATAACACCGTTGCATCCAACACGGAAATCATAAAAAATGTTACATTACCTGCGAAAGTACCCGTCATAGCCGGTGAAGAGGGGATTTGCAGCGGTTGCGGTGTTGCAACCCTTTCCATAAGCTACTACGACTTAGGATACACAACCGGTGAAATGGCATATGAAATTCTTGTGGAAGGCAGAAATCCTGCAGACATGGACATTTTATTCGCACCCAAATTCACTAAAAAATATAATCCAACTATATGTGAAGCCCTGGGCATTACTTTGTCTGACGAATATGAGGCTCTTTAACATTCATCCTGTAACAAATGACCGTTTGCGTCAAACCGAACAGGGAATTTCGCAAGCGGTCCTTTATAGCCATAAAGAAAGGATATGGACCCGTGGAACTAACGGCATACTTTTTATCCCTTAACCCCTTAAGTCTTATGGCAGCCCTGCCGGGCAACATCGCCCAGGGAATCATATGGGGAATCATGGCCTTAGGTGTATTCATAACTTTCCGGCTGCTTGATTTTCCGGACCTAACCGTAGATGGAACCTTTGCGGCCGGGGGGGCTGTAACGGTCATCCTTGTACTTGCAGGCGTACCGGCGCCCTTTGCCCTTGCTGTTGCAACAAGTGCCGGATTCATAGGAGGCCTTATAACCGGGTTTTTACATACGGCATTCGGTATACCGAGTATTCTTGCAGGCATACTGACACAGATTTCGTTTTGGTCAATAAACTTACTTGTGTTGAGCGGAGCAAACAGAGTCGTTAACGTAGACAATTATCATTTGATTGTGTCTCTTCGCAATGTAACTAGCTCTATCGTCACTATGCTTATTTTTGCAGCATCCCTAATCAGTATTCTTTATTGGTATTTCGGAACCGAACAAGGCAGCGCAATAAGAGCTACGGGCAACAACCCCCAAATGGCCAGGGCCCAGGGAATCAACATTGACTTTATGAAAGTAATCGCATTAAGCCTTTCTAACTGCCTAGTCGCCTTTTCAGGCGGCCTGATGTCCCAATTCCAGGGTTTTGCGGATATTAAAATGGGGCAGGGCGCCATCGTCATCGGACTCGCTGCCGTAATCATAGGCGAAGTAACAGGTGAAGCAACAGTAGGGAAATATCTGAACTTCTATCTAAGGCTGACCTTCATTGTTCTTGGAGGTGTAATATATTATTTGGTAATCGGTTTGGTCATGTGGCTCAAAATGCCCACTGACCTGCTTAAACTGTTCACGGCCTCAATCGTTGCCATATTTCTTGCAGTTCCCTACCTTAGGGCAAAAGCAAAAAGCTCCTTCATATTTTCAACAATAAAAGGAAGGAAGGATGATAATGCTGGAATTTAAGAACATACATAAAACCTTCAATATCGGCTCAATAAATGAAAAAAAGGCACTTCACGGCATTGATCTTAAGCTGGCCGAAGGAGATTTTGTAACCGTTATCGGAGGCAACGGGGCGGGTAAATCCACAATGCTGAATGCAATTGCGGGCGTTTGGCCCATAGATAAAGGATCAATTTTCATCGACGATGTGAACGTAACAAATCTTCCGGAATATAAAAGGGCCGAATATATCGGCCGCGTCTTTCAGGACCCGATGATGGGGACTGCCGCCAGCATGAGCATTGAAGAGAATCTGGCACTGGCCCTTCGCAGAGGCGACAGACGCACGCTCAAATGGTATATAACAAAACCAGAGCGAGAACGCTATCGTAGTGAATTGAAGAAACTGGGACTGGGACTAGAGGATCGCCTGACAGTTAAAGTAGGACTTCTGTCCGGAGGCCAGCGCCAAGCGTTGACCCTGTTGATGGCAACCCTGCGAAAACCAAAGCTGCTTCTTCTTGATGAACATGCAGCGGCCCTTGACCCGTCTACCGCCGATACAGTCCTGAACATAACAAGCAATGTCATTTTGGAAAATAAACTCACTTCTTTAATGATCACCCACAATATGACAGAAGCGATTCGCCATGGAAACCGCCTACTTATGATGGATGGGGGTAAAATCATTTTGGATATTTCGGGACAAGAAAAAAAAGAACTGAAAATAGAAGATCTTCTGCAAAGATTCAAAGAACGCAAGGGAGTAGAGATAGAAACAGATTCAATGCTACTAACTTAAGTCTTATTCAAAAATCTGTTGGTTGAATACTAATATTATAGCATAAATATGGTCAACGCAGATGCGCTTCAAACGCTTGTTGTACATAGTACAGTGATTGGACGGTCGAAGCCTAATCTCTCAATTTTTCTTATAACCGGAACGCTAAAAGTTATAAATCTTTAGTTCAAGGCATCGCCATTAGTCAATCATTTTTCTAAAAACCAGGAATAGGTATTCCTGATGCCTTCCTCTAGGCCGATCTGATGGTGCCACCCCAAATCATGAATTTTACTTACGTCTAATAGCTTTCTGAAGGTTCCATCCGGTAGCGCCGGATCAAATATCAGTTCCCCCTCGTATGCTACGATTTTTTTTAATAAATATGCCAGTTCGCTTATTGATATCTCCTCTCCTGTTCCTATGTTTATGTGTTCAGGCTTATCATATTCCTCCATTAAAAAGATTACTGCCTCTGCCAAATCATATACATGTAGAAACTCGCGCAAAGGAGTTCCTGTTCCCCAAACGGTCACAAATGGTGAGTTATTCATTTTCCCTTCATGAATCCGCCTCATCAAAGCAGATATTACATGAGCGCTCATTAAATCGAAATTATCATTGGGGCCATATAGATTCGTGGGCATGCAGCTAATAAAATTCATTCCATACTGCCTATTATAGTAGCTACACATCTTTAGGCCAGAAATTTTAGCGAGAGCATAGGCCTCATTCGTTGCCTCCAAAGACCCAGAAAGCAAGTATTCTTCCCTTATAGGTTGAGGACAAAGTTTCGGATAAATGCAGGAGCTTCCAAGAAACAGCAGCTTTTTAACAGGGGTCAGAAATGCGCAGTGAATTACATTGTTTTGAATCATGGAATTAATATAATAAAAGTCTCCGGGATATGTATTATTAACATATATTCCCCCAACATATGCCGCAGCTAAAATAACATACTCTGGTTTTTCTTTGGTAAAAAAAGCTGCTACTCTTCTTTGATCCGTTAAATCCAGTTCTTTACTAGATCTTAAAATCAAATTATGAAAACCTCTGTTACGTAGTTTTTTTACTATGGATGAGCCTACCATCCCATTATGTCCTGCGATGTATATTCTGCTGTTTTTATTCATACACCTGACACCCCCGCCTATAGCTTTTCCCCTTTGACCAACTCCATATCAGAGCGCACCATTAATCGTACTAACTCCTCAAATTTTGTCTTTGTCGGATTCCATCCCAGCTGTGTCCTTGCTTTTGTAGGGTCCCCCAGTAAAAAATCCACCTCTGCGGGCCGAAAAAATTGTGGATCAACCTGAACGACAACTTTTCCATTAATTTTGTCCAAAGCTTTCTCTTCGATACCGTGACCCTTCCACTCCAGCTCAATCCCTGCCGCTTGGAAGGCAAGGCAGCAAAATTCACGAACGGAATGGGATTCCCCGGTAGCGATTACATAATCGTCCGGCATATCTGCCTGTAACATAAGCCACATACATTCAACATAATCTCTAGCATATCCCCAATCTCTTCTTGCATCCAGATTTCCAAGATACAGCACATCCTGCTTCCCTTGGGCAATCCGGCTCGCGGCCAAAGTAATCTTTCGGGTAACAAAAGTCTCTCCCCGTCTTTCTCCTTCATGATTGAATAAAATCCCATTAACTGCGAACATATTATAAGCCTCCCTGTAATTCTTAACAATCCAGTAAGCATAAAGCTTTGCGCAGGCGTAGGGGCTTCTGGGATAAAAGGGAGTGGTCTCGGATTGTGGAATTTCCTGAACCTTGCCAAACAATTCGGAGGTTGAGGCATGATATATTTTAGTATTATCTTTCAAGCCCAGCAATTTTATAGCTTCTAAAAGCCTTAGAACCCCAACCCCATCGGTTTCCGCCGTATATTCGGGCACTTCAAAAGATACTTTTACATGGGATTGTGCTGCAAGGTTATATATTTCATTAGGCTCAATCTCCTTTACCAGGCGAATAATATTAGATGAATCAGTCATATCGCCATAGTGCAGATTTAGCTCTTTCCTTTCATGCATGCAGTGAAATATATTATCTTTGTATAAATGTTCGATTCGTTGGGTATTGTACGAAGAGCTTCTTCTGATCACGCCGTGAACTTCATAATCTTTTTCAAGAAGAAATTCCGCTAAATATGATCCATCCTGACCTGTGATTCCTGTGATCAATGCTTTCTTCAATAATTTTCCCATCTTGCTTCCCAATCCGTTTCAAAGCGTACAATATCCCCTTCGATCAAGGGTGATCCTAATTGAACCTCAATTATTTCCAAATGCCCATCGGCCTGTATGGCATGGCAATCCCCCTCGTTGATTTGTATAACATCCCCGGATACAACTGTCCGGTAATCCCCATTCAAACGTAGCTGTCCTTTGCCTTTTATCACTGTCCAGATCTCTTTTCTTTTGTAGTGGGCCTGATAACTGATTTGCCCATCCTTATTAAATATCAATCGTTTGGTTAGCGCTTCTGTTCCATCCTCATAAAACTCATGGTTCAATACAACGTAAGCCCCCCATTTTTTTTCTTCATACATGGGCCGCTGTGGAAATGTAGCTACATATTCTTTCAGACGGTAAGTCTCCCCTTTTTCCGCAACCAAAATCCCGTCATGGCTTGCCACCACAACCATGTCTTTTAGGCCCATCGCAATCACCGGTATGCTCTGCTCGTTGATCACGTGTGTATTTTCACAAAGGTTATCCATGAGGAAATTCCCAGTCACACCGAACGCCATTTCCTCTGTCAGCGTCTCCCAGGTGCCAAGATCCTTCCATAATCCATTATAGCGGATAACCTTTGCTAAGTCTGCATGTTCGACCACTTCATAATCAAAACTGGTCCTTTTAAGGGAATTAAACGCTTCCAACAGGGCAGTGTATGATACTGCCGATATATGATACTTGGTTTGCAAAAGCTCAAACATATACTTCAGCCTCAGCCCAAATACACCACAATTCCAAAGCGCACCTTCCTGAATCAGCCTTTTAGCAGTATCTTTATCGGGCTTTTCCATAAAATATCTAACCTTTAAAATCTGAGACTTTTTGTTGAAAGGAACTATGTAACCATATTTTTCAGAAGGGAAAGTCGGGACAACTCCCATTAAAACCAACTCGTTCCTATCACTTGATAATTCATTTTGGAAGGTTTTTATATTATCAAAGTAATCCATCCCCACAAACGGATCAACCGGTAAAATTGTTATGACTTCAGATTTTTTTACTCCCAACTCACTGTAAAGATAGGAACTAGCTAAGGCAATAGCGGGGAAGGTATCTCTATGCTCCGGCTCAGTTACAATATTTACATCATCTCCCAGCTGCTCATTTAGCTGATCCTTTTGTTCAGCACCTGCTACAATTGTAATAGAGTCCCAACCGCCTATCTCCTGCAACTGTCTGTACACCCGTTGAATCATAGATTCTCTAGCCCCTGAGGGACCCTGCAATATCTGCAAAAACTGCTTTGACCTCCTGCCGTTGGACAGTGGCCAAAGGCGTTTACCAGAGCCCCCGGATAATAGTATTAAATGCATTGCGATCAATCCTTAATCCTGTATACTATATCTGATTTCTGGTCTTTTGTGAAAGTGCAAATTTAATTCGGTATTTTAATAATTTAAACCTGAATAGTATAGGTTTTATTACTTTACCTGCGAAAACTCTTATTAGAATATATAGTGAATAATATCTTTTTTGCAAAACCTCTCCTTTTTCATACCTTTTCCCCATACAATATAATTCTCTTCTAAACGCATCTTCAGGTCCTTGAGAAAAGATATCGGCAAAAAAATTTTCTGCACCATTATAATAATTGCCAATAAATGATTTAGGGTCAGCTACAAAAGGCTGATTAATAATGTTAACATATAATTCATCGTCTTGGTCAACTTCTTTCACTTTCTCAAGAATATCCTTAAAGCTATCGTATTCGTGACAATTAATAAAAGATTTAGTATTGAAATCCCGATGTATAAGGGGATCTCCCCAGTATATTGGGATTGTCTCTGCCGCCATTGCCTGGATTAACTTTTCTGTCGTGTATCCCGGCGTTATGGAATTCTCAAAGGCGATAGAAAATTTAAATTGCCTTTGAAACTTGTCCTTATCAATTACAAAGTGTCCTATATTATTCAGATGTTTTCCACCCGAGCTTACAAATTTATATTCGTTCAACATATAAAAGAAATTGTCCCTGTTTGGATGGGCTTTATGATTTGTGTAAATATAATTGCAGAATTCTGTTTTTCCTTCTAATGAAATTCCGCTTCTTTTGTATACCGCATTTATGCAGTCGTTTTCATGCAAAAAATAATAGGGAAGCCGATAGTATCTATCGCCAAAGCTCATCCAGTCAAAACCCATAGCATAATCGCAAATATTGAAATCCGGACGTAAATTTTCACCCGTATAAAAAATTCTTACGCATTTGTATTTTAGATGTTTATATCCAAAACACGAATAAATGATATAATCGGGGTCTTCAGAGAATTCAATAAAGTAGTTTTTACTTATGATTTTTGTAAATATATTGTTTTGATGATCAAAGCCATTCCAAAAATCCACAAACAATATTTTTATTTTTTCCATATTTCATCCTACCTAAAAAATCCTCTGTTTCCTTTAATCCATAAATATAACGCTGGTCTAAATGTTTACACCCCTCGTTAAAGCATTGACCCGTTAATGTTCAAAACGAAAGGT
>CAYRNC010000005.1:0-48888 GCA_964425645.1 uncultured Oscillospiraceae bacterium | reverse complement strand
TCGATCCTTTTGAATCTTGCCGGTTTCACAGTTTAACAGCTTGGCGGCCTCACCGGGGTGGGGGGTGATTATTACTCTTTCACCCGCATTTTTAATTTCATGTAAAAGTCCCGGGTTTTTTGCAGCAAGATTCAATGCATCCGCATCGAGGATAAAAGCTTTGCATTTCGATTTAATTATGTTTTTTATCAGTTTTACATTGGATACGTCATCTCCCAGCCCCGGCCCAATAACGATTGCCCGACATAAGTCAAGCTGATCCGGTAGAAGTGTCCGGGAGATACAAACGGCTTCGGTCACACTTATCTGTATGACCGGGAAGAGTTCATCGGGTACGGATACAAGTACCAATCCGGCTCCGCTTCGCAGTGCGCCCTTTGCCGACAGCACTGCGGCTCCTGCCATGCCTTTTTTACCTGCAACGATTAAAACCCTTCCGCAATCACCTTTATGTAAATCTTTGGGACGCTTCTTGATCATAGTATTGACAAAGACTTTATCTATTAAACCCGGTTTGTCCATTTTTTCACCTAAACACAAAGTTCTTTTCTTTTTGTATTTTAATATTAAATCTGTGCTTCGTAAACCGTATGGGAGCGAATTTAATCAATTTGTCATATTTGAAAAGCATCTGCGTTTTTTTTATGAATGCTTGCGCGACCAACCCTATATAGTTTATAATTAGGAACTGTTGAATAGGTAGCCAAAGGGAGATGAAACCAAGCATGTATACCATAGGACAGGATACCTGCCCGCAAGACAAACAGATGAATCAAATAATCGCACACAGATCTGCTTTCAATGGCCGCATAAAAAGGCGAATTTCGTTTCGGTGATAACGGAGACCTCCTTTTTCTTGCATGCGGATAAACGTGCGAAAGACAAAGGAGGTGCCGTATAAAAATGGAATACAAGACAAAAAGACCGATCTTTAACTCTGCCCGGATCATCCGTCTGATCGTGGAAAAACAGTATGTCAAAGCAAGAGAGTTGCTTTTAAATTTCAACGAGGTCGATATCGCTGAAATTTTGGAAGAAATTATGGATGAACTTGGGGTGGAAAAGACCATTATAATGTTTCGCACTCTTCCAAAGGACATTTCCGTAGAGGTATTTTCCCGCCTTGCAACAGACGAGCAGCTTTCCATCATCAACGGAATCACAGACAAAGAGATCAAATTCATAATTGAAGAGCTTCCTTTTGATGATATGATAGATGTACTTGAAGAGCTTCCTGCGAATATCGTCGATAAAATACTTGAAAAAACACCCAAGGATGAACGACGCCTGATAAATACTTTTTTAAATTATCCTGAAAATACCGCAGGAAGCATAATGACTCCCGAATACATAAGCCTGCGTAAGGATATGACCATAAAACAGGCCCTTGCCCATATAAAAAAGGAAGGCATGGACAGCGAAACTGTATATACCTGCTACGTTAAGGATAACGGCAGGAAACTGCAGGGAATTGTGTCGCTTCGTACGCTTGTAATCTCAGACGACAACGTACCCGTTTCGGACATCATGCTGAAAGACTTCGTATGCGTCAATGCTTTTTCAGACCAGGAGGACGTCTCCAATTTATTTAAGAAATACGGCTTTCTCGCTATGCCTGTTGTGGATAATGAAAATCGCTTGGTAGGTATCATCACGGTAGATGATATATTAGCCATAATCGACGAAGAAACCACAGAAGACTTTCACAAGATGGCAGGCGTGGCCGCATCCCCTGAGGAATACCTGGACACCAAAGTTTTAAAACATGCAAGAAACCGGTTTCCCTGGCTGCTGTATCTGATGATTTCTGCTATGATTACGGGATTAATCATCAGCAAATTTGAAAACGTCCTGTCCGGCACCATAGTCCTCGCCGTGTATCTTCCGATGCTTATGGGTACCGGCGGAAACTCAGGATCCCAATCCGCCACGTTGGTTATAAGGGGGATGGCTGTAGGGGATATATGTTTAAAAGATGCAGGAAAAGTTTTTTGGAAGGAATTCAGGGTAAGTTTTATGATCGGGCTGGCCTTAAGCCTGCTAAATTTCGGCAAAATAATACTCATAGATAATGAGTCACCCTTGATAGCCCTTACAGTCTGTTGTTCTTTGCTCATTATAATAACCGCCGCTAAAACCATAGGCGGTATGCTGCCGATGGTCGCAAAGCGGGTCGGAATAGATCCCGCCATTATGGCAAGCCCGACGATCGCTTCATTAACGGATATGATTTCGGTAGTCACATATTTTGCTCTTGCTTCGCTGATTATCGGGTTATAGAATATGCTAAATGAGGAGGTGCTTTTATGGATATCGCGGCCACTTTGGAAAACCTGAAACGAAACGGGTTTGGTGTTCTGTATTGTGAAAATCGGGAAAAAGCGAAAAAATCCATACTTTCTTCTATCGGACCGTCAGAATCAGTCGGATTCGGAGGTTCAATAACAGTGGAGAAACTGGGTTTTTATGAGGATTTAAAGGAGAGGGGAAATCCCGTCTATTGGCATTGGTACGCATCCCCCTCCGAGAGCAGAAAGGAAATATTGAAAGCCGCTGCAGCGGCAGACGTATATTTGGCAGGAACGAATGCGATCACCGAAGAAGGAGCTTTAGTAAATATTGATGGTACTGGAAATCGCATTTCAGCCATGCTTTACGGCCATAATAAAGTATTTCTGGTAGCCGGAACTAATAAGATTGCCCGAAACACTGAAGAGGCGATAATCAGAATAAAAAACGTGGCATGCCCGGCAAATGCAAAACGGTTAAACCTGGACACACCCTGTGCCAAAACAGGAAAGTGCATGAATTGCAATTCTGCCGACCGCATCTGCATGGCAACGCTTATAATCAACCGTCAGCCCGGAGGAAATCCGGTTACCGTCTTTTTAATCGACGAGGATCTGGGCTACTGACAGGATGATAAAATTGAAAAATGAAGAAAAACTATAACAATATTATAAAGACAGAATTGTATCATCCTGTCCAATTAAAAGTATTCTTTACAATGGTAGTTCTGTATGCATACTATTATGCATCACACTATAATCTTGGCACAGCTGCAAAATATATACAGGACGAATATTATCTTACGAACAGCGAATTCGGCATCCTGTTTACAATTTACACATTATGTTATGGAGCAGGTCAATTTATAATGGGTTTTTTGGGAGACCGTTACGATCCTAAAACGTTGATGTTTTGCGGTGCTCTCGGTTCCACGGCTGCGAATATCGGATTTGGCCTGTCGGGGGACATGAAGATGTTCTCTCTTTTTTGGGGTGTAAATGCAATTTTTTTATCTATGGGCTGGTCCCCCGGCTGCAGTATATTGTTTAGATGGATACCTCCGAAACGGTGGGGGCTTTTTATGGGCATCTTCCATGCATTCGCTTTTTTGGGCGGTGTCATTATATATCCTGTCGCCGGAGTGACGATAACATCCTTCGGCTGGCGTTCAGTTTTTTTTGTCTCCCCCGCCTTGCTTTTTACCTGGTCGATATTCTTTTTTTTAACAGTTAAAAGCAATCCCGAAGACGCGGGCCTTATTACGGAATGGACACCCGCATCCGAGGCGGAAGAACATATAAGCCTGAAGGATTATATAAACATAATGAAAAACCCGACTATGAATATGGTCTGTGCCATAGCGGTATGCAGTCAATTTGTCAGATGGGGCCTGCTAAACTGGACTATAAAAATTCTAACAGAATCCATAGAAGCCGGCGGTTATGGGCTTGCGCTTATTATAGCTGCATCGGCAGCCTCGTCAATGCATTGGGGAGGGGCTTTCTTTTCTGTGATCATGGGTTATCTTTCGGACATCGTATTCCAAGGCAGACGATGGCAGACCATAGCGATTAACTTTTCTGTAAGCGCCGCATCCCTTGCATTCATCTATTTTAGCGGTGCAAATCTGCTAAATATGAAAAACGGAATTGCAATATTGACCTTCCTGTTATTTTTAGCCGGAGGTTGTATTCAGGGAGCCCAATCCCCCATATTCAACCTGCCGGGCGACATATTGGGCAGCCGTTTAGGAGGAACCGGAGTCGGTGTTGTGAACGGCTGGTCCTACATGGGTGCTTCCTTGGCCGGAGCAGTGTTCGGATGCATTATGGATAACTTCGGATTGACCAGCTGCATCTTTTTTATGGCCTTGGTTTCATTGGTCGGTACAATTCTCGTCTGCCTCATTAAAAGATAACCTGCCATCATTATATTGAGAATAAATACGGCAGCGCCCTCCCGAAAGAGCACCGATTCAAAATAAGTTCTCTGAAAATTGGAACTTTACATCCCTTGTCCCGGATTTCAAACCGATATCTTGACTATATTTTAACACTATGCTATCGTTTATATTGTAAGATCGTATAACCCGAAACCATTCCAAAATCATCATTTATGAAAAGAGGAGAAAAAATGGCAAACTTAACCGAAAAGTATCTTAAAATCCGGGAGAAACAGAATTCCAACAGGCAGTGGAAGAGGTTCTGACCTCCCTGGAACCGGTTATTGCAAAGCATCCGGAATATGAAAAAGCCGGGCTGATCGAAAGACTGATAGAGCCGGAGAGAGCAATTTCATTCAGGGTATCTTGGGTTGATGACGCCGGCAACGTTCAGGTCAACAGAGGATACAGATATCAGTTCAACAGTGCGATCGGACCTTACAAAGGCGGCCTGAGATTTGCGCCGAATGTAAATCCAAGTATAATGAAATTCCTGGCCTTTGAACAGATATTCAAAAACTCTCTCACAGGTCTTCCGATAGGGGGAGGAAAAGGGGGAGCAGACTTCGATCCGAACGGCAAGTCAGACGGCGAAATAATGAGATTCTGCCAATCGTTCATGAACGAATTATATAGGCATATCGGCCCATATACTGACAGCCCCGCCGGTGACTTAGGTGTTGGACCAAGAGAGATCGGCTATCTGTTCGGACAGTACAAAAGACTCGTAAACCGCTATGATGAAGCGATAACAGGAAAACATATAAGCTATGGGGGACTTAACGGAAGAACTGAAGCTACCGGATACGGAATCGTCTATTTTGCTAATTGCATGCTTGAAGCAAACAACGAGAAAATGGCCGGCAAAAAAGTCGTTATTTCAGGCTTTGGTAACGTTGCGTGGGGAACGGCGTGTAAGCTGGATGAACTGGGCGCAAAATTGATTGCGTTCTCCGGACCGGATGGATATATTTTGGATGAGGCCGGAATCAGCGGAGAAAAAATAGACTATATGTTAGATTTAAGAAACAGCGGTAAAAATATCTGTAAACCTTATGCGGATAAATTCCCGGGGTCAAAATTCATTCAGGGGAAAAAACCATGGGAAGTTAAAGCAGACCTATATATCCCCTGCGCAATGCAAAATGATATCCGCCTGGAGGATGCTGAGAACATAGTGGCATCGGGGGCGAAATTCCTCTGTGAAGGTGCTAATATGCCCACCACAAATGAAGCCATTGAGTATTTAATGAAGAATGGTATCATTGTCGGTCCCTGTAAGGCCGCTAACGCAGGCGGCGTAGCATGTTCATGCATTGAAATGGGACAAAATGCGGGACATACTGTGTTTTCACCGGAGCAGGTGCACGCACAATTAAAAACGATCATGGTCAACATACATGACAGTGCGGCGGCCGCTGCAAAAGAATACGGCCTTGGCTACAACCTGGTTGCCGGCGCAAACATTGCCGGATTCATGAAAATTGCCAATGCAATGATGGCCCAGGGAGTGGTTTAAATCTAAAACGGGTTATCGATGAAAACAAATACAATTAAAGCGCAGCTTCAAAGCTGCGCTTAGATTTTTGCCTGATATCTTTAACCCAAACTCATTTTCTTATAAGTCTCGTAGCGTTCCTTCGCATCCCTCTCCGCCTTGGCAAACAACTGTTCAGCCTGATCGGGAAATTCCAAAGTAAGCGATGAATACCTGACCTGTCCCATAAGATAGTCCCGATAACTTTCAGTAGGTTCCTTCGAGTCGAGTATGAAGGGGTTTTTACCTTCAGCTCTTCTTTCGGGGTTATATCGATAAAGATGCCAGTATCCTGCCTTTACCGCATCATGCATGTTCTCCTGGGCCTTGCCCATCCCCTTTCTGATACCGTGATTTATGCAGGGTGCATAGCAAATAATCAATGAAGGTCCGTCATACCTTTCAGCCTCGGATATTGCCTTCATGGTTTGATTTTTATCCGCCCCCATAGCAACCTGGGCCACATAAACTGTACCGTATGACATAGCCATCATTCCAAGGTCTTTTTTCCTGTTCTTTTTTCCTGATGCCGCAAACTTTGCTATTGCGGCGGCAGGGGTCGCCTTCGATGATTGACCTCCTGTATTGGAATAAACCTCTGTATCCAGCACTAAAAGGTTAACGTTTTCACCGGATGCGATTACATGATCTAAACCGCCATAACCTATATCGTAGGCCCAGCCGTCACCGCCGATCGCCCATACAGATTTCTTTACAAGATAATCCTTTCTGTCCAGGATTTCAGCCACAAGTCTCTCAGTCTCATAATCGGTCGAAGTGATCCCGCCCAAAGCAGAAAGAACCTGGTCGCCGGCCTTTCTAGAAACATCCCCGTTTTCGCGGTTTGCTATCCAGTTTTCAAAGGCAAAGCGAACTTTATCGGTTATATCCCTTTCCATAAGTGCAAGCATATTCTCATTGATTTTATCCCGCATCTGCTTCACGCCTAAGACCATGCCCAGGCCATATTCTGCATTATCCTCAAAAAGGGAGTTTGCCCAGGACGGACCTCTCCCGTTTTCATCCTTGCAATAGGGCATATTCGGTGCCGAGGCACCCCAAATAGATGTGCAGCCGGTTGCATTCGCTATCATCATGCGATCCCCAAAAAGTTGTGTCACAAGCTTAATATACGGTGTTTCGCCGCAACCTGCACAGGCCCCTGAAAATTCGAGATAAGGCTTGGCAAACTGGCTTCCTTTGATGCTTTCTTTACTGATAAGGTTATCTTTAATTGATACCTTTGTCTGCCCGTAATCCCACTTATCTACCTGTTCAAGCTGAGTTGATAAAGGTTTCATAACCAAAGCTTTTTCTTTTGCCGGACAGATATCGGCACAGTTGCCGCAGCCAAGACAGTCCAAAGGTGAAACATCTATGCGAAATTCCAGCCCCTCCAGCCCTTTACCTATGGCCTTTTTTGTCACATAATCTGATGGAGCACGGGACTTTTCATTTTCGTCAAGCAATACAGGACGAATCGATGCATGAGGACATACATAAGAGCAATGATTGCACTGAATGCAGTTCTTCGCTATCCATTCAGGAACACAGACGGCCACCCCTCTTTTTTCATACGCAGATGTCCCTGATGGAAAGGTTCCATCTTCATTGTCAATGAACGTACTGACCGGAAGGCTGTCCCCTTCCTGCCGGTTCATGGGAATCAGAACACCCTCGATAAATTCAGGCAGATCTTCTTTCTTTGCCGCTTCTTCGCTAAGGTTTGACCATTCTGCAGGTATTTCAACCTTTACGTAATCCCTCGCCCCCCTGTCGATAGCCGCATAATTCATATCGACTGTTTTTTTACCCTTTCTGCCATAAGATTCATCAACAGCCTCTTTCAGATAAATGATAGCATCATCTATCGGAATAACATTGGTAAGGCTGAAGAATGCCGCCTGCATTATCATATTGATTCGGTTTCTCAGCCCTATTTCTTCTGCAATCTTTGTAGCATCAATCGTATACACATTAATCTTATTATCGGCCAGATACTTTTTCATCGAGGCCGGAAGATTTTCACTCAGCTCTTCCTGACCGAAATCACAGTTTAAAAGAAAGGTTCCGCCTTCTTTCAGTCCCTTTAACAAATTGTACTGGTTTACGTATGCCTGGTTGTGACAGGCGACGAAATCAGCCTTATCTATTAGGTAGGTGGATTGAATCGGTTTTTCACCAAAACGGAGATGTGAGACGGTCAAACCGCCTGACTTTTTAGAATCGTAAGCAAAATAACCTTGAGCATAAAGATCTGTTTTATCCCCGATGATCTTAATCGCGCTCTTATTCGCTCCCACAGTTCCATCAGAACCCAAACCCCAAAATTTACACCGGATAGTTCCCTCGGGAACAGTATGAATGCTTGCAATCGGCTCAAGGGAGCTGTTGTATACATCATCCTCTATCCCGATCGTAAAATGGTTTTTCGGCTGCTCCCTGTCAAGGTTGTCAAATACGGCAACGATGTGGCCGGGTCTCGTATCCTTTGATCCAAGTCCGTATCTGCCGCCGTACACCTCAGGGCTGTTATCCCCATTATAGTAAGTGGTCTTAACATCCATGTAAAGAGGATCTCCCAAGGCGCCCGGCTCCTTGGTGCGATCCAGCACCGCAATTCTTTTTACGCTTTTGGGCATTACCTTTTTCAGATATTCAGGGGCGAAGGGTCTGTACAGCCTCACCTTTACCAACCCTACTTTTCTGCCCTGTTCCATAAGAAAGGATAGGGTTTCTTCGACAGTTTCGCACACCGAACCCATAGCGATTATCACGCTTTCAGCCTCCGGGTGGCCTACATAATCAAACAGATGATAGGATCTGCCTGTCAGTCTGCCGATCTCATCCATATAATCGGCTACTATTCCCGGAACAGCCTCATGGAATTTGTTGCCCGCCTCCCTGGCTTGGAAAAAGATATCCGGATTTTGGGCTGTGCCTCTAATTACAGGATGCTCCGGATTGAGCGCATTGTTCCTAAATCGCCTGACCGCCCCCATATCCAAAAGCCCCTTAAGATCTTCATAATCAATCGTTTCGATTTTTTGTACTTCATGAGAAGTTCGAAATCCGTCGAAAAAATGTAAAAACGGAATTCTGCTTTTAATCGTGGACAGATGGGCAACGCTGCCTAAGTCCATAACCTCCTGAACCGAACTCGATGCCAACATTGCAAAGCCAGTCTGTCTCGCAGCCATTACATCAGAGTGGTCTCCGAAGATGCTTAGGGCGTGTGTAGCAAGCGCTCTTGCCGATACATGGAACACACAGGGGAGTAATTCGCCGGCTATTTTATACATATTCGGAATCATAAGCAAAAGGCCTTGGGAGGCTGTATATGTTGTGGTCAAAGCTCCTGCGGCGAGAGATCCGTGCACTGCACCGGATGCTCCTCCCTCCGATTGCATTTCAACCACCTTTACCTGTTGGCCAAAAATGTTTTTCTTTCCATGAGCCGCCCATTCGTCCACCATCTCTGCCATATCGGAGGATGGTGTGATGGGATATATGGCTGCCACATCTGTAAATGCGTAGGAGGCATATGCTGCAGCGGTATTTCCATCCATAGTCTTCATTCTTTTGCGTATCATTATAAATATCTCCTTTACAGAAAATTATCTAAATTTATATTATATTCAAAGATTTTACGATATGTCACAACTCTTTATTCATATAAAATCAAATTATAGTTTATTAAATCAATAAAATCAAGCGTCCTGCCGCGAAAAATCATCATTTTTTTATAGGCGATATCATTGATGCACTGTATCTTTCTTTTTAATTCCGAGCTTATCCATCCTATATTGAAGATTTTGACGTGCGATACCTATGCTTTTTGCAGCACGCGTTACGTTCATATTGTGGTTTTCAAGTGCCTCGTTTATAATTCTTCGTTCCACTTCGCTTAAAATTTCATTTAAGCTTCCCTTTCCCAACTTATTATTAACCAACATGAATTTTTGTGTAAACAATTTATTTCTAAGATACATCGGCAAATTATTAATGGCCAGCTCTTCATTCTCTTTAATCAGGGATACCGCCTGCTCGATTATATGTTCAAGTTCTCTGACGTTGCCCGGCCAGTCATACAGCTTCAGCGCATCAATCAAACTCTTTTCCGCCGTTACTTTTTTATTTCTATAAAGCTGACTGTATTTATTAAGAAAGTATTCGATCAGCTTTGGGATATCTTCTCTTCGATCCCGCAAAGGAGGTATAGGAAGGGTAATCACGCCTAAGCGATAGTATAAGTCCTGTCTCAATTGGCCCTCTTTAATGCATAAGAAGGGATCTTTGTTGACAGAGCTTATTATTTTGCACTTCATCATAACTTCCTCCGACCCGCCTATGCGATGAAATTTTTTTTCCTGTATTACACGAAGCAATTTTGCCTGGAGATTCAGCGGCATTGAATTTATTTCATCTAAATACAGCGTGCCCTCCTTAGCCTGTTCAAAAAAACCGACAGTTGATTCTGAACCTGTGAAAGCCCCCTTGACTGTCCCAAACAGCAGGCTTTCCAGGAGGCTCTCAGGCAAAGCAGCACAATTTAACGCTACAAAGGGCTCTTTACGTGAAGGCCCGCTGTTGTGAATCCCCTGCACAAACAATTCCTTGCCGGTTCCGGTCTCCCCATATACCAACACCGGAGATGGAGAAAGTGCCGCTTTTTGCGCATCTGAAATCAGCGACTTCATCTTAACGTTTTCACATATAATATCTTCAAAAGTAAATCTGGTTCCGTTTTTTAACTCTTGCTGCGCCCCGTTTGATATTGGCAGCAAGTCAACTGTTCTGTTGTAAATTTCCCGAATCTTCGTTACATTTCTGCTGATTGAATATGCTGCAACTACATCGCCTTTTTCCACTATCGGATACGTAGATGCAACCAAATGATTTATCCTCCCTTTATGTGTTATTGTTCGATAATTGCCTTCTGTCAGCGGGGTTTTGGTTTTTATCACATGCATGTGCTCGCTGTTCTCCATTGACCAATTATAAACGTCCTTTAATCTTTTCCCTATCACGCTTTTTTGTGGTAAATCCTCAAATTCTGACAGCTGTTTATTATATATAAAAATACACCCGTTTTCATCTGTTGCTATTACGCCTTCGTTGATATTATCCAGAATTTCCATGGAACAATGCAGTCTGATTTCATTATCTGCATTTTCCGTCCAATCCCTCAGCCAAAACATATAATAAATGTTGCCGTTATACGTTGCCCTTGTTACATCGATCATAATACTTTTGCGTTTGGGAGCCTTAAACACCGACGAGCCGTGTTCCACCGCATTTTTAAGCGCGTATATAAGTTCCGGAGGTATGCAGTCCTGATCAAGAATCTGATCGGCTATACCTCCATAAGAAATGATATTGCTATCTTGATCGGTCAACAGCAGCCCCATAGCGGAAGGCAAATTCTCCAGTATAACTTCCAATCTCATTTTCTGCATATAACTGCCAGATATATCTGGGCACTTTCTCCTTTCGGGTACATTTCAGATAAACAAAGATGCGGCTCTTAAATATGAAACCGCATCTTAATCTTCCGGATTACTAACGGTCAAAAATATTATAACGTTATTGTATTTCAAAAAAACTGTTTTGACCAGTATTCTCAGACCGAATTGTCATTTTGTTTTACGGTTTTTTGAATTTATTGCATCATGTCCTTCTTAAACGCTTCCGGCACAATCTTATAACCTTTTGATTTTACCAATCCGATTATAATACCTATCAGCAGCCAGGTTCCGCCCAATATGTATGCGATTTTATCGAATTGCACCCACACGAACATTATAATGGCAAAACCTATAACAGGAAGCACCAGGTAGCGGATCAAAGACATTCCCCTATTTTTTTTCTTAATGCAGAAATATACAACGACTGCGACATTGACCGCTAAAAACGTCGTCAATGCTCCAAAGGCCACCACTTGTAAAAGTACATCAATTGATAGGGCAGCGACAATTACAGTAACAATTCCGACAAAAATAGTAGCGTTCAATGGAGTTTGATATTTTGGATGTATCTTACCGAAGAACTTATATCCGGGCAGCACCCGATCCCTTGACATAGAGTAAAGTATTCTAGAAATGCTTGTCTGGACTACCAAAGCATTTGCAATGCCGCATGCAATTATGCCGATAATCAGGAACAGATAATACATCCAAACTCCGCCAACTTCTCTTACAATCTGGAAGAAAGCCAAATCGATATCCAAATCATCAAATCCTGGGTGTGCAAGTGATGCGAAGTATGACTGCAGGATAAAGCATATTCCAATCAGACACAGGGTGGCGATAATCGCTAAACCTATATTCCTTCTTGGATTTTCAACTTCTTCGGATAATGCCGTAATCCCGTCAAAGCCCAGGTATCCGAATATTGCGATGGTAGTGGCATGGGCAATAAAGGTCAGATTCACATCCCCCTTTCGATATATTGGGTCTATTGAAAAATGACCAACCCCGTTTCCATCTATTATCACAAACTTAAATGCAAGAATAACAAAAAGTGCAATAGCGACAAGTTCTAAAATGAGCATAACGAGATCTGTGTTAGCTGTCAATTTGATACCGCGCCCGTTTACATATGTAATTATGGCAGCAAAAACTATGATCCAAAAGTAGGCGGGAATGGCAGGAGTCAGACTCTTTGAAAGCCAAACCCCGCCAAATGATACGAGTAAGGATGGTACAAGGATATAATCAACTGTAATTAACCAACCTGCAAGAAAACCGAAATGAGGGTTAATCGCCTTGGAAACATACATATAAGAGGCCCCTGTATGAGGAAACTCCCTTGCCAGCGAATCATAGCTTATCGCCGTAAATATCATGGCTACAACCCCGACAATGTAAACGAGCGGAGCCATGCCCATCGTCTGATGCGTTACTTCCCCGTAAACCTGAATCGGAGCCATCGGAAAAACAGATAACAACCCGAAGATAACCAGATCCTTAAGGGTCAATACCCTTTTCAGTTCCTGCTTATAGGGCGATGCCTGCATCCCGTTGTTAGAAATTGCTGTTGCTGAATCTTTGGAATTCATTAGACCTTACCTCCCTTATATTTTTATTTGACAGCATTTAAAACGGCGCGCCTTATAAATGCTTTTACAAGTTGAACCTTAAATAAATTTTCAGCTAAAGGCTTTACTCCCTCTAATGCTATTTTCCCTGCAGCTTCGGCTGTTTCCGCATTGAGCCTTTTCCCCCTCAGGTAATCCTCAACGTTCTTGAATTCGTAAGGTATCGGGGCAATTCCGCTGAAAACCAACCTTGCGCGTTCAACTTTTCCCTCCTTGATTCGAATATTCGAAGCCAGTCCCGCTATCGGGAAATCGATGGATTTTCTTATCCTGAATTTCCTGTATTCCTGAATTCCTTCAGTTTCTTTCATCGGAATCAGGATCTCTTTAACAAATTCGCCTTTATGCAGAACTGTGGAAGATTCTATTCCGACCGCAAAAAAATCAGATGAAGGGATAACGCGTTCCGTCGTAACGATATCCGCACCAAGCGCTATCAAAGCAGGAGCTATGTCCGAAGGATTCACCGCAACACAACCGCAATTAAAGCAACGATGAGCCTCGGTTACAATTTTATCTTTAGGCTGACCTAATAAATCTTCTTCGTAAAGGGTTCTGGTGTCTGCCGGGATTGCAGATGGTTTATTTGATTGTGAGTACTTAAGCGAGGACAGGTCGAATTCGACTTCCTGGTATTTCGGATCAGCGTCCTTTTGATCCTTCACGTCCAAACCTAAATATTCGAGAATTTTTAATGCTGTTTTTCTACCTCCGGCAATTGCTTCCACAACTGTTTTGGGCCCGTTTACAGCATCACCTGCGGCGAAGATTTTATCTTTGCCGGTCATATAAGTCGACGGGTCAATGATTATTCTGTTACCTTTATCTGTTGTTATGATATCCGGCAGATATCCGGTATCTATCCTTTGACCGATTGCAATTATTATTGAATCGGCATCAACTGTTTCAACCGCGCCATCTATCGGGACTGGCCGCCTCCGGCCGCTTGAGTCAGGTTCTGCAAGCTCCATTTTTTGCAGAACAACCTTTTTTAATTCTCCTTCCCCATTGGATATCAATTCGATCGGTGCCGACAAATACCTAAAAGCTACATCTTCCTCAACCGCTTCCAGTCTCTCGGCGTCTTCTGCAGGCATTTCGAACCGGGTTCTCCTGTATGCTACGCAAACGCTCTTCGCACCCATCCTTTTCGCCGTTCTGCACGCATCAATGGCTGTATTCCCTCCGCCGATTACTAAGACATTTTCCCCCAAATTAATTTTTTGATGCCTTGCAACCTTATTAAGAAAATCGATTCCCGTCATCACATTCTTTATGTCTCCGACCGGAAAATCGAGCCCCTGGGATTCCCATGCACCCGTGCCGACAATTACTGCGTCGGATATTTTCTCCAACTGCGCAACGGTAACATCCAATCCGACTTTAGTATTCATTTTAAACTCTATACCCATGCCTGACAGAGCCTTTTTGATACGCTCCAATATGGATTTGGGAAGCCTGAATGCAGGTATCCCGTAAAACATCATTCCGCCGATTTCTTCATTTTCATCGATTACGGTGACGGCAACGCCTGCACTTCTAAGCTTAAAAGCCGCTGTCAGCCCGGCAGGTCCCGCCCCTATCACTATCGCCTTTTTATCTGCTTCTTTACCGGGCGCCGCAAAATATTCCTTAGCATGATCAAGAATATAATCGCCTAAATATTTTTCTACATCCCGAATCGAAACCGCCTGGTCAAAAGAGTTCCTGCTGCATTCGCTTTGACACGTATGTGGACAAACTCTTCCCGTTACTGCCGCGATAGGATTGACCCTGAACAAAATATCGGCGGCCCCTTTTATGTTTCCCTTTCTTAATTCCTCCATATATGCAGCTATTTCTGTTTCATTAGGGCACGCTCGCTGGCAGGCGGTATCACACACCTTAGCGGCACCAAAAATTGAGTGGTAAATATTATTTCCTGTCAGGGCGTTACACAATTGTCCGTCTTTTCTCATGCAATTAAATTTATTGCCCTGATATCTGTAGTACCAGCAACGCGGCTCCTGGCAGATGTTTCCTCCGATTGTGGCGATGTTTCTTATTTGCGGGGAAGCGACCTCATGAATTGCCTGCCAAAGGACCGGATATTTTTTTACCGCATCGGAAGATTCCAATTCAGTTAAAGAAGTCATGGCTCCTATTTTTAATGAACTTCCGCTTTCTTTAATGTAATTTAATCCAAGCTTTTTAAGCGAAACTAATTCATTTGGTGCGGCGGGCGAGGAATCTTCCTTTAATGTACCCATTAAATCTGTCCCCCCGGCCAGGATCTGCACTTTTTCATCGGCTTTTAATCTTGTAACAGCTTCCTCCAGGCTTTCAGGTCTAGAGTATGTAAATCTCTCCATTATTTTCCCGCCTCCTTTAATTCTTTTTCTGCAAGAGCCTCAAGGATTTTTCGAGGGGTAATTGGAACAGTATCGATTCGAATACCCGCAGCGTTATATACTGCATTCGCAATAGCCGCCGCCATCCCTGTCAACGTGCATTCTGCCAAACCGCAGGCTCCGTATTCTCCGGCGCCCTTCCACACCTCTTTTAATATTGGAGTCGCATCTGTCGGTATATCCTTAATTCCCATCATTTTATAGTCAATGTAGTTATTGTTTAGAAGTGTTCCGGTTTTTTTATCATAGAAAAACTCTTCTGATAAAGCCTCTCCCATACCCATGCAGGGACCCCCCAGCTGCTGACTTTCTGCACCGGATGCATGCATTACCTGACCCACATCATTTGCAACAGACAGTTTAACGACATCAACTGCTCCGGTTTCAATGTCCACTTCAACTTCAGCGAACCATGCACCATATCCGATACCTGTCTTCGTAGTGTTAGAATCCTTTATATTTCGTCCGGTTATGGGTACGCAATCCACTTCCATCATCACATCCCGGGCATTGATCCAGACTGAAGGGTCTGATTTTTTAAATATCTTTGCATCTTTAATATCCAACTCGTCCGCGTTAAGATCCATATACAATGCGGCCCTATCTATGAATTCCCTTTTTACATCGGCTGCCGCACCTACCATTGCTTCAGGCAAAAGGAATGAAATAACGCTGTTAGTCGGAGGCACATCGCGCAGACCCATCTCCGTATCGCCCTCGGCAACCCATACTATGTCTTCCGGCGTCGTACCTAAAAAACTCAGCAAATCTGCGCAGGCTAGCACTATAGCGCTGTTAGCCCCGCATCCTGTTTCTTTGGTAGGCGCAAACAGTATGACCGACATATCGGGATTTACTCTGATAGATATCTCAACTCTTCCCCTCATAGTCTCCTGCCATTCGGCATGCCACTGATTATGTATCGATACTCCCATGCCCCGCTTTTTATATCCGTCAATCAGCACGCCAGCATCGGCCTTATGCCTATTTTCCCATCCGATCGCCTTTGCCCCGGCATCCAGTACTGCAGCAACGCTTAAATTCGGAAACGGATTGTAGAGATTTCCAAAGTTTTTCTTGTAAATGTCTATTGGATCCATATCAAGAGATTCGGCTATCTCATCCACCGCCTGGGTAAGCGCCCAGCATGGCTGTACGTTTCCGATACCCCTCATAACTCCTCCGGGAAGTCTGTTGGTGAAAAAGACCCGACTTTTCATCCTTACATTTTCAATCGGCGTATATAAACGCACTATCCCCTCGGCGTTAAGAAACGCTGTCAGAGCATAACCCGTAACCCCTGTATATGCACCGTTATTAGCTATTCCATCCCAATACAAAGCGGTAATTGTCCCGTCTTTTTTCGCTCCGGCCTTTAATTTAAAGTTGATCATGGTTCGCATTTCAGCAAATTCTTCATGTACATTCATCTTATATTTAACAGGACACCCCGTTCTCTTTGCCAGCATTGCCGTCACCAGGAAGAAAATATTTTCTCCCGTATTCCATTTACCCATATGGGCACCGCAATTAGTATTGTGAACCCTTACCTTTGCCTGAGGAACGTCCAGCATCTGATTTATGTGCATGCGCACCTGATCGCAGTTATAATGATTCGTCCAAACTTCAACCCTGTCATCGATCCATTTAATCATGCAGCCTCTGAAGTCCAAACAGCCGTGAGTGGAATTACCCCCGTATGTTTTATCGACGCTGATAACCACATCAGATTCCTCAAATGCTTTATCTACGTTACCCTTGTCGACAACCACATCATCCACTGCGACGCAGCCGTCAAGATCTTCACGATGCGGCAACTGATTGCCGCGGGGATTGGCCTCCGGATGAAGAATCGCCGCTTCCGGACGCTGAGCCTCATCTACCTCAAGAAAAGCAGGCTTAACATCCCATTCGATATCGATAAGCCTTATTGCTTTCTCCGCTATTTCTCTGGTATCCGCCGCTACGGCAACCCCCATTTGATCTCCGACAAACCTTGATGTCTTATCCAAAACCCTTCTATCCCACCAACGAGGCACCGTCTCTCTGTGATAAGGCGTTATTGCCGTATCCGACCACGAGTGGGTGGTTGGCTTCATTGAAACAACCCAGGGATCATCATAACGCAGAATATAGCGGACGCCTTCAAGCGCTTCCGCCTTCGCCGTATCCATTGAAAGTATCGTCCCATTGGCATGAGGCGAATTCAAAATAGCGCAATAAAGCATTCTGGGCACAGACGATACTGTTGTTATGTCGTCAAAGTATTTCGTCCTTCCCATAGCTTTTTGGCGGGCATCAATCTTAGGATAGTAAGATCCGACGTATTTTCTTTTTACACGAGGTGAATATGGCTTGTATTTATTATTCATTTATTTTTCACCTTCCTTTTCTGAACACCGGCAGGTACAATCATGATCCTTGCAATTTTCTGCCGCGTTCTGCACCGCCCTTATAATTCCTTTATAAGCTCCGCATCTGCAAATGTGACCTGACAATGCATCCTGTATTTCATCAACGGTAGGATTTTCATTCTGTGATAAAAGATATTTTGTTTCCAAGACAAACCCGGGGGTACAAAATCCGCATTGGGTGGCTGCGCCGTAACCGGGTTCGCATTGATCTGCAAAAGCGCTTACAACAGGATCATCAGAACCCAGTGCCTCTATTGTGGTAATATCGCCTCCGTCAACATCCACCGCTAATAACATGCAGGAAAGAACTGACTTTCCGTTCAAAAGAACGGTACAGGCCCCGCATGCACCCTGATTGCAGGAAACGCGTACTCCCGTATAGCCCAGCCTTTCACGCAAAACGGTTGAAAGAGTGTCAGTCACCTCGTAGTCACGCCCTTCAAGCAGTTTATATTTTTGACCATTGACTGTTAATTCGATATAATTTTTATTTGCACACATACTTTTCCCTCCTTCCAAATTAGAATTATTTGCTCATAGTTCGACCTACAGGCTCAAGATGGGCTTGAAAATGCCTGAGAATCGAAGGTTCCCATGTTATTCTGTATCCTTGTATTCCCGATGCTCTCTTTTTAATCGCAATCAATGCTTCAGCAATAACGTCAAGGTGGGACTGGGTATATACCCGTCTTGGCATCGCAAGCCGCGTAAATTCAAATTCCGAACGAAGTTGCTTTTGTGTATCCGGGTCATTACCCAACATATATGAGCCTATGTCGCATGCACGTATCCCCGCCTCAATATAAAGCTCGATAGCCAAGGCCTGACCGGGAAATTCATAATATGGGATATGAGGCAACATGTCTGCAGCATCAACAAAGACGCCGTGCCCTCCCACAGGAGACTGGTATTTGATTCCCGCTTTATCCAATCTGTCCGCCAGGTATTCCTGCTGCCCGATACGATACCTAAGATAGTCTTCATTCAAACCTTCGTACAAACCTATCGATAAAGCTTCAAGGTCACGCCCTGCGAGTCCACCATAAGAAACGAACCCTTCAAAAGATATGCATCTTGCTTTAATTTGCTCTACCAGCGGAGAATCAGCATCCTTTACGCCTACCAGACCTCCCATATTCACTATTGCATCCTTCTTTGCGGACATCGTGAACATGTCTGCATATGAAAATGTCTCCTTTACAATGTCCATTATTGAATGATTTGCAAATTCTTTTTCCCTCTGCTTAATAAAATATGAGTTTTCGGCGAACCGCGCCGCATCAAAATTAAACGGGATTTTGTATTTTTTACATACAGCAGATGTATCCCTGATGTTCTGTATCGATACCGGCTGCCCCCCCGCAGAATTATTTGTGATAGTCATAACAACAAGACCAATATTATCGGCCCCGTATTGTTCAATAAGTTTTATTAATTTTTCTACATCCATATTTCCTTTAAAAGGGGTTCTTATGCCGGGGTTCTTAGCCTCCTCAACGACACAGTCGATAGCTCTTGCACCGGCTAGCTCAACGTGGGCTCTCGTCGTGTCAAAAAACATGTTTGAAATCGCATATTTACCGGGCCAAAGTAACGTTCCAAACAACACTTTTTCTGCGGCTCGACCCTGATGAACAGGTTGTATAAAATCATAACCAAAGATATTTTTACCGGCTTCGATAAGCTTGTAGTAACTTCTTGAGCCTGCGTATGCCTCATCACCGTGAAGAATACCCGACCACATATGATCGCTCATTGCATTGGTTCCGCTGTCAGTCAGCAGATCTATGTAGCAATCTTCTCCGGCAAGATTAAAAACGTTATACTTGGCATTTTTAATTTTTTCGCTTCTTTCTTCTTTTGATAACATTTTAATTGATTCAACCATTTTAATTCTAAACGGTTCCGGTACATACTTAACTTCCATATTCACTCCTTTTCATTTATAACAACGCATACTATGGCTTTTCCATAAATATCACGCAATACCTATGCCAACTGTAAGGTATTGAAATTCCAACCTGAAAAGGGATCCGAATAAGATATACTGCATATATTTTTTGCAGCCTATTCCTAAATACTGTTTATTTACACATTCATACAGACGCCTGTTTTTTTGCTATGCAAAATTTATATGCACTTCGGGTTTTATAAGATTTGAATTAAAGTATTCAGACAAGCATAAGGATAAGGAAGAGAAGCCTGCAATTTTTTCACGGTTTGATACATAATAGAATTGAAAGCGAGGTTTCCCATGCCTAAAATAAAAGAACTGCTTTCAGATTGGCATTACTGGAAGATATCTTTTTACGTTTCAATTACCGCCATTATGCTTTATATCCTGTATTCCCTTATCAAAAATACGGGTATTATCATAGTTTTTGCGGTTTCCCTGATTTCCGGTGTCCTTAAAGCTTTAACTCCTTTGTTCATAGGACTGCTGCTTGCATATCTTATTTCTCCTATCGTAGAACTGGTAGACAATCGATTGCTGTCTAAACTGTTTGCCAGACTGCCTATAAATCCCATAAAAATAGAAAGCTATTTTCATCTTCGAAGGACTGTAAGCATTATAATTACCTATCTGTTTATCATAATTGCCGTCTGCGCAGTAATATACAGCTTTGCCTTCCTCATAATCGGTAGGCTTTCATTTAACAGTCTTCCCAATATGATAGAAAGCATTTCCTCCTATTTTCTTCAATATGAAACGGCTTTCAGGGATCTCATTGCGAAACTCCAAAACAGCGGTCTTGAAGACAGGCTGCAAGGGGTGGTGACGCATATTGCCAACTGGATAGCCGCTCAGTTCAGCACTGTGGCCATTATGGAGTTTATCGGCAAGTTGGGAGGCAGCATCCTGAATATAGTCCTAGGGATAGTAGTCTCTGTATATCTAATAAAAGACAAGGATTTCTTTTTGAAAATCTGGAGAAAGAGCCTTCATATATTTTTGCCTATGGCAATTTCGGGGAGACTTACAGAGGCGCTTTCGGATATCAATAAGGTGATGTCCCAGTTTCTGCGGGGCCAACTTCTGGATGCCCTGATAATAGCAATCCTGTCCTCAATCGCCCTTACCGCAATCAAGCTGGATTTCGCCGTCTTTATCGGAATATTTGCCGGCATTGCGAACGTGATCCCCTATTTCGGTCCAATTTTGGGCATGATTCCTGCCGCAATAATAGGTCTGTTATCGGGGGGAGGTACAAAAGCAATACTGGCTGTTGCGCTGTTGCTGGTCATACAGCAGATTGACAGCAGCATAATATATCCGAAGGTGGTAGGAAAAAGCACGGGTCTTCATCCTGTATTTATACTGGTTTCTGTAACTTTTGCCGGATATTTTTTTGGCATCCTGGGCATGCTTCTTGCGGTGCCGATAACGGCTTGTATGAAATTGTTTTTATTAAGAAAGATCAAATGAGGGTGAACCATCATTCCTTTATGCCGCTTATGATTCTTGTTCCCGCCGCACCATTGAGCGCTTCTTCTGCCTTATATAATGAAGTGATAATTGCAATTTTATTTGGACGCCCCTCTACAAATTTAACAGCCGCCTGAACTTTAGGAAGCATGCTGCCCGGGGCAAAGTGGCCTTCGTCAATATACCTTTTTGCATCATCTGATGTGATTAGCGACAAATCCTTTTGATCGGGCGTGTTGAAATTAAGCGCTGCTTTTTCAACCTCTGTCAGAATTAAAAGAACATCCGCATCTAATTCTTTAGCGAGCAGCAGGGCTGCAAGGTCTTTATCTATGACAGCATCTATCCCAAAAAGACTTCCGTCCGAAGCCTCGGCTACAGGAATCCCTCCCCCTCCACCTGCCACAACCACGGCGGAATCCCAAAGCTTTTTTACTGTTTCGGCCTCAACGATTCTAAGCGGAACAGGTGAAGCAATCAATCTTCGCCAGCCTCTTCCTGAATCCTCTTTCATTACGTAACCCTTTTCTTTTGCCAGCTTCCCCGCCTCAGCTTCTGTATAGAATGAACCGATAGGCTTCGTGGGATGGCGAAAGGCCGCATCATTTACATCCACGACGAGCTGGGTTACCAATGTTACCACAGGAATTGTTATCTGCTTACGTCTCAATGCGTTATTTAACGATTGCTGAATGTGATATCCGATATAGCCCTGACTCATTGCATCGCATGCGTCAAAGGGCATTGCAGGAACTTTAGCCTCCTCAAAGGCCTGGGCTATTCTGCCTACCTGTGGCCCGTTGCCGTGTACGATTGCAATTCGGCAGCCTGCTTCGATCAGCTTAACGATGCGGTTGCTCGTTTTTTTGACGACTTTAAGCTGTTCTTCGGCGGTACCGCTTTTTTCGGCCTCCTCCAGAGCGTTTCCTCCCAGGGCTATAACTATTTTCGTCACTTTTTGCCTATTCAATTATGACCTGCCTTCATTGTATGTAGTCTAAAGAGTAGCTACAACTATCGCTTTAATCGTATGCATGCGATTTTCCGCTTCGTCAAAGACTACAGAGTGACGGCTGCGAAATACCTCATCTGTAACCTCACGTATATCAATACCTTTCCCCATCCATTCCTTCGCCATTGCAGTCTCAAAATCGTGAAAAGCCGGGAGACAGTGCATGAAAAGAACATCGGGATTTCCTGTCTCCTCCAGCATCTTCATTGTAACTCTGTAAGGTGTAAGCATTTTTACCTTACCGGGAATCATATCTTCCTCCCCCATAGATGCCCATACATCCGTATAAATTACATCGGCTCCCAAAAGACAATCAGCATGATGTGACACCTCTATGATACCGCCGGTATCATCAGAAACGGTTTTTGCAGCTTCGAGCGTCTTCTCGTCAAGCTTGAGCTCTTTTGGGCCGTACGCCACGTAGTGCATACCCATCTTAGCGCATCCATGCATCCATGCATAGCTCATATTGTTTCTGATATCGCCGCAAAATATGACTTTTACTTTGTTCAGCGGCTTTGCACAATGTTCCTCTATCGTTAACAGATCCGCCAATATCTGAGTCGGATGATCGACGTCCGTCAATCCGTTCCAAACAGGTATTCCAGAATATTTCGAAAGGGCCTCCACCACTTTTTGCTCATATCCTCTGTATTCTATCCCATCGTAAAATCTTCCGAGAACCTTTGCGGTATCTTCAAGAGATTCCTTCTTTATCATCTGCGTGTTTGGAGGATCCAAAAAAGTGACGTGAGCGCCCTCCTCCAGACAGGCCACCTCAAAGGCACATCTTGTTCTCGTGGATGCCTTATCGAAAATCAAAGCGACATTTTTCCCTTTTAACATTTGAGTGCCGTTACCGGACCTTTTCTTCGCCTTTAGATCTTTTGACAGATCCAATAAATAACGAATTTCCGTCGGACTAAAATCCATTAACGTGAGAAGGCTTCTTCCTTTTAAGCTGATGGCCATTTTCATACCTCTCTTTACGATATCCGCCTTCCTTTCCAAGAAGGAAAACGTCTGATTCTGTTAACATTTTATAATTATACACCTATCCGCATATTTATGCAACAGGTTTCTTTATTTTCGCTGAAACCTCGGTAAAACACATGATAAAAGAGACGCAATCCCCCTCGCGGACAACGCCTCCTCCGATTCTGATGTTATAAATTATATGAAGCTTTTTCTTCTGTTAAGGCGGTTCTGTTCCAACATATCCAGTGAATACATAGCCTTGCCCGTTCCTATCGCCACACAGGATTTAGGATCATCTGCAATGATAACCGGAATACCCACCCTTTCGGATATTCTGCGGTCTATACCGTGCAGCAAAGCTCCCCCGCCGGTGAGAATGATATTGCTGTTGCTTATATCCGCAGCCAATTCGGGCGGCGTACGCTCCAGGACCCCATGAACCGTCTCGCATATAATTTGCAAAGGCTCTTCCAAAGCCTCCATCATCTGCTTAGATGTAATTTCAATTGATTTAGGAAGGCCGGTTACCAGATCCCTCCCACGGCATTCCTGCACCTCCACATGTTCTCTGGGGTAGGCAGTGCCGATGGTCATTTTCATCTCCTCGGCGGTCCTTTCACCTATATAAAGCTTATGTTCTTTTCTCATGTACTTTATAATTGCTTCGTCGAATTTATCACCGGCAACCTTCACGGAATTTGACGTTACTATTCCCCCCAGTGCTATAACGGCTACATCTGCCGTGCCGCCTCCAAGATCGATAACCATTACCCCATTTGGTCTGGAAATATCGAGGCCCGCACCTATAGCAGCGGCAACCGGTTCCTCCATAAGATACACAAATTTACCGCCTGCCTGGGTTGCAGCTTCCTTTACTGCTCTTTTTTCCACTTCCGTTACGCCTGACGGAACACAAACCATTATTTTATGCTTAAAGAATCCACCTGTTCCACATGCCCTCCGAATGAAATATTTGAGCATTCTTTCGGTCACATCGTAATTGGAAATGACACCGTCCCTGAGAGGACGAACAGCAACTATGTTGCTTGGGGTTCTCCCCAGCATTTGCCTTGCTTCCTCACCCACTGCCACTATTTCATCCGTATCTTTATTTATGGCCACCACGGAGGGTTCCTCTAAAACCACCCCTTTACCTTTTATATAAGCTAAAACATTCGCAGTTCCCAGATCGATCCCTACCTCTGTTGAAAATGCCAAACCTAATCACTCCTTATCTATTTACACTGCTCTACCATTATATCTTCTACATCTTCGAAATACAATTTATTTTTATCATCCCTGCGCAAGAGCAAAGAAGCGACTGCAGCATAGTATAGAAGGAGACCGGTTGAAACCCTTAAAAACAATTGAAAGGAGCTTATGCAATTGGACAATTACCTGGAAAATATTATGATGTCAGAAGAAACAACCCGCAAAATAAATAATGAAACGGAAAACTCTTTCGATGCAATGTATTTGGGAAGACTGCCCCTTGCTATGGCCTACGTGCCGTTTCAACGCTTTGGGGCAAGCATATATGAACCTTACAGAGCACTGAAAAGAGGTACGATATTCCCTGAATTAGACCTGCCGTTCTGTGGAAGGGAGTTGGTTTAATATGGCGGATACTACAACTAAAGAAGCGTTGATGAGAACGCTTCAGGCCCAGGATTTCGTCCTGGACGATATCACCTTATTTCTGCAAAGCCATCCCGATGACCAAACGGCCCTTAGTTACTACCAGAAATTCAGAAAACTTAAGCAGGAAACAGAAAATGAGTACACTGAAAAATTTGGTCCTCTAACTGCGGATAACGTTGAGGCAACCGATCGTTTCGTCTGGGTCGATACCCCGTGGCCCTGGGAAAGGCAGGTATGATATGTGGATTTACGAAAAGAAACTTCAATATCCGGTAAACATTAAAAAACCGGATGCTAAAGCAGCCCAAATCGTTATAACGCAATTCGGGGGAGCGAACGGAAATAACATATAACCGAAACCGCAATTGACCGAATCGACTAAAAATAGTATGATGATGACTAAAGCAGTTATGTTTTTAGCATTGGGGGTAATCCTATGACGAAAAAAAATATACCTTCTGACCGAAAAGATCTTATATTGTCAAAAGGGAAAATCATAGTCTTTACGATAATGCTGTTAAACGCAGCCATATCTCTTGGTACAGAATACATCCTTCCGTTTCTATCGCTTAAGATAATAAGCATTCTAATTCTTATACTGTCAGGTATAGTGTGCATTTATCTGTACTATCTGATGTCTTCTAATATTTTGGCAAGCGTAGTGATCGGCTTGGCATGTATGTTGAGCATCATGGGATTCTTTGCAGGCTTTTTCATATTTATACAGGTTAAGAGATATCAAAGCGGCAACGATGTAATATTCAATAAGTCAACGGACTACACTCCCCATCTTTAATAATTACTGCATTTCTTCAGCCTTTCCCCGCCTTTTGTCTGCCGCCGAATAACCGGCCGCATCCATGAATTTACCGGTTATACATTCTGATATGGCATGCTTTTCTTTCATCGGAATAGCATCCCAGCGCCGCTCTTCCCTTTTTTCATTCTTGTAGATTACCAATATTACGGAAGCCTTAACAGCCATATTCCTCCCCCTTTTCAATACATCATATTCCGCATAAAACAATATAATGTACCGATAGCTGTCACTTTGGCCCACTCTGATTATGAAAATCGCCGCCGCCTATATCCGCGTAAGCACTGCGGATCAAACCGAATACTCGCCCGATGCCCAGCTTAAGACCATCCGGGAATACGCGAAACAAAACAAAATACGGATCGACGATAGATTCATTTTTCGGGATGACGGAATATCGGGCCGTTTTGCAGAAAATCGACCGGCTTTTATGGAAATGATTCGCCTTGCGAAATCTGAAAAGAAACTGTTCGATCTTATTTTGGTGCATAAATTCAGCCGCTTTGCACGTAACCGCGAGGACAGTATAGTTTACAAGACAATGCTCAGAAAAAAATGCGGCATAGATATCGTTAGCGTAACTGAACCGATAACCGACGATAAATTCTCCGTTGTAATTGAGGCAATGCATGAAGCTATGGACGAATACTATAGCGTTAACCTCTCCGGCGAAGTAAAAAAAGGCATGAAAGAGAAAGCACAAAGAGGGGAGATACAAACAGCACCCCCCTTCGGTTATAGAAAGGAGGCGGGCAAACCGCTAGTTATCGTTGAAGAGGAGGCGAAATATATTAAGCTGATATATGAGCGGTATCTTGCCGGGGACAGCTTCTTCTCCATCGCCCGAAGACTTAATGC
Organism: uncultured Oscillospiraceae bacterium; assembly: GCA_964425645.1. Classification (GTDB taxonomy): domain Bacteria; phylum Bacillota; class Clostridia; order Peptostreptococcales; family Anaerovoracaceae; genus CAYRNC01. The sequence continues at coordinate 22,484 of CAYRNC010000005.1, read as the reverse complement.
TTTAGGGGTACGGACCAGGCGCGGCAATGCGTTTGAAAGTCGCAGCATAGAATACATCCTTAACAACCCAACGTATAAAGGGTATGCCAGGTGGTCCCCTGAAAAGACTGTATCAAACAGAATTTTCGACAGTCCGGACACGATAATCATTAAATCGAACCATGAACCTATTATCAGCGAGTATACATATGAAAAAGTAAAATCGAAAATGAGCGAAAAGGCAAATGGAGGGAGAAGCCGCCCTTTTGAAACAAAGAAACACTTCCTTTCCGGTATTTTAAAATGCGGAAGCTGCGGATCTACCCTGGCCTACTCAAATGCGAATAACGGTTTTCAATGCATCGGATATTCTCATGGAAGCTGCAGGTTTTCTCATTACATTCAAAAGAACAAAGCGGAAAAGGCCTTATTCGCCGCGCTGTCTGAAATAACATCATCTCAAATATATATCCCAAAGATCAATGCCGTACTTAAGGAAGCAGAACTGATTAAAACAGAAATTGACAGACTTAACATGGCCATCTATAAGGCGAAAAATGCATATCTTTGCGGTATCGATACCCTTAAGGATTATGCCGAAAACAAGAAAGCGGTGACGGGAAAAATCGATTTAAAGATGGATGAACTTCAAAGCATTCGTCATAAGACAGAGGGAGCGCAAAAAAAAGTATTCACTGTTTTAGATGTATTAAACGGAAACATTACTGCCGCACAAAAGAGTGCCTTTTTATCAAGCATAGTGGAAAAGGCGGTTTTTTCACGCCCTTCAGAAAGGCTTACGGTTTACATTAAATTATAGCCTGATTCCGTTTGGGGGAGCGGATGGAGAACTGGCAGCGTCACAGCGCTATCTTTCCCAAAGATACAGCATGCCCTATAAACAAGTAGCCGGCATACTTACGGATATCGGCACCGAGGAAATGGCCCATATGGAAATAGTCTGCGCCATCGTGCATCAATTGACAAAGGATCTGTCCTTAGAAGAAATAAAAGCATCAGGACTGGATAAATACTTTGTGGATCATACAGTGGGGCTCTATCCCCAGGCGGCATCGGGCTCCCCATTCACTGCTACGTACTTCCAATCGAAAGGCGACCCTATTACAGACCTGGTAGAAGATATGGCAGCTGAACAAAAAGCCAGAACTGTTTATGATAATCTGCTGCGCCTCATAGATAATCCGGAGGTCAGGGATCCGCTGAAATTCCTTAGAGCCAGAGAAGTCGTTCACTTCCAACGCTTTGGTGAAGGCCTAAGAATAATTCAGGATCATTTAAATTCAAAAAATTTCTACGCTATAAACCCATCCTTTGATCTGACCAAACCTGAATGCGGTCGATAAAGCAAGAATTTATACTTGACAGGTATCAAAAATACGAGTAAAATATTTTTTAATATAAACACGGATAAAGGCTGCGATAAGGAAAAGTAGCACAGCGTACCGGATCAAAGAGAGCTGTCACCCGCTGAAAGACAGTATCCGACCTGTTTGAAAGTCACCTTGGAGCTTTTTGGCTGAAGGGTTACTGGGTAAGCCTAAACGATTAACACCCGTTAAAGTGTAATCATTTTGCAAATGAGCAGATGAAAAAGGGGCTGTCTGTCTTTCGAAATAGACGGCAATAAGAGTGGTACCGCAGAGAATCTCGTCTTTGTCTCTTAAATGGGGCAAAGACTTTTTTTATACCTAAAATCAATTGGAGGCAATAAAATGAAACTCAATGGATCGCAAATCCTGATGGAAGTACTGATGGAACAGGGAGTAGACACTATTTTCGGATATCCGGGAGGTGCAGTGCTGAACATTTATGATGCTCTTTATGATTATAAGGACCGCATACACCATGTGATGACCGCTCATGAACAAGGTGCCGCTCACGCCGCCGACGGATACGCGCGATCAACCGGCAAAACCGGCGTCGTATTTGCCACATCCGGTCCGGGAGCAACAAATTTAGTCACCGGCATAGCCACTGCATATATGGATTCAATACCAATGGTGGCGATAACCGGGAATGTGAGCACGGACCTGCTGGGCAAAGACAGCTTTCAGGAGGTTTATATTACAGGCATCACCATGCCGATTACAAAGCATAACTATGTGGTGCGGGATGTAAATCAAATGGCCGACACTCTTCGCTCCGCCTTTAGAATCGCGAAAAGCGGCCGACCGGGACCTGTATTAGTGGACATACCCAAAGATGTTTCAGCGGCTTTCACCGATTATACGCCGGTAAAACAGATGATCCATAAAAAAATATTGCATTATGACCGCAACGAAATTGAAGAAATTGCGAAGATCCTGAATTCATGCAAACGCCCCGTAATGCTGTTTGGAGGCGGAGTAGTCGCATCCGATGCCTCAGAGATCGTCAGGGAATTTCTGAAAAAAATGTCCATGCCCGGCTGCCATACCATTATGGGCACAGGAGTGCTGAAGCATGATGAACCTAAAAGTTTAGGCCTCATAGGTATGCACGGCAACATCCACGCCTATAACGCGGTAGAAAGGGCGGATATCCTTTTGGCTGTGGGCATGCGTTTTTCCGATCGAGTGGCAACAAATACCGGCCACTTTGCAAAAAACTCAAAAATCATCCATATTGACATCGATCCCGCAGAAATCAATAAAAATATCAGCATCGATTACAGCCTGGTTGGCGACGTAAAAGATGTATTGACAGAACTCCTCCCTCTTATCGATGAAAAACCAAGAAAAGACTGGGAACAGGAGATAATATCTCTTCGCAGGGAATCAGAAACAAAAATCAAAAAGACCGATCCGGTGCCGACCCCTAAAAAGATCATCGACGATATTTACGACACGATGGGCGAAGACATAATTATGACCACGGATGTAGGTCAGCATCAAATGTGGGCGGCCCAATATACAAGGGCCGGCGATCCACGGCACTTTCTTACTTCAGGCGGACTTGGAACGATGGGCTACGGTTACGGTGCAGCCATCGGAGCGGCAACAGCCCACCCCGGCAAGCATGTTATACATGTTACAGGAGATGGCAGCTTCCACATGAATATGAACGAACTTTGCACATCCGTCAGCTACCGCCTTCCCATAATAACCGTCATTTTTAACAACAGGTCTTTAGGCATGGTTTATCAATGGCAAAAAAGCTTTTATCAATCACGCTTCTGCTTCACACTGCCCGACAGGAAAACCAATTACGTTATGGCAGCAAACGCCTACGGCGCCGAAGGTGCAAGATGCGCAGACAGAGATGATTTTAAATCGGCTTTAACAAAGGCTGCAAAATATTCGGGCCCTACGGTCATAGAACTGTTATTAGATACCGATGAGCAGGTGCTGCCTATGATTCCGGCAGGACTCACAATTGACGATGTGATCACTGAATAAACGGCATCCATAAGGAGGTATATGAAATGCAGAAATACATACTGTCCATTCTCGTTCAAAATAATGCCGGCGTACTTGCAAGAATTGCGAGCCTTTTTGGGCGCAGAGGCTATAATATTGATTCTTTAACCGTGTCTGAAACCAATAATCCGGGGGTATCCTACATCACCATCAGCGTTACGGGAGATGAACAAATACTGGATCAAATTATAAAGCAGGCTACGAAGCTGGAGGAGGTGTACAGCGTTCATGAAATTGCCGACAAAATCGCTCTCAGCCGCGAACTGCTTTTAATAAAAATGGAGATAGACAGCTCTGTCCGTACGGCCCTAAGGGAAATAGCAGATATCTACGAAGCTAAAATCGTCGATCTAGCATCCCGTTCCATGATAATCGAACTTACCGGGACCACCCAAAAAATTGATGCCTTCCTTAACATAATGAATCAATACAAAATAATTGAAATGTGTAGGACAGGTGTCACCGCCCTTGAAAAAGATAGCATTAAATATTAAATATATAGCGGAGGAAAAAAAATGATAAGAATGTATTATGAATCAGATTGCAACCCAAACCTATTGAAAGGAAAAACCATTGCCATAGTCGGATACGGCAGCCAGGGGCACGCCCATGCACAAAACCTCAAAGACAGCGGATACGATGTTGTGGTAGCCTTGCGCAAGGATTCTGCAAGCTGTAAAAAGGCCGAAAACGAAGGCCTTAAGGTAATGGATGTAGAAGAAGCTGCCAAGACGGCCGATCTTGTAATGATGCTTGTTCCGGACGAAAAGGCGGCAGATATCTACAAAGAAAAAATTGCTCCCGGTCTTAAACCCGGGAATGTACTTATGTTTGCCCACGGCTTTAACATTCACTACAATCAAATCGAAGCGCCAAAAGGCTGTGATGTTATCATGGTTGCACCGAAGGGACCGGGACATACGGTTCGCTCACAATACAAAGAAGGCAAAGGTGTTCCCTCATTGATAGCAGTTCATCAAGACAGCACGGGCAAGGCTAAAGAATATGCACTGGCTTATGCAGCAGGAATAGGTGCAGGCAGGGCGGGGATACTTGAAACTACATTTAAAGAAGAAACTGAAACTGATCTTTTCGGTGAACAGGCAGTACTTTGCGGAGGAGTAACCGAATTGATGAAGGCAGGGTTCGATACGCTGGTTGAGGCAGGATATGCACCCGAAATGGCATATTTTGAGTGCGTGCACGAGATGAAGCTGATAATAGATCTGGTAAACAGCGGCGGTTTTGCCATGATGCGCTACTCTATATCGGATACAGCCGAATACGGAGATTACACTACAGGCAACCGTATAATTACTGAAGAAACCAGAAAAGAAATGAAGAAGATTCTGAAAGAAGTTCAAAACGGAACATTTGCATCCAAATGGATTGCGGAAAATAAGGCCGGATGCAGGGCTAACTTCCTTGCTTCACGGCGAATGGAATCGGAGCATCCGGTAGAAATTGTAGGAGCAAATCTTCGTAAAATGATGAGCTGGCTCAAAAAATAAAGGTGAAAAACATGGAATTAAAAAGCAAACAGGTAACAAAGGGAGTGGAGAAAGCGCCCCATCGGTCACTTTTTTATGCAATGGGATATACTGAAAAAGAGCTGGAACAACCGCTTATCGGAGTCATTTCAGCCTTCAGTGAAATCGTCCCCGGCCATGCCCATCTGGATAAAATTGCAGAGGCTGTGAAAGCCGGAATACGTATGGGCGGCGGGACGCCGATCCTGATGCCGGCAATCGGCGTATGCGACGGCATCGCCATGGGCCACGAGGGCATGAAATATTCCTTGCCCAGCAGAGAAATCATTGCCGACAGCGTAGAAACTATGGCTATGGCCCACTGCCTTGACGGCCTTGTACTGGTACCTAATTGCGATAAAATAGTGCCGGGCATGATTATGGGGGCAGCAAGACTTAATATCCCTGCGCTTGTATGCAGCGGAGGACCGATGATGGCCGGTTCCCATAAAGGCGAAGATATAAGCCTGTCTGTCATGTTTGAGGCGATAGGAGCATATAAAGCGGGGACTGTGGATGATGATGAACTTTGCAATATTGAGCAATCTGCCTGTCCCGGGTGCGGCTCATGCGCGGGAATGTATACAGCAAACTCCATGAATTGCCTTACTGAAGCAATCGGGATGGCTTTACCGGGAAACGGAACCATACCGGCTGTTCATTCAGACAGAATAAAGCTGGCAAAGCATTCCGGCATGCAGATCGTTAATCTGGTTAAGAAAGATATAAAAACCGGAGATATAATAACGGAAGCGGCAATAGTAAATGCTTTCACAGTTGATATGGCCCTCGGTTGCAGCACTAACAGCGTACTTCATCTCCTTGCCATAGCTAATGAGGCAGGTATAACCTTGGATCTTGCCAAAATCAATCAGATAAGCAACAGAACACCTAACCTCTGCCATCTGGCACCGGCGGGGAAAACACACATTCAGGATCTCGATGCGGCAGGGGGCATTCCTGCCGTCATGACGGAATTGTCCCGCGAAAAACATATTGATACCAATCTGTTAACCGTAACGGGTAAAACGGTAAAAGAAAACATTGAAGGATGTATCAACAAAAATGAAAAGGTAATAAGATCTATAGGCAACCCTTACAGCAACACCGGAGGCATTGCGGTTTTATGGGGTAATATCGCCAAGGACGGCTGCGTTGTAAAACGTTCTGCCGTAGATGAGAATATGCTTGTTCATTCAGGCCCCGCCAGAGTCTTCGACAGTGAGGATGATGCCATTAAGGCAATTTATGCGGGCGCAATCGATCCGGGCGACATAGTGGTCATACGATACGAAGGCCCAAAAGGCGGTCCAGGAATGAGGGAAATGCTGGGGCCCACATCAGCATTAGCAGGAATGGGACTGGATAAAAGTGTAGCGCTGATAACGGACGGCAGATTCAGCGGTGCCTCCCGCGGTGCCTCCATAGGCCATGTATCTCCTGAGGCAGCATCCGGAGGGGCGATAGGGTTGATTCGGGAAGGCGATATCATCGATATAGATATACCGGGCAGCAAAATAAACCTGCGCCTGCCCGATGAAGAGCTTTGCCTTCGAAAAACAGGATGGGTGCCGAAGAAAGCCGATATCGGTTCCGGATGGCTTTCCCGCTACGCAAGGCTGGTTTCCTCCGCAAATACGGGAGCAATACTGATCTGACTGACAGCTGTTATACGGGCAAAGCGGGTTGAAATCGCTTTGCCCTCTTCTTTATATCTCGTACATTCAATACGGTAATTCGCTTAACTATTCGGTTAAGGGCGAACAATGAAAAAAATTTGTCCGTATTTTATATGGATTCTCTGCTCTCCTTATTGTTTTCATCCTTCAGGGGACTATATAATCAAGTTAAGGATGTTTAAAAAACGGAGGACATTATGACAAAATTAAAAGTTGCAGTTCTGATGGGAAGCGACAGCGATTATCCAATCGTAAAACCCGCCGTCGATATTCTTGAAGAGCTGGACGTCCCCTTCGAAGTAAGGGTATTATCCGCACACAGAACGCCTTTTCAGGTTGAAGCCTTTGCTTCATCCGCAAAAGAAAAAGGTTTCGGAGTGCTGATTGCGGCGGCCGGAAAAGCAGCCCACCTGGCGGGGGTGCTCGCTTCCTACAGCACTTTACCCATCATTGGTATCCCTGTCGGATCGCCGACCTTCGGCGGACTTGACGCTTTGCTGTCTATCGTACAGATGCCCAAAGGCATACCGGTGGCCGCCGTTTCTGTAGACGGAGCAGAAAACGCTGCACTTCTGGCGGCTCAAATTCTTGCAATCAACGACGAAAAACTTGCCCAGAAATTAACTGCGAGAAGAAAAAAAGCGGAAGAAGATATTCTAAAAAAAGATGCAAAAATTATGGGGGAACATCGACATGGATAAGGGTGAATTGCTGTACGAGGGAAAAGCGAAAAAGGTTTACAAAACCGATGATGAGAAACTTTGTATCATTTCCTATAAAGATGATGCGACTGCATTCAACGGATTAAAAAAAGGCACAATACACGGCAAAGGCACCATAAATAACCAGATGAGCAATCATCTCATGTCGCTGCTTGAGGGAAGCGGCATTCCGACGCACTTTGTAAAGCAGCTGTCCGAGACAGAGACCTTGGTAAAAAGAGTGACAATTATACCGCTTGAGGTAATAGTCAGAAACATAGCCGCAGGATCGCTTTCCAAAAGACTCGGCCTTCCCGAAGGAACAAGAATGAGGGGGACCGTTTTGGAATTCTGCTATAAGAATGATGACCTCGGGGACCCTATGGTAAACGATTATCACGTACTTGCGATGGGTTTTGCCACAAAAGAGGAGCTGACATCTATCTCCGACTATTCATTTAAAATAAATACTGTACTTAGCTCTTATTTAAAAAACATGGGCATTGATCTTGTGGATTTTAAGCTGGAATTCGGGAAGCCGGCCGACGGAACCTTAATTCTTGCTGACGAGATATCCCCTGATACCTGCCGTCTATGGGACAGCAACACAGGAGAAAGGCTGGACAAAGACAGATTCCGCCGAGACCTGGGGAATGTGGAAGGAGCCTATAAAGAGGTATTCCACCGCCTGCTCGGGGGAAAATGAGGAGATGAAAATATGACAAACGGCTATGAAATAAACGAAGAGTGCGGAGTGTTCGGGGTCTTTGGTGATACCGACACCGATGCGGTTTCCTGCGTATATCACGGGCTTTACGCTCTTCAACACAGAGGGCAGGAAAGCTGCGGCATCGCCATAAACGACGAAGGGATAATCACGGGTCATAAAGATGTAGGACTAATCAGTGAGGTTTTCACAAGAAAGGTGCTTGAAAGTCTTCCCAAAAGCTACATGGCTATCGGTCACTGCAGATACAGCACCCTGTCGGAATCCACAAAGGCAAACGCCCAGCCTTTAATTATCAGGCACGTTAAAGGAAATATGGCTTTAGGTCATAACGGAAGTCTTACAAACGGTGCTTTTTTGCGCGAAGAACTGGAATTGTCGGGGGCAATCTTCCATACAAGTGCAGATGCAGAAATCATAGCGTACACGATCACAAGGGAGCGCATAAAGGTTCCTTCAATTGAGGATGCAGTCAGTGCCGCCATGTTTAAACTTGAAGGAGCTTACTCACTTGTGATAATGTCACCTAAAAAGCTGTTGGCTGTCAGAGACCCCATGGGCTTTCGCCCCTTGTGCATAGGGAGCATCGGCGATGGCTACGTAATCGCCTCTGAAAGCTGTGCATTAGACAGTATAGGGGCTAAATTTATGCGGGATGTGGAACCGGGCGAAATTATAGTCATAGAGGACCGAAAAATGAGAAGCATAAAAACCCATTGCGGAAATCACAAAAAATCCTCTTGTGTCTTCGAATTCATTTACTTTGCACGTCCCGATTCCATAATAGACGGAAGCTGCATTCACACTGCAAGACAAAGGGCGGGAGCTTTTCTTGCTTTGGAGCATCCCGTACAGGCCGATGTGGTCATAGGGGTTCCCGATTCCGGTCTTGACGCCGCATTGGGCTACTCTAAACAGTCCGGAATACCCTACGATGTAGGATTCATAAAAAATAAATACATCGGCAGAACTTTCATAGAATATACTCAGCCAAAAAGGGAGAGCATTTTACAAATTAAATTATCGACCATATCATCGACAGTCAGAAATAAAAGGGTAATCCTGGTTGATGATTCTATAGTCAGGGGAACTACCAGCAGGCGCATCGTAAAGCTGCTTCGGGCTGCAGGCGCAAGGGAGATTCACATGAGGGTATCATCTCCCCCATTCCTGTATCCATGTTACTACGGAACCGATATCAAATCGAAAGAGAACCTAATATCTGCTAATCATTCAATCGAAGAGATCACTAAAATTATAGGGGTGGATTCCTTAGGTTTTCTCGGCGCGGATAATGTTACAAAGCTGGCGGACAATCCCTCCCACGACTTCTGCACCGCCTGTTTTACCGGAGATTATCCTGTACCGGTAAAGCAGCCGTATGAAGAAGGAATCTGCCGCTACGATCAAAAGCTTGGTGTCTCCGGAAAGGAATAAAGGTAAGCGTATGGATAATCATACCGGGAATTATAAAAAATCCGGTGTCAATATAGAGGCCGGTTATGAAACGGTCTCCCTTATAAAAGAACACGTGAAGCGGACAAGAACAAAAGGAGTAATCGGGAGCATCGGAAGCTTTAGCGGTATGATGGAACCGGATCTTGCAGGCATAAAAAACCCGGTCCTCGTTTCTGCAACAGACGGAGTGGGAACAAAGCTTAAAATAGCCTTCCTGATGGATAGTCACAAGACAATCGGCATAGACTGCGTTGCCATGTGCGTCAACGATATTATCTGCTGCGGGGCAAAACCCCTGTTCTTTCTTGACTATCTTGCAACAGGTAAAGTACAGCCCGAAAAAATGGCTGCTGTAGTTTCCGGCGTGGCAGAGGGCTGCCTGCAGGCTAACTGTGCGCTGTTAGGGGGAGAGACCGCTGAAATGCCCGGCTTTTACAGAGCGTCAGAATATGATATCGCAGGATTTTCGGTGGGGATAGTCGACAAGGATAAAATCATCGACGGCAAAAATATAAAACCGGGGGATATCATCATCGGCCTTCCCTCCAGCGGAGCACATTCTAACGGATTTTCTTTGATAAGGCAGATATTTGACATGAAAAAATTAAACGACAGGATCCCCGAATTGGGAATGTCTTTAGGGGAGGCCCTACTCACACCTACAAAGATATATGTAAAACCTGTTCTCAGCCTCATCGAACACATTAATAAGGCATCCTTAAAAGGAATCAGCCATATTACCGGAGGAGGGTTTTATGAAAATATCCCCAGGGTGCTTCCTGAAAACTGCAGTGCGCGAATTTTTACAGACAAGCTTCCCTACAGCCCTATCTTCGGCTTGATAGAGAAATGTGGAGGTATACCCGCAAATGAGATGTTTAACGTTTTTAATATGGGCATAGGAATGTCCTTGATTGTTGAGGCTTCCTCTTTTCCAAAGGCTGTCGGCATCCTTAAAAAGGAAGGTCAGCAAGCCATCGCCATAGGCGAAATCGTCTCCGGTTCTAAAGAGGTTGTGCTATGCTGAATATTGCGGTATTGATATCAGGAAGCGGCACAAACCTGCAGGCATTAATAGATGCACAAAAAAGCGGCGTGCTTTCATCCGGACGGATCATGCTTGTCGTTTCTGACCGGGCAGATGCCGACGGACTTAAAAAAGCAAGGGAAAACGAAATAAAAACAGCTGCAATAGAAAAAGGGATACCCGACTTTGATAAGAAGCTGCTTAAACTGCTTCAGACATCGTCCATCCATATAGTCGTCTTGGCAGGTTTTTTATCCATCCTTGGAAAAGAAGTTGTAAGAACGTATGACAGACGGATAATAAATATTCACCCTTCTTTGATACCTTCCTTCTGCGGTCCCGGCTATTACGGGCTCAGAGTTCATGAAGCGGTAATCAGCAGCAAGGTCAAGGTAACGGGGGCAACCGTGCATTTTGTAAATGAAATACCTGACGGGGGCGATATCCTGATGCAGAAAAAAATAAGGGTTCATAAGGAGGATACTCCTTTGACCTTGCAAAAACGCGTCAAGGAAGAAGCGGAATGGGTAATGCTTCCGAAAGCTGTAGAATGCTTATGCCGCAGGTGGACAAAGAAAGGACAATATTGCTGTGACTGATCTTTTCGACTATCTTAAAGAAAGAACATATCCGGGACGAGGAATCCTGATAGGTACTAGCCGGGACGGCAATAATGGCGTCATCGCATACTTCATCATGGGCAGAAGCGAAAACAGCCGTAACCGCGTATTTGTTCCTTCGGGCGAAGGGCTTCGGACAAAGGCAAAGGATCCGTTGAAAATCGTCGATCCCTCCCTTATCATCTATTCACCGATACGGGTTATGGGACATATAACCATTGTAACTAACGGAGATCAAACGGATACAATCTACGAGGCAATGTCGCAGGGGAAATCTTTTTGTGAAGCCCTTGCAGAACGCAGTTTTGAACCGGATGCCCCTAATTACACACCCAGAATTTCAGGCATCCTCGTCAGAAAAAGTATGAATACAGAGTACTGGCTTTCAATACTTAAAACTGCAAGAGGAAATCCCAATGCCTGTGAACGCTTCTACTGTCAATATGAATCCGTGCCGGGGCTGGGACACCTTATTCACACATATGAGAGCAATATGGATCCCCTGCCCTCCTTTAGAGGCGAGCCCGCAGCCGTAGCAATAGATATGGAAGACTATGGCGATCTGAAAGGATATGCAAACCGCATTTTTGAAAGCCTGTCGGCTGAAAACAGAGTATCTCTTTTCGTCCGCATGATTAACCTTGAAAGCGGTAATTATTCAACCGAAATAATTAACATATGACTAAGAAAGGACATCTGGCCATGCAATCAATCACATTAAAATACGGACTTAATCCAAATCAGAAATCGGCAAAGATTTTCATGAAGGAAGGTAATCTTCCTCTTACGATTCAAAACGGAAGCCCGGGATATATCAATCTGCTTGACGCCCTGAACGGTTTACAACTGGTTTTGGAACTGGAGGCCGCCACAGGATTTCCGGCGGCAGCCTCCTTTAAGCACGTAAGTCCCGCAGGGGCGGCTATAGGTTTGCCCCTTTCCCGCGAACACAAACAGGCCTGTTATGCTGCAGAAAACCTTTCCCCTTTGGCCTGCGCCTATGCCAGGGCAAGAGGGGCGGATCGCATGTCGTCCTTCGGGGACTTTATAGCCCTTTCCGATGCATGCGATAAAGAAACGGCACTGTTCATTGAGAAGGAAGTTTCCGACGGCATCATAGCGCCGGGATATAAACAGGAAGCACTGGATATACTGAAAAAAAAGCGAAAAGGGAATTACACGATATTATCCTTTGATAAAGATTATATTCCGCCCCACATCGAAACAAGGGAAGTGTTCGGAATTACTTTTCAGCAGGAAAGAAATGAGTCCATAATAAATGAAGAACTGCTGTCCCGAATAGTCACGGAAAACACAGAGCTTCCAAAGACCGCAAAACGAGATCTTCTGGTGGCTTTGATTACGCTGAAATACACTCAATCTAACTCAATTTGTTATGCATATGATGGTCAGACTATAGGAGTGGGCGCCGGCCAGCAGTCCAGAATCCATTGCACCGGACTAGCAGGCGATAAGGCGGATATCTGGCAGCTCCGCCGCCACCCGAAAGTGATGAACCTACCCTTTTTAAAAAACATCAGCAGGCCCGAACGGGATAATTGCATCGATGTCTACTTAGGAGAACATCCGGGCGATGTCATAGGAGATGATGTATGGGCACATCATTTTGAAAGACAGCCAAAACCTTTCCCAAAGGAAGAAAAACGCGAATGGCTTTCAGGTATAAAAGGCATAGCTATGGGAAGCGATGCCTTTTTGCCCTTTGATGACAATATCAGGAGGGCTTACAGAAGCGGCGTATCGTATATAGCCCAGCCCGGCGGATCAATTCGCGACCATCACGTTATAGATGCCTGCAACGATTTAGGTATAGTTATGGCATTTACAAAGATGAGATTATTTCATCACTGATAAGGAGGCTGCAACATGAAAATACTGGTCGTAGGAGGCGGCGGCAGAGAGCATGCCATAATAAAAAAAATCAAAGAAAATCCAAAAGTGTCAAAGATCTTTGCGCTGCCCGGAAACGGAGGCATAGAATTTGATGCTGTATGCGTGGATATAAAAGCGACGGACCTCGATAATATTGCGAGGTTTGCTTCAGATCACAAGCCGGATTTTGCTGTAATAGGTCCGGACGACCCTTTAGCTATGGGTGCAGCAGACTGCCTGTCTGCATTAGGGATACCTACATTCGGACCCGGCGCGAGGGCTGCCATAATAGAGGGAAGTAAGGTATTTGCCAAGCAAATGATGCAAAAATACGGCATCCCCACCGCAAATTATCGAGTTTTTTATTCGGAAAGTGAGGCGTGTGATTACGTTCGCCAAATCGAATTACCTGCAGTGATTAAAGCCGATGGCCTGGCTCTTGGCAAAGGGGTAATCATTGCGGAATCATTCGAAATGGCAAAAACCGCCATACATAAGATTATGACGGAGCGGATATTCGGAAAAAGCGGTGAACGCATAATCATAGAGGAGTATCTCACAGGTCCTGAAGTATCCGTTCTTGCTTTTACAGATTCAAAAACCCTTATCCCCATGGTGTCCTCCATGGACCATAAAAGGGCCTTCGACGGCGACTTGGGACCAAACACCGGGGGAATGGGGGTAATTGCACCCAACCCCTTCTACACGAAGGACATCGCATCTTGGTGCATGGAAAACATCTTTACCCCTACCATGCATGCGATGAACAGGGAGGGAAGACCTTTTAAAGGCTGTCTTTATTTCGGTCTGATGCTGTCGGACAAGGGGCCTAAGGTGATAGAGTATAACTGCAGGTTCGGCGACCCGGAAGCCCAAGCAGTTCTTCCCTTGCTTTCTTCCGATCTTTTATCCATAATGGAAGCAGTTGTCGAAGAAAGGCTGGCGGAAAGCGAAATAATATTTAGTGAGGCATATTCCTGCTGCGTCATCGCCTCCTCTTCCGGTTATCCCGGGAAATATGAGATGGGAAAGCCTATCAAAGGCCTTGATTCGGGACAGCTTGCAAAGCAAGACAGCATTACGGTATTTCATTCCGGTACAAAGAAAACCTCTGATGAGGAGCTGAAAACCGCCGGTGGGCGGGTTCTTGGGGTCACAGCTGTCTCCGATACATTGAATAAGGCAATTGATAATGCCTACGCGGGAATAAAAAAAATAAGCTTTGACGGCATGCATTACCGCAGCGATATTGGAGGTATCATAAAAAATATACAGGCGGAGGTAAAACCTTGAAAGTACATCGAATTTATGTTGAAAAAAAGAAAGCATACGCAATAGAAGCGAAACAATTAGCCGAAGAAATCCGAAGGCACCTCAGAATACCTAATCTTGAATATTTAAGGATACTTAACCGATACGATATTGAGGGAATCAGCAATGAGCTTTTTGAGCACTGCAAGACCAGGGTCTTTTCCGAACCGGGATCAGATAACTTTTTTAACAGCATACCGGATGCCCCCGTTTCATTCGCCGTTGAACTTCTTCCGGGGCAATACGATCAAAGAGCGGATTCTTGTGAGCAGTGCATCGAAATCATATCACTGCAAAAGCGACCGACTGTCAAAACAGCAAGAATTTTTCTCCTTTACGGACCGCTTACGGACGAAGATATCACAGCCATAAAAAAATATTTTATCAACCCTTTATCGCATAGAGAAGCCTCTCTCGTTTCTTTTACATCTCTTTCGGATTCTCAGGACAAGCCTTTGCAAACTCCCTTTATAAATGGCTTTATCGATATGGCAGATGAGGAGTTAAAACAATTTTTATTCGATTGGAATTTAACTATGGATTTTGGGGATTTAAAACTTTGCCGGGAATATTTCCAATCCCAAACGAGGAACCCGACTGTTACGGAAATACACATGATCGATACCTATTGGTCGGATCACTGCCGACATACAACGTTTTTAACCCGAATTGAAAACTGTGACATATCGGATCAGGAAGTGAAAGAAGCCTATGACCGATATATAAAGATGCGAAAAACTTTAAATCTGGAACATACACCGATCACCCTAATGGATATGGCGACAATAGGAGCAAAATACATGGTGCATGCCGGAAAACTTACAGAGCTCGACATATCCCGGGAGGTCAACGCCTGTTCGATTAATGCAGAGGTAGACGTAAACGGCGAAAAGCAGGCCTGGCTTTTAATGTTCAAAAATGAAACTCATAACCATCCCACGGAAATAGAACCTTTTGGCGGTGCTGCCACCTGCATCGGAGGGGCAATAAGAGATCCTCTTTCAGGAAGAGGCTACGCATATCAGGCCATGCGAATAGCAGGAACAGGAGACCCCCTCTCCCCTGTTGATAACACCCCTTTAGGCAAACTGCCCCAAAGAAAACTATCGACAGATGCAACAGCAGGTTTCAGTTTCTATGGGAATCAGATCGGGCTTGCCACCGGGATAAGCGAACAGATCTTTCATCCGGGTTATGCGGCCAAACGCATGGAACTGGGTGCTGTTTTGGCAGCAGCCCCAAAAAACCACGTCAGACGGGATGAACCTGTTCAAGGAGATATGGTCATTCTTCTAGGGGGCAGGACCGGGAGAGACGGAATAGGAGGAGCTACAGGATCGTCTAAATCCCATAGCGTAGAATCTTTAGTCAAAAGCGGTGCCGAGGTGCAAAGAGGAAACCCCCCCGAGGAAAGAAAGATACAGCGCCTGTTCAGAAACAAAAAGGCTGCGCGCCTTATCAAGCGATGCAACGATTTCGGAGCAGGCGGAGCATCTGTGGCCATAGGTGAATTGTCAGACGGAATTATGATCGATCTTGATAAAATTCCCGTAAAATATGACGGTTTGGACGGAACTGAAATTGCTCTGAGCGAATCTCAGGAAAGAATGGCACCGGTCGTATCGCCCGAAAATTTCCATGAATTTATGGATTTGGCCGCCGGGGAAAACCTTGAGGCCACTGCTGTGGCTCAGGTTACGAAGGAACGCCGACTGGTAATGAAATGGAAAGGCGAAACCATAGTTGATATATCCTATGATTTCCTTAATTCCAACGGAAGTCCTAAATATACCCGGATCGCCGTCAAAAAAAAGGATCCCGTACCCTCAAAGAACGAATCGGAAACCTCCCTTAAGGATGCATTCATCAGCCTTCTTACAGACCTGAATATCTGTTCAAAGAAAGGCCTTTCAGAACTTTTTGATTCAACTGTAGGTGCAGGAACGGTGCTTATGCCTTTTGGAGGACTTTATCAGACAACACCGATTCAGACTATGGCGGCAAAGATTCCGGTTCCGTCAGGGGACACTACCACCTGTTCTGCCATGGCTTTCGGATTCAATCCCTTTTTATCATCACAAAACCCCTATAGGGGCGCATATCTTGCAGTAATAGAATCCGTAGCCAAAATAGTCGCTGCAGGAGCATCACATAGGCAGTGTTATTTAAGCTTTCAGGAATATTTTGAAAGATTGGGAGATGATCCTCTCCGTTGGGGTAAACCCTTTTCCGCGCTTCTTGGGGCCTTAGATGCACAAAGAGATCTGGATGTAGCTGCCGTAGGGGGCAAGGATTCCATGTCCGGCAGCTTTGAGGATCTGCACGTCCCGCCGACTCTAGTCTCCTTCGCTGTATCGCTGTGCGACATCGATAATGTAATATCACCTGAATTTAAAACTACGGGCTCGGCTGTATTTCTCCTCTCCCCCTTTTATAAAGAATCGATGCTGCCAAAAGGTGAAAGCACGATGGCCTGCTTCGAATTCCTGGAGGACATGATAAAGAATAAAAAAGTTAAGAGCGCCTTTGCACTTTCTCACGGCGGTATGGCCGAGGCAATTTTCAAAATGTGTATAGGAAATCGATTAGGATTTACCCTTTCCCATGAAATCGATCGATCAAAGCTTTTTGATTTACGATATGGATCCTTTCTTTTGGAGGCCGATGACAGCATAATGCTTTCTTCCCGCGGGCATTCTGAGATAAGCATAAAAAAAATAGGGATAACCACTCTCGATTATTCTGTTCGCATAGGAAATGAGGTCATTTCACTTGCCGATCTTGAAGCATCATATAACGAAGAGCTTGCTCCTGTATACCCTTTTTCGGAAGAAAAAAAGAACGATAAAAAAATCCCCCTCATCTCTTTTCAGGAAGAAAGGTATATGGCCCGTTCCGTTAAAATAGCAAGGCCTAAAGCTCTTATACCTGTCTTCCCCGGCACGAACTGTGAATATGATACAGCAAAAGCTTTAGAAAGGGCGGGAGCGGATGCAAAAATATTCGTTGTAAGAAACCTTACGACAAACGATGTAATTCAATCGATAAATGATATGGCCGATGAAATAGCAAAGGCCAATATCTTAGTCTTCCCCGGCGGCTCCTCCTTTGGAGACGAGCCCGACGGCTCAGGTAAATCCGCGGCGGCTTTCTTTCGTAACGAGAAACTGTCAGAAGCGGTCCACGAACTTCTTGTAAACAGAGACGGACTAATTCTGGGAATATGCAACGGATTCCAAACGCTGATCAGATTGGGTCTTGTACCTTTTGGAAAAATCGTTGAACCTGATCAAAAAAGCCCTACGCTTACCTTAAATTGTACCGGACGTCACCATTCACGGATGATACGTACCCGCATCTCATCCAATAAATCACCTTGGCTGTTAAATACCAAAATCGGCGAAATCCACACTTTGCCCATCTCACATGGTGCAGGTCGTTTCGATGCGGATGAAAAACTGATTAATGAACTTGTAAACAATGGGCAAATTGCTGCCCAATATGTGGATTTATCCGACAAACCTTCAATGGATGTACAATACAACCCGGGAGGATCTCTTTATGCGATAGAAAGTCTTAGTTCACCTGATGGACGTGTACTTGGAAAGATGGCGCATTCGGAGCGAATAAGCGAAGGAATCTACAAAAATATTCCCGGAAACAAGATGCAACCTATCTTCGAAAGTGCCGTACAATATTATAACTATTAAATCTATTCTAAATACTACGACAATATAACTGCGTAAGTTGTGGAAATATTTCGAAATAATACTTGACAATTAAACGGAGCCATAGTATTATAAATTCACCTGAAGAAAAGGAAGTACGCTCGGCGGAAAACTGAGTATCCGGGTATCTGCCTCAAAAGCGGGAGCATGGATCGGTAATTACATGCTGAAGCAAAATGTTTGGTAAGCATGAAAATGCTTAATCTGAATACATTGAAATAAGCATGAAAAATCCGATCGGAGCGTATGTACCGCTGTCTATGGGGCAAAGAAAGGAGGATGTACTCGTTTGAGCTACACTCCTGGCAAAGGGTAGACTGTTCAAGTTGAAACATGTCTGCCCTTTTCCTTTTCTTCTTCCATTTCCGCCTTCGGGTGCATATTTTCGCTTACAACATGGCACAATTATACCGGAGGTGATTAAATGGCAATCCAGTTATCGACTAAAGAGCGCTTGCTTATGCAGGATCAAAAATCGCATGAAGAACTTTGCATAAGCAAATATCAAAGCTATGCTAACCAGGCTAAAGACCCGGCGCTATCGCAGCTGTTCGATTCTTTAGCCCAAAAAGAGCAGGAACACTTAAATTCAGTCAACCAGATCCTTAGCGGCCAGATACCGTCCATTCAACAGGGAAAACAAGCAGGCAAAAGTTCAACGGATACGTCAATGTGGCAAACTCCGCAAGGCATGATGATGGAAGCAGCAAGCCAGAATCAGATGCAGGGCGACAATCAGCAGGACAGTATGCTTTGCAAGGATATGCTTTCAACGGAGAAATTCGTTTCAAGCACCTATAACACGGCAATATTTGAATGCGCCAACACCGAGGTCCGCCAGGTATTAAACCACATTCAAAAGGAAGAACAGGAACACGGAGAACAAATCTTTAATTATATGCAAAGCAAGGGCATGTATAACGTGCAGTAATGATCTTTCTAAAGGAGACCGGATTATAGTATAACCGGTCTCTTTTATTGGTTTCTGCGTTTTATCAGGCAGCCTTTGGAATCAGCCTATAGCTTTCCAAGGTGCGGCGCAGGTTTTCAAGGCCTTTATCTGTCATATCGCAAAGCGGCAAACGACAGGAGCCTACATCAAATCCACAAATATTCATAGCGGCTTTAACAGGGATAGGATTTACATCGGAAAAAAGCGCATTTATCAAGGGAACAGCCCAGATTTGCAATTCGGTAGCCTTTGCAACATCCCCTTTTAGAAAACTGTCTACCATTTCATGTGTCTTTTGTGGAATTATATTGGCCATGACAGAAATCACGCCCTTCCCTCCATAGGAGAGACATGGCAGCACCATCCCGTCTTCCCCCGTATAAATTGTCAGGCTGTTACCGCACAGGCTTGCTGTATCCCCCAATTGTCCGGTGTTGCACTCTTTAATCCCTACGATATTATCTATCTTAGACAATTCATAGTATGTTTCAGGGTTAATATTTACTCCGGTTCTGGAAGGAACATTGTATAGAATATAGGGGAGATCAACAGCCTTGGCATAAGCTGTGAAATGCGCTATAAGTCCCTTTTGAGACGCCTTATTATAATATGGAGTACAGTTTAATATGGCATCTGCCCCGGCCTTTTCAGCCATTTTGGTCAAATTAACTCCATGGGCGGTATCGTTGCTCCCCGTGCCTGCAATTACGGGAATCCTTCCTGCAACAGTCTCTACAACGTGCCTGATGACAGAAATATGCTCCTCATCGGGCATTGTCGAGGCCTCACCCGTTGTACCTGCAGCAATAATTGCATCTGTGCCGTTTTGAATGTGATATTCACAAAGTCCCGCCAATTTATCGAAATCTACCCCTTTTTCATTGAACGGGGTTACCAATGCCACACCTGATCCCGTAAACACTATATCTTTCATTTGGTTCTTCTCCTTTTAGTTTAATGCAAATAGGCAATAACGGAAACTGTTTTCCTTGATATCTGTTTTCGAACTTCCATCAGTGCCTCCTTTCCCAGAGCCGGCTGACCAAATAAAAACGCCCGCCTTGTTTTATTAACAAGGACAAGCGTTGACCTGCGGTACCACCTTGATTGACGCTAAATTATGCGCCCACTCTGAAGAGTGCCATCACACTCTCTGCCATTTAACGCAGGCAATGCGTCGGTTGCTACTGAAGATTAATTCTCGTTCACCCCGCCCTCAGAGGCCTTTATGTCCGCGCTGTATCCATCAGGCTCCCACCGTCCCCGATTCGCTGTGCGACCATTTCGCAGTTTTTCTCCCTCTTCATCGGTTTATAACAATATTAAAGGTTGGGTTGCGTTCTGTCAAGAAGTTTTTTATTCTGTCCCGGATTTTTCCTGTCCTTCTTCGTCTTTAGCTGCTTCAGCTGTATCAAGTACATCCTCTTCAACTTCCGCTTCTTCTTCTACGATTTCAACCTTAGCCTCGCTAACGGTTAGTAACAAGGTCTCGGAATCCATATCCGGCAAGATGTCCGTTGGAAAATCGATATCCGAAACAAGAATACTGTCCCCTATGTTCAGCTCTGATACATCAATATCTAACGAATTGGGAATGTCAGTGGGAAGTCCTTTGACGGGAATATGGTCAATATGAAGCATCATAAGCAGTCTTCTCGCTTCCAGAAGCTCTTTGCCCTCGATCTTTAAGGGAACGTTGGCCCTCACCTCTTCATCAAGTGAAATCTGTTGGAAATCCACATGCAGCAATTCCCCTGTTACCGGGGCATTTTGTATGTCTTTAACCATAACATTGTAGATTTCTCCTTTTTCATCCTGCAATTTATAAACAGCGGTCCTTCCGAATTTAGAGACATTCTTCCACAGCTCGTCCTTTTTTACCTTAATTGCAATGGACTCCATGCCTCTTGCATAGACGTTACCGGGCATACCGCCTTCTCTTCTCAGTCTTCTGTTGGCCCTGCTGTTGGTCTCTTCTCTCCTTTGGATGCTTAGGGTTCCAGTTGTTTCCATATTATGATCTCCTCGTATTATATAGTAGTAGTGTTTAGGGTCCCTCTCCAAGGACTTGATGCTATACTTCTTACAGACGCTGTGAATTAGTCCAAATCCCTAACGCTTGACGTTTTTAGAAAGGCTATAACCACAGTCGTTTACTTAAGCGGTAATTAGTCAGATAACGCATGACGTTTCATTTAGCACAAGGTTACATTTGGCAAAGTGGTCTATGGAAGAAAACAGTGTCAATATAAATTCAAAGGAGAAGCCACTATGATTTATGTCGGTATTGATGTTGCTAGGAACCGGGTGCCTCATCGTTGATTCGAATGGAGTAATATTTTTCCCCACATTCACCATCCCAAACAACAAACAGGGATTTGGTGAATTGCATACATCTCTCAAGACATGTGGGACTGATTTAGCTAAAATTAAAGTAGGACTAGAAGCTATCGGTCACTACAGCGATAACCTTTTGAAGTTTCTGATCGATCTTCCCACTACGGCAATCAATTCGTTACATACCAATCTTTACAGAAAAGGTCATAAGGCCGATGCACACTCGATTGTGACTATGCCCAGAACAGAAAGCCTAAAGCCCTTTGCGAACTCAAGTCACTGACAAGATATCGCTCGCTCTGGTACAAAACTGCGCTAGCCTTAAAACCTCTTATGCAAGACTTTGTGTCATCCTTTTCCCTGAATTGGAGAAACCGGTTTCGTCGCTGCATATGGCTTCTACATATGCCCTACTTTCTGAACTCCCAAGTGCAAGTGCCATATCCGAATGTCGCCTTACCAGATTAACTATTTTTTTTTACTGTATCTAAAGGACGTTATGGCAGGGAGAAAGCAATGAAAAACCGGAATGCGGCTCGAGATTCCATTGGTTCTCACAGTGACTTGCTTTTGCCGGTTTGGAACCCTCCGTGTACCAGTCAGGGCAACTGACCTCCACACATGCGAAAATGGTAAAGCGGAGCTCGAAATATCTGCGTTATGCATGCTTCGAAATATATCTGCCACCGGGATCTGGGCTTCGGGCAGTATCTGGCGAAAAAACGAGCTGAAGGCAAGGCCTAAAACGTGACCGTTTCTCATGCAGCCAAGAAGCTAACACGGGCAATCCTGCCTTGTGAAAACGAGCCAGCCCTTTGTTAGCCAGGTATAGACACTATGCCACTGTGCTTCGGGAGCAGCTTTCTGAGGTGCTAATTTTGTCATGCAATTATCAAGGTGCATTTTTATCTGAATTGCATTTTCACAATTCAGCATTTTTTTCATTTTGGGTCTTGACTTTTAATAGTTAGTTTTTCTAACGGAATGCAGCGCATTCACATACTATCATACCATCTATTCTATCGCTTTGGGGATATAATTAATCAAAATTCGGAAGTCTTATCTTCCCTAATCGAGTAGGGGGAAATAAATTCCCCCTCTCACACCACCCAGCATGCCGTTCG
>CAYRNC010000004.1:0-49826 GCA_964425645.1 uncultured Oscillospiraceae bacterium | reverse complement strand
CGCACTGCCCTGGGCTCCGACGCCCAGCACCATTATTTTTTTCAATGCCATAATTATCTGCCCGTCCTTTCTGTTTTATTTGCCGGATAGCATTCGTTTGAACATTAATTACAGAACTATTTATGATAAATTATTCAGATCACCTTTTAAAACCTTTCCCTCAAAAACGACGATTTCGCATTGTATTTCTGATATATCTGCGGCCTTAACTGCCAAAGGATCTTCCGATAATACTGTAAAATTAGCTAACTTACCTTGTTCGATTGAACCCATAATTCCATCCAGCCTCAATTGTCTGGCGCCATTAATAGTATATCCCTTAAGCAGATCTTGTATGGATAATTTGGCAGATCCGGGAGGCCGCATGCTTCCCGGATACCTTGCCTCATCAAGAGGGAATTCAGGGTCAACCCTAGTTTGCGCAACCTGCATGCCAAAGAAAGGATTTGCACGATGCAATTCATAATTTGTTACAACATCGCTTGAGAATGTAACCTCGGCGCCGCTGCTGATTATGGGATTGAATTGATACATCCGATTCCACCGCTTCAACCCTAAGTACGGAATAGCTCCTTCGCCAAAATAACCCCCCGACCAATGACAGGACCAATTGATTGTAATTCCTAATTCCGCCGGTAGTTTCATATCCCTAGGGTCTATTAATTCACAGTGTGCCAAAATTAACTGCATAGTCCAGGGTTGCGTTGACCGCTTCTTAGCTATTTTATATGAACGGCAAGCCGTCCTGAATGCCCTGTCTCCTACAATGTGTAAATGAAGATCCAGATTCTCGCTGTTTAGCATGAGCATACACCTTATCAGCTCTTCTTCACTCATAGATATTGTCCCGTAATCCGTACCTGTCTCATCGTTTGAAAACGGTTCCAATACTCCGCAGTTTCCGCTCTCATTTGTGCCATCAAGGAAATGCTTCATGGTATTAAACTTAATATGCTTGCTTGTATATTTATCGCGCAGATATTTCAATTCCCCAATTTTATCCGGAAGCTCCTTCTCAGTATCAAATCTTACAATGCCGTCATAATATGTATTTAGCCTGCCTGCTTTATCAAGAGCGGACATAGCTTTGACCTGGCTTTCGCCTTCGGTAATACCATCAGCCATAGCTGTTACCCCGACGGATGTCATGAATTTAAAGAAATTTTGCATCAATTCAGGACTTAATTCAGGCGGCTTCCATTTAATTTTTTCATACATATTGTTTTGGAAATGTATCCATGCCATTTCCTTGATCCATCCCGTAGGCTCTCCGTTTTCATCCCTGACAAATATCTGCAGTCCCGGATATGGATCTTTCGTATGCCTATCCACCTCCAAAAGCTCCAGCATTTTAGAATTAACCCAACATAAATGCTCTCCGGCATCCTGAAGCAGGCACGGCCTATCCGACACCGCTTCATCCAATAATCTCCTGTTAGGCCCTTTATCATCGAACATCGTCGTAGGATAGTATTCAAAGTATAAAAAAGGAACCTTAACAATTGAATGGTTTTTTGCGTAATTTTCGACGAACTCCAATATTAGGTTTAATTTATCGGTCTTTGGCAGCTTTATATGCCACGAGCTTTGCGATGTCATACCTGGATGAGTATGACTGTCAATAAAGCCGGGCATTATCGTCTTGCCCTTCATGTCTACATATCTGACATTGCCATCATCGACTGTTATATGGTTTCCTTTAACAGCTTCAATGACTTCTCCCTGAAAAACAATGGAATCGGCAATTGTCCCCGAATCATCCATGGTATATATTTTTGCATTGTACAAAACGGTTTTCATAATCACTCCTTTTATTACATAATATATCCTGTATTAACCGACCTGTACTGTTATACACCCGCCTCGGAATGAGTCGAGTATAACTGTTTACTTTCGGTCTAAAAAACGGGAAACCCATTATATACATCATTGAAGCATGCCCCTCATAACAAATACTTACATCCTTGCAGATTACCAAGCCAATCTTTTATTCTCCACTGTCAAACGTCCTTTTGCAAATGTTAAAAATATGTTATCGGCATCATAAAGAACATCCTCGTTTTGGGTCGGATCTTTTTTCAGCACCAATAAATCGGCCTCCTTGCCGACCTCAACTGTTCCTATTTTATGGCTCATGTTCAGTGCCTCTGCAGAACCCAGGGTAGCGGCCCGTATCGCTTCGGGAACAGACAAACCGCACTGCACCAATGCCTTAAATTCCTTTGCACTGTATTCACCATACATTGTTAAAGGCTCATATACGGTATCCGATCCGAGGGCTATTTTAACGCCTTTTTCTACCGCAAGCTCAAAACTTTTTTGCGAAGTCTTACTGTACATTTCTCCAAACTCATCGCTTGGTGCAACATCCCTATGCAAAAATACATCCGGACGTATCTTCTTAAATACCGCATCTCCGGTCGGAATAAAGTCCTTATACCAATTAACTATCAGCGCAAGAGTGGGAACAAGTATGGTCCCTTTTGCGGCCATTTTTTCTGCTGTTTCCTCATCTAAATCCTCTCCATGCTCTATAGTATCGGCTCCTGCATCCACACACATTGAAATAGCCTCCTTATTTTCAGCATGGGCACATACAAAGGTGCCCTTTTGCCTGTGGGCTTCTTCAACACACATGACGATCTCTTCCATAGAATAATGTACATCCGAATTTCGATCATTAGGCCAATTATCACCGCCGCTTGCCCAGATTTTAATTTGGTCGGCCCCTTCACGCAACAGCCACCGGACACCTTTTCTGATCTCGTCCGGTCCGTCGGCGAGGATACCCCAAAAACCGTTTTCCTTAACATATTCAAGCGTGTACTGGAACAGATCGACGTGCCCCCCTGTTCTGCATAGTCCGGGTCCGCATGCAATAATTCTCGGACCTGGTATAATATCATCTCCGAAAAGCCTTTTCAAATAAAGCCCGTTTAAAGAAATATCGCGAACCGAAGTAAACCCCCGCTTTAGTATGGACTGCGCCTCATAAACAGACCTCATTGCACGTAACATTTTATTCTCGGCCATAACCTCTATTTCCTGATACTCCACATCACCGCGGCCGCCGGATAAATGCACATGCGCATCTATCATGCCGGGCATGACAAAATGATCGTCAAGACTGACTTCCTGTATTCCGTCCTCACTGACATAATCCTTCATGTTTCCTGTCCAGGTAATAAATCCATCTTTGATAACGAGCGCTTTATCTTCTTCGGGCCAACCTCCGTAACCGTCAACGATAGAGATATTTAATAGCGCAAACTTGTTTGTAATATCCATAAAGATGCTCCTTTCCATACCGCACATACAACTTTATTCGTTATTTACTCACTATCCGAAATTTCCAAAACGGGCGGGCTTACCTTGAAGAATTTTGTTTTAGCAACTATGTAAACGAAGCCGATCAATAACCATATACCCCCAAGAATCTTGGCGGACTTCTCTATGCTAACCCATAAAACAGCACATACGGCCACACCTATAGAAGGCATTATGAGGTAGCGTAATGTGTTGGCGGCACCTCTTTTCTTGTGTTTGACATAATAGAACATTATCACAGATAAATTCACCAGCAAAAACCCGCTTATCGCACCGAAACTTATCAGGGATGCAGCACCCATTAAATTGTCGGCGTAAAACAATGCCGAAAGGGCAAAAGCAGATGTAACCGCTATGTTTAAGGATGGAGTCTGAAATCTTTTATTCAAATGGCCAAAGAACTTTTTCGGCAACACACCATCCCTGCCCATTCCGTATAAAATTCTTGAAACAGCCGCCAAGCCGGCCATTGCACAGATCCAGCTGGCCAGATTATCGGTTACAAAAAATAGAGGCCCCATAAATGATCCGAGTTTCGGCAACAGTTCAAAAATACCGGCATCGGGGTTTTGAATTTCTAAAAACGCTGTCGGCCATGCCAACTGTGAGAAATAGGATACAACTGCAAAGACGATTCCCGCACCAATGCAGACAGTCATGATTGCCTTTCCGATAGTTTTTTTAGGATTTATCGTTTCCTCTGCCATTGTTGTAACCGCATCAAATCCCAAAAAAGATACACACAGTATTGAGGAAGCGGCTAAAATATTTTTAGGTACAAACTCTGCAGAATTAAAAATTGCGTTTTTAGAAACAAGAGTACCTGTACCACCTCCGCCCATAACGAGTTTGATTATCACAGCGACAAATAAAATCGTGAAAATAATCTGTGCTGAAATGATAATCGTATTTACTCTGGCGGCGGTCTTTGTACCGATGATATTTATAAAGGCGCCTGCCAGAACAAAGAAAACCACTATTGCCCATATTGGTATTTGGGGGAAAAATTCATTGATATATATTCCAAGCAGAAGGTAACAGATCATGGGCAATAAAAGATAATCCAACAGCATAAGCCAACCTGCAAAAAATCCGGCGTAAGGGTTGATGGATTGCTGAACATAGGTGTATGCGGACCCTGCAACCGGGAAAGCTTCAACCATTCTTGCATAGCTGTAAGCGGTAAAAAACATAACAACAGTCGTAATAGTATATGCCAGCGCCATCATTCCGTTGGTCATCACGCTCATAATACCGTAATAGTTAAAAACCACAGTAGGAGCCAGATATGCCAGTCCGAATGCCACCAAATAGGGCAGCGATAAAACTCTTTTTAATTTAACACCTTGATTATCCGATAAGGTAGTTCCTCCATTATTCACCGTCATTACCTCCTTTTATTTTTTGGGAAATAAGCGTATGCAAAATATTTAAGAAATGTTTGATGAAATTTCATTAGCACCTATAATAAAGTTATAATATTTGAAATTTTATGACAACGTCGATTTAAGGATATTTGCAACATTCTTATCCGAAAAAAGACCAATAGATTCGATTTATGTTTGGGATCAGCAGATATCAGAAAACAAACCATTCAACGAAATGCTTCATAGTAATTTCTTCAATATACTTGGAGATATCACCCAACCCTAGTATTTCTTCCCGATTACAGGATTCCCCGGAATATGAGTATTTCTTCCGGAACTGATTAGGGGTGCATGAGTACCAAAATCTAAACGATTTATAGAAATATTTAGGATCGGAGAAACCGCACTGCTCGGACACTTCCAGTATATTTAAATTTGTATCGATTAACATCTGAGCAGCTTGAAAAGCGCGATAATAATTCAACATTTTCTGGAATCCTAAGGATACACTGCTTAAAAATTCTGATATATAAGCTTTGCTTAAGCCGATCTTTTCAGACAGCGATTCCAAACTTATTTTATCCGCATGATGCATTGAAAGATATCCCGTCATTACCCTATATTTCTCCATGGCGCTTTTATTAATATGCAGGCCGGGATGATACCAAAACATGATATCAAATTTGTCTAACAGCAATTCAATAATGTTTTCAACTATATTGCATATCTTTGATTCAATTTGGTTTGTCGCATCTTTGTTGTCTGCCAGGTAAATTAATATTGCAAGGAGCATAGCCTTCAGGTGTTTATGATTATATGTATTGAACGGGACTGTACTTTGTTTTGTGCCTTCGCATACGAAAAATAAATTATCTATATAACGATACTTTTTCCTAAAATAAGATAAATCAAAATAGAACGATACGCAGACGGCATTCACTCCGTTGCATAAAAAATGAGCATCTTTGTCTACAAGTATAAATTCTCCTGCCGTTAAAGTGAATTCCTCAAAACAGTAGGATACCGTGATATGACCGCTCAGGCAAAGAATAATCTCTAAAACGCCCTTATGGTAATGAGGAGCCACGTAATTAACATTACGTATAATAAGGCCGAGCGGTGTTCCGTTAATCCATTTTATTTCTTCAACTGCCATCAGTGCCGCCCCGGTTATTTAATAGAACCCGTATAGCTCACAGCATATTTGCCCGAATATATTTTTGAATCATCTGAAAACATCGCGACTTTTAAATCAGTATATCGTTATCCGGATAACACGTCAATTAAGACCCCGATAATGAATTGGATATATCGGCCGGATACTGCATTTCTGATACCTTAGGCAACTATATTCAAAGAAAAAACAATCCGTTCCGTTACTGTATACAACCACATTTATCGATTAAATGCATTTCGCCGTATACCGGATACAGTCTTCGGGTTGACATTATATATTCACACTGCTAAAATCGTGTCCAGGTGGTGATTTTATGTTTTCTACAAAAGAAAAAGTTTTAACTATGTTAGAAAAAAACCGCGGTGTGCCTGTTTCGGGAGCCGCTATTTCCAAAGATCTTTCCGTTACGAGGGGAGCGATATGGAAGGCTGTTGAAGAACTCAGAAAAGAAGGTCATGAAATACTGGCATCACCGAATAAAGGCTATGCCCTTTCAGAAAACAGCGACCTTTTGTCTGAGGAAGGAATCCTTCACCATATGCAAAACCCCAACATAGTAAGGGGACGTATTTTTATTCATAAATCAATAGGCTCCACAAATCAGACCGCAAAAAAAATGGCTTTTGAAGGAATCGCCCATCCCTTTGTTGTACTCGCTGAAGAACAAACAGATGGGAGGGGACGATTAGGCCGGGGCTTCTATTCACCTGAAGGAAGCGGCCTTTATCTCAGCATCTTGCTTCGACCCGATAGAACAAAGGAATCGGCAATACTCACCACAACGGCGGCAGCCGTTGCTGTATGCAGGTCTCTTAAAAAGAAGTTGAGCATCGATGCCCAAATTAAATGGGTGAACGATATTTATATACGCGAACGGAAAATCTGCGGCATATTGACAGAAGCCGTAAACGATTTTGAAACGGGAACTATCGAAGCCTTAGTCCTTGGAATCGGCATCAATGTTAAAGAAAGTGAAAAAGGTTTTCCTGAAGAAATAAAAAACAAAGCAGGCACATTGGAGGAAAGCGCCGGAATGAACCATATCTCAAGAAACCGTCTTGCCGCCTCTGTTATCGATGAAGTACTTAAAATCAATGAGCATCTTAACCCTGAAGATTTCCTGAAGGAATACAGGTCAAAATGCTTCATTTTAGGGAAAAACATTGCGGTATCACGAGGAGATGAGCTGTATGCGGCAAAAGCGGTTGATATAGGTGAACGAGGCGAACTGATCGTTAAAAAACAGGATGGTACGTTCAGCATACTGAACTCCGGAGAAATTTCAATACGCCCGTCAGCAGAATAAACACTGCGGGATTGCTTCAACACCGGATATATCCGAAAATATGATCATACGGAGAAAAAAATGAAAACACGACAGCTGACACTATGCGCTTTTTTTGCGGCCCTTACAATAATAGGAACCATTCTTTCAATCCCGCTGCCTTTCTCCCCGATACCGATAAACTTAGCCCTGCTTTCTGTATTTCTTTCCGGGGGCCTGCTTGGAGCAAAGGCCGGTGCAGCAAGTCAGGCGACATATGTTTTTTTAGGACTTATCGGTCTACCTATTTTTTCGAAGTTCTCGGGAGGCCCCGGGGTTTTAGCCGGTCCCACAGGCGGTTACATTATAGGTTACATACTGGCAGCATTCGTTATCGGCTGGATTATTCAAAAATTTTCAGATCCGGGGCTGCTTCACATTGTTTTGGCTATCGCAATCGGACTGTTATCCTGCTACGTACCGGGCACTTTATGGTTTATGAGCGTCACTGAATCAAGCCTTTTGCCGGCACTTGCAATGTGCATTTTCCCCTTTATTCCCGGCGATATATTCAAAATACTTCTGTCTTCACTGTTGGTAAAAAAATTAAAACGATTTTTAGATTGACATTTAAATTCTCCTGTACTAATATTGTTATGATATCAGAATGATATCACCACATGAAGGAGGATCATATTATGGCGAAACAAAACAGCACCTTAAAGCAGATGCAATATGAAGAAATCAAATCCAAATCCGCAAACGGGATGGTAGTGCTGATAATGAACACATTGTTTGAAATAGCATCTTTTATCTTATTCATCTACGGAGTAGCCCTGTCCGATAAACAGACAGCGCCTGTCCTGTTAATCGTATTAAGCGCCTTTTACTGTTTCCTGATCGGCCCCTTTATCTATGCGGGACTTAGAATACTGCAGCCTAATGAAGCTTTGGTCCTTACCTTTTTCGGCAAGTATTACGGTACCCTAAAAGGAGCTGGCTTCTATTTTGTAAATCCTTTCGCCATTGCGTTTAACCCGTCGGCCTCCGCAAGGCCATCCACAGCCGAAATCGCGACGGATAATAAGAAGGGACTGAGCATTTCCTCTAAAAAAGTTGACCGTAAGCTATCGCTTAAAACCATGACTTTGAACAATGAAAAACAGAAAATAAACGATGAAGTGGGAAATCCGATCATTATCGGGATAGTGGTCATATGGAAAGTGGTAAATACTGCCCGGGCAGTGTTCAATGTGGACAATTATACCGAATTTCTGTCCATACAATGCGATTCATCCTTGCGCAATATAGTGCGCAACTACCCCTATGACACGACAGATGACGGGGAAAAATCCTTAAGAGGCAGCAGTCAGGAGGTAGCGGAAAAACTAAAGGAGGAAATACAAAAAAGAGTGGATATAGCAGGGCTTGAGATCATTGAGGCCAGAATCACCCACCTTGCGTATGCACCTGAGATTGCCGCCGCCATGCTGCAAAGGCAACAGGCCACGGCAGTTATCGCCGCAAGGCAAATGATAGTTGAGGGGGCGGTAAGCATGGTGGAAATGGCTTTGGATAAACTCTCCCAAAACGATGTGGTACAACTCGATGAAGAGCGGAAGGCAGCTATGGTAAGCAACCTGCTGGTGGTGCTTTGCGGCAATAAAGATGCACAGCCTATTGTAAACAGCGGTTCCATATACTGATATATTCAATGAACACGAAAGGCAAAGACAAGGGGAAAAAACAAGTACTGCTACGCCTGTCCCCTTCCCTTTGGAAGGATCTTGCGAAGTGGTCCGAGGATGAATTCCGCTCGATAAACGGACAGATAGAATACCTGCTTTCCGAGGCTGTTAAAAAGCACAAAGGGGAGCTTAAGTAAACTGTATCATCTGTACGGCCAAATTCCTCGCTATTATGCCCCGTGACAAATAGCTGCTTATTATACATGACAGATCTTTTAATGAATCATACAGCTCTATTTCACGCTCGAAATTACCCTCCACCGCCGATGTTATGCATTCGATGCTTATCCGTATATATTGATATAATAGCCTCTTCCAATGCCCCTCATCCCAGTGCACGTTATTTCTAGCAAGAAAAGATGAAATGGCATCGGCTGTGCTGTACCATCTGACCGTGTAGGTATCCGCAGCCACTGAATCTTTATTGTTAACTGCCAACATTACCATCCATCCACAGTGGATAAAACTTGACAAAAGATTTCTGAATTCCTGGGCAAGCATCGTCCCATAAAATACAACCAGCACATCATAAAATTTAGTCGGCACACCTATGAATACGCGATTCAGAACTGCACCGCCATCAGCCATACTGCCTACTATACTCATAAGCAAGGTGTTCATCCACATGGGAAGCTCATTGCAGATCCCTTCAAAGGCAAGAATGGTATTCATTTGCTCCAATGTCAGGCAGCCTTCATATGGATTTAAATCAATTTGGGATCGTTCATTGTTGTTTGGCATACATAATATTCCTTTACAATGATATTTTAAAATACAGCGTTTACATCAGTGTATGTTCTTAAAAAAGATTTGGTGCCCTCAATGCGAGGAAAATAGTTTGCACTCCCTCCTAAACGGGTATAATAAGGAAGCTAAAAAGGGCAGGGTACAAGAAAATGAAAGAGAAAATTTATCCGGTCACCGGGATGTCATGTGCATCCTGTGCAGCACACGCACAAAAAGCCGTGGCAAAGCTAGACGGTGTGGAACACAGCGAAGTGAACATCCAGACTGAAAAACTGAGGGTACGCTTCGATGAAACAAAGGTGGATTTTGCTTTGCTTAAGAAAACCATAGAAAACGCCGGGTACGGATTAGCAGGCGATGAAAGCAAAATAAAAGAGAAGATCTATCCCGTCACCGGAATGTCATGTGCATCCTGTGCAGCACACGCACAAAAAGCCGTGGCAAAACTTGATGGGGTGGAACTCAGCGAAGTGAACATCCAGACTGAAAAACTGAGGGTGCGCTTCGATGAAACGAAGGTGGATTTTGCTTTGCTTAAAAAAACCGTAGAGGATGCGGGGTATACGCTTCTTGATGAAGAAGAGGTTCTTCACGATGCAGAGTTATCGAAGATGCGCCTGAGACTGATTGCTGCAATCATATTCGCTTTGCCTGAATTCTACATTGCCATGTCCCATATGATTCCCGTTATTTCGCTACCGCTGCCTGCTTTTATGGATTCTGAAGAATACCCTTTAATTTTTGCAGGCGTTCAATTTTTTTTAACGCTTGCAGTTCTCACTGCGGGGAGGCATTTCTATACAAGGGGTCTTAAATCATTAATCAAAGCCGCTCCAAACATGGACTCACTTGTAGCCATAGGCACCGGGAGCGCTTTTTTATACAGCACCTTTGCACTCATAAGGATCTATTTGGGCAACCACACTTACACAGAATCTCTTTACTTTGAATCTGCAGCTGTAGTTGTAACATTGGTGATGCTTGGGAAATACATGGAAGCGATAAGCAAAGGCAAAACGTCTGAGGCCATAAAAAAGCTTATGAATCTGGCGCCTAAAACAGCAATCATAACAGAGGATGGCAAGGAGTATGAAATACCGATCGGCAAGGTACAACCCGGACACATAGTTCTGGTTCGGCCGGGTACCTCTGTACCGGTAGACGGAATAGTAACCGAAGGCATCTCGTGGGTCGACGAATCCATGCTGACGGGAGAAAGCATGCCTTTGGAAAAGCAGAAAGGGGACCGGGTTACGGGAGGGAGCATTAACGGAGAAGGACTCATTGCATTTGAAGCTACAAGGGTCGGGGCAGATACAACTTTGGCCGGTATAATAAGGCTTGTGGAAGAGGCCCAAAGCAAAAAGGCCCCTATCGCAAAGACTGCAGATCTGGTATCAGGTTTCTTCGTACCTTTAGTTATAGGCATCGCCGCAACCAGTGCCATTGGCTGGGCCATCGCAGGAAAAGATCTCAACTTTATTTTGACCGTCTTTGTAGCCGTATTGGTAATAGCCTGTCCCTGTGCCCTGGGCCTGGCAACCCCAACCGCTATAATGGTGGGGACAGGAAAAGGAGCTGAACTGGGCATATTGATCAAGAGTGGCGAAGCCTTAGAGCAAGCCCATAAAACAGACACCGTTATCCTTGACAAAACCGGTACAATCACGGAAGGAAAACCACAGCTTATAGATATATTTCCCTATCCGCCCATAACCCGTGAAAGGCTTTTGATATTCGGAGCCTCTGCAGAGCGGGGATCAGAGCACCCTGTGGCTAAAGCCATGATAAAAGAAGCCGAAGAGGGGGGACTTTCCCTGCTTAGCCCTTCAGGATTTAAGGCTATACCGGGGAAGGGAATAAATGCTCTCGTAGAAGGAAGACGCATACTTGCGGGAAATGCCGGATTGATGCAGGAAAACGGAATTGATCTTTCTCAAGCAGCGAAAGACGCCGATTTGTCGGCCGAAAAAGGAAGAACGCTGATGTATATCGCAATCGAAGGAAAATTGGCAGGACTTATGACAGCGGCCGACACATTAAAACCCACAAGTGCCGAAGCGATAAAAAAGCTGACAGGCATGGGCATAGATGTAATCATGCTGACAGGTGATAATTACAACACCGCCGCGGCTATAGCGAAGGAGGCAGGGATTCACAAAATTATTTCTGATGTTCTGCCTAAGGATAAGGCCGACGTAATTAAAAAAATCCAAGACAGCGGAAAAATCGTTGCAATGGTCGGCGACGGAATAAACGATGCTCCTGCATTGACCCAGGCCGATACAGGTATGGCTATAGGGACAGGAACCGATATAGCGGTAGAATCAGCCGACATAGTGCTGATGAGAGGGGATCTGAACGAGGTACCCTGCGCAATAGCCTTATCAAGAGCCACGATGAGAAACATAAAACAGAATCTTTTTTGGGCCTTTTTATATAACACGGCAGGAATCCCGCTGGCTGCCGGTGTATTT
Source organism: uncultured Oscillospiraceae bacterium (assembly GCA_964425645.1). Taxonomy (GTDB): domain Bacteria; phylum Bacillota; class Clostridia; order Peptostreptococcales; family Anaerovoracaceae; genus CAYRNC01. The sequence continues at coordinate 37,719 of CAYRNC010000004.1, read as the reverse complement.
TATCTGTTTGGCGGACCGCTTTTAAATCCGATATTTGCCGGAGCGGCCATGGCGCTCAGCTCCGTTTCAGTCGTATCAAACGCGCTAAGGCTAAAGAGATTTAAACCGATATAGCTATTGTACGCAAGGGACCAATACCTGACGAACGGCAGGCTTCATAGACATTGTGCCACCGCCCTGACTCACAACCTGAAGAATCAGTTCAGAATCAATTACAACGCTGCCCGCAAGAAGTGTAATATTGTATTTTCTGAAGACATCCGGACAAAGAGAGGTGGAAGGCCCCAACAAGCAAACCTTTCGGGCATTTTTACAGTAGGGATAAATATCATCAAAGGTATGGTTGATTATGCTTGTTGCCGTTATCACGATGACATCACATTGGGGGAGATAATGGGGAATCATATTCGAAGGCAGTTTGTTACTGTTTTCTTCTACATTTTGTTCAAACACATAAATCTTTTCTGTCATAGATTTGATTTTGGATAGGACAGGGTGAAACTCCCCGATCATACCGAAGGTTTCTGATTCTTTAATATCAAAAGAATTCAAAATATTTCCCTCTCCCCAACCTTTTTCCGGGTCATTCATCACAGCATTAACAGAGGCAAGGCCTATGGCCGATCTAAGCAGGTCCTCATTCTTTGCCCATGTTATGATCCTGTCGGCGGGCATGCCGATCAAACTGCCTGCAGTATTAAGGGTTCCGCAACAGCATCCAAGTTCGCTTCTAAACGTATAAGCAAGCCCGCAAGCATCATTATCGAGCTTTACACAGGTATATCCCAGCCCGGCCCTCACATCTGTGATTCTTAAATCCTTCGATTTGAAAAGGGCTATATCAATCAATTCATCAACTATCATAATTTCTTCCTTTCCGACAAACATCAATCCTTCTTTAATATATATTCATGACTGCCGACCGTCAAGGTTTACGCAAGAATCTGCTGCATATCTCTTCTGCAATTTTTTCAAGGGGCAGCTGCCTCATTACCGCCCCTATATTATAGGCGGCCATAGGCATGCCGTAGACAATACTGCTTTCACTGTCCTGGCCGATTGTATAGGCTCCCTGTTTCCTCATGTTTAATAAACCGGAAGCGCCATCCTTTCCCATACCCGTCAGAATTACACCGACAGCTTTATCCTTTGCAGCTTCTGCCACGGAATCAAATAAAACATCCACGGACGGACAATGCCCGCTTACCTTTTCACCCGTCCTGCAGCTGACATACATTCTTTCCGATTCCCTCATGAGCCTCATATGGTAATTCCCGGGTGCAACCAGCACTTTACCCGGTCTTACGGCATCACCGTGCATCGCCTCCTTAACATCGAGAACGCACGAACCGTTCAGCCTTTCGGCATACAGTCTCGTAAAAACCGGAGGCATATGCAGGACAATAAGAATGCCGGGCATTTTTTCAGGCAATGCCTTAACAATACTGTAAATCGCCTCTGTCCCGCCTGTGGAAGCCCCTATGGCAATCACCTGAGATCCGATGTCGCGTATCCCGTCCTTTATCGTCAAATCACGCTTTGCTTCGAAATTCTCTATCTTGGCCATAGAAGCAATTTTCGTTTTTATCAAAACTTCACCGATAAAAGAATTCTTGACCCTTCCCGAGAAAGACTTCGGTTTTGCAATAAAATCAACCCCTCCGGATTTCAGCACACAGTGAACTGCGGCCTGATCAGAGCTTATGACCACAACAGGCATCGGATATTTGAGCATTATATCCTTAAGAAATTCGATCCCGTGTGATTTCGATGTATCTATGTCGAGTATCATCACATCGGGCCTTCTGTTATTGATCTTTTCCTCTGCATCGACAGTATCCTCTGCCGTCCAAACGGATTCTATGCTTAAATCCTTTGCGAGCCCCTCCACCAGCGACTGTCCGTATACAGACGAACTTCCTACTACGAGGACTTTGATATCGGCAGTCTTTTTCATTTATCAGGCCCCTTTACCATTTGAAAAAGATAGTCTGCCGCAGAATTCTGCAGCAGACCCACGATTATCCTTTTAATTCTTTTCAATATTTATCGTATTCACTTTCATTCAGCACTATCTTCGTCTTTGGTGCCGCTATAGATTTAACCCCATCAACGGCATTCCCTTCCGGGTGTTTATGACCGCTGTAGAGGACGTCTAGATCCCTCTTTTTTAGATTAAATCTGCCCACCATTCCTTTTAAGAGCTCCGCTTGACCTGAAAGTTCCTGACTGGCTGCAGCGCTTTCCTGCGCTGTTGCAGAATTGTTTTGCACCACGTGGGAGACCTGCTCTATTCCCTTGTTAATCTGCGCTATCCCCGATGCCTGCTCATTAGATGCACCTGCTATATTTGCAACGAGATCCGCCGCTTTTTCAGTTTCGCCCACTATCACATTTAACGCTTCCGCCGTTTCATTTGCAATATTGGTACCTGTTTGAACCTTGCTTATTGAACCCTCAATCAAATCCGTTGTTTCGTTGGCTGCTTTGGCACTTCTGGCCGCCAAATTTCTAACTTCCTCGGCAACTACGGCAAAGCCCTTGCCATGCTCACCTGCCCTTGCAGCTTCCACCGCAGCGTTAAGGGCTAAAATGTTTGTCTGAAACGCTATATCATCAATGACTTTGATTATCTTGGATATATTAGAGGATGATTCATTGATATCCGCCATTGAACCTAGCATTTCTTTCATCTGGACATTGCCCTTTGCCGCATTTTCCTTAGCGCTGGTTGTGAGCTCGTTCGCGGCATTTGCATCAATTGCGTTTTGCCGCGTTTTTGCCGCGATTTCCGTTACCGCCGCTGTCAGTTCCTCGACGGAGCTCGCCTGCTCCGCAGAACCCTGGGATAGTGCCTGGCTCCCGTCTGAGACCTGTTTTGAACCTGCCGAAACTTGCTCTGCCGATTCGTTTATTTCACCTAACACCTGATTCAAAGATTCTATTATGTGGTTAAGGGAGTTTCTTATCTCAACAAAATCACCTTTGTATTCTTCAGAAACCCCAACATTTAAATTTCCTCCGGCTATTTCAGAAAGGACGTGATTGACCTCTCCCATCATGACGGTAATTTGACCTACGGCCAATTCAAGACTTTGATAAAGATCCCTGTATATGTGGTATTCCGTCACCGTATAGTCATTGCCTTCCACAACCGTGAAATCCAAGTTCAGATTTCCCGAAGCAAGCTGCTTCAGCGTTTCTGCAAAGCGCTTTCCTTCCCTTATCTGATACTTGTCGGCCTCAGCCACCAAGGTATTATCCTGCATGAGTTCCACATGTCCTATCTTTTCTCCGGATGCGTTATGAATATATCCCGTATTGACTAAATAGTGCATATTGTTTTCACTGAAAGCCGTTTCAAAAACACCTCTTTTAAGGCATGCTATACCGCAGTCCTCCGTATTGCAAATATCGGCATTTCTGTCAGAACAGGGCCTGCCTACAGCCTGATCTCTTTTAAAACCTAAAGCATTTTCCATCGACCTGTTTACAAATACCCATTTACCTTCCATATCGGTTACAGATACCGGAAAAGGAATGGAATCGATTATCTCTTCAAGAAGCGATATCCTTTCTGCCGCACTTTCCAATATTTCGTTAAAGCTTTGCACGATGCCGCCATATATGCCCCCAAACTTTCCCTCGCTTCCCCGGACATCAAATATCCCGCTTGCAGCCTTTGAAGATACGTTCGACAGATCCTCCTTGAGATTTGCTAAAGTGTCTGAAATGGAGATAATACCTTCGCTGAGCACATCCATGTCCGAGCCTTTCCCAATGTCCAATTCTCCTGACGCTATTCTCTTTGCAGCCTTTTCCTGCTCGGTAACTTTTTCGGCAATTCTGTTAAACGTTATAAATAAGTTCATAAATTCATGTATACCCCACTTGCCGACCGTTTCAACGACAGCGTTGCCTGATGCCAGATTGCCTGCTTTTTCCGTTAGGATTTTAAGCGGTTCTAAAATTATGTTGGAAATATATAATGAAGCCGCAAAGCCAAGAATTGCAGTAAAAATTATTCCGCCTCCCACAGACGCCGGCGTCAGTACATGATACCCTGCCGCTTTGGCAACGCTGACAGCTCCAACGATCCCGGACAGAATCGCCATCGCCGGCAGCATCCAAATAAATCTTCCCTTAAGACCCATCATCACAGCCTCCTACTTAATTTCTTCTATAACCTCTGTTTCTCCGGCTATTAATAATTTCTCGCAGTCCAATAACAACTGGACCTTGCCCCCGGCTTTCCCGATACCTTTTACGTATCTGTTTTCGAAGCCTGTCCTGCTTTCCGGAGGTGCAGCTATACCGTCGTCCTCTATGGTTAGGACCTCATCGACTCTGTCCACTATGAGACCGACTGATACTTTGCTGACGTCGATAACAATTATGCAGGTTCTGTCATTATAGTCTATCGGTTCCCGGCCGAATTTCAGTCTTACATCGATCACCGGTATGATCTTTCCCCTCAGGTTTATGATTCCTTTAATATAGCGGGGCACTTCCGGCACCCTGATTATCGTCTGAATGCCGATGATCTCAGTGACATAGCTGATCTCTATCCCGTAAATCTCCTGTTCCAGGGAAAATGTAAGAAATCTGCCTTGTTGGGTATTCTGCGTGATGTTTTTATCTGTTTCACCCGACATATTAACCCCCTTTCATGCCGTCTTTGCGACATCCTTCCCAAATGGAATGACCGCCGACAAAATATACATCGGCTGAATTATTATAAACTTTATAGCATATTTAACATTTTCTTATAATCCGGCCATTGATTTATTAAGAGAGCGAATTTCCATCGTACCGATGCTGAGATCAAAAAAGACCGAACGTCCGTAATTTTTTCTTGTATCCTCAAACACAATAGGTATGCGAAGTACGGTTAAAATCTGTTTTACACTGTCGACATTGCGGTCGCCGATGGATCCGACCTGACTTCCCTGCTGGGTCTGAAACATTTTCGCACCCCCGGCTATCTGAGCGGTTAAACTGCGCATATCGGAGCCTAAAGCCTGCATTTCCTTTACCAAGTCCGCAATAGCCGTATCTGCATACTTCATGCGATTTCCGTCACTTTTAGCAAACTGAGTGCTGTCAGGCAGCATAATATGGGACAGACCGCCTATTTGAAGCTTATCATCATATAAGCAAACCCCCACGCAGGAGCCCAAGGCATATGTTACTAAAATATCCGGTTTCCTTGCTACGATATAATCAGAAATACCGACAATAAGTGTCCGGCTCATGCTTCCAATCCCAATCTTTCCATGATCAACTTCAACGTATCTATGCGTGCGAACATCACGACATTGCTTCTTAAATTATTTTCTGTCCCCGAGAAATTCTCTTCAATGAACATTACCTTATCTCCAATCGCTCCAAATTCAATGATGGGAACGCTCATAAGCGCTCCTGCCATATCGATGGCGACATTCGGTACCGATAGGTCTATCCGAAGCCCCGTCAGGGCCGCTATGGACCCTATATAGGAGGATCCGAGAATGTTTCCTATTTCCTTTATTGCAGACAATTTTATATCTGATGCATCTTCTGCCTCATAATTCTGTAGCAGGATGTTCAAAATTTGCCTCGCATCCTCCATGCCGATCAAAAACATGATCATGCCTTGTGCCTCACCGGAATACCCCATTAAAACGCCTACCGTCATAGCCTCCGCCCCGCCTAAAGCATTGACCGCCGTATTGAAATCCGTAATCCTGACTATCGGCAGATCTATCTTTACCCTTTCATCCAATATTGCCGCCAAAGCGGAAGCCGCGTTCCCGGCCCCGATATTGCCTATTTCCTTTAATACATCTATGTGTATGTCGCTTAGTTCCTCATAACTGTCAAACATCATTTACTCCTGTTCTTTATGGCGGGGTGACACCTTCACACGGACACACGCCTTGGCCAAGGCGGCGATTATATCCGTTTCATATTGCTTTTTATAGATTTCAAGCTGTACATGCAGCCTTCCTTTATTTGTAGTTATATAATTGTTTTTCAAGGAATTCAGCGCCAATGCCAAAACATCCATAGTGCAGTCAGGACAGCTGCATACGTTGAGCTTATCCATCATCTCCTTCGCCTTTTCTTTTACAAGGTGCTCCGTAAGGTTGACAAGACGAATCCCCGATTCGTCAACAGGCTCTATTATAGGGTCGGCAGCCCCGGCGCCCTTCACCTTATTCTGTTTATCCTTTGATTTAACCTCTATCTCCGGATCTATCTCGATTTTCAACTTTGTCTCGATTTTATGTTCTTCTTTTTTCGGAGGCCTTACGTCTATTTCCACATCGACGGGCAAAGCGTCCTTCGAAACGGCGTTTTGTTCCCCGCCGTCCTTGGTAATAAGCCTCATTACCTGCTCAGTTTTATTACTTTTTCTTGCCATATAAATTCATCCCCTTCTCTGAAACCAATTCCTTGACAAAACTTCGAAAATCCTTTGTCGCATTGGATCTGGACGAGTAATTATATATGCTTTCTCCGTGGGCAGGTGCTTCAGCCACGGCTACAGAAGTTCTTATCTTGGCATCAAATACCTTCGAGTTTAACTCCCTTGCGATCATCTTCGCCATATCTTCCACGTCTCTTGTCAACAACCTCCGCTTGTCATATTTATTAAGCAGAATGCCGAGTATTTCAATGCCGGGATTATAGATATCTTTAACAAGCTCAATGGTTTCACGAAGCTGAGATATCCCAAGCAGACTTAAAATTTCCGGTACCATTGGTATGATCAGATAGTTAGACGCGGTATAGGCATTAACAGTCAAAAGATTCAGGGCGGGGGGTGTATCTATGACGACCACATCATAATTATCCAAAACCGGCGCGATACCGTTTCTCAGAAGGAATTCTCTCCCCATTTTAGTAAATTCCAGTTCTGCACCGCTTAATAAGATATTTGAGGGAATAATATCGATGCCGTTTTTCCTTTGTATGACGCTGTCTGCAGCGGCCTCTCCCTTCATCAGTTCATATACGGTAGGGCTGTTGTCGATCTCTGCATCCAGGCAGAATCCCAGATTGCCCTGGGGATCCAGATCCACAGCCAACACCCTGCACCCCTTATTCGCAAGGCCTGATGCAATGGCACTGGCGGTAGTCGTTTTCCCCACTCCGCCTTTTTGATTAGTAATTACTACGGTTTTAGCCATAGGCCCATCCTCCGTTTCGGTGGTCAATCATATATATTCAGATCTTTTTCCTTTTCCTTGCGGTAGTTTTCTAATTCCATTTTAAACACATATTCACATATAAGTCTTTGCCCCAGATTGCTAAGTTCGCTGAATTTGCAGGCATAGCGATAGCGAAAACCGCTGAGAGGCCGTTCTTTGTCCCTTCTGAGCACGACCGCTTTCACTATTAGCCCCTTGCGTATTTCCCCCAGCTCTATATACAAACCCTGTTTTATAAAATACACTCTGTCTGAAAAAAAGCATATACCTCCGACGCTGATATCTCTTAATCTCACATTTTCTCCTATGCGCAGCCCTTTGCCCATTGAAGTGAACGTTGCCAGGATATTCACTTCCGCATCTGTCTTGACCTTAAGATAACTTCTCCTGTCGGTTTTTTCACTCTTTCTTATCACATCAAGATTTAACTGACTTTCAATGGAAAGACTTACGGTCCCCTCCATGGCCACAACTCCGTTTTTCATATATCCTATTGCCTTTGCAAAAGTGTTGTGGGCCAGAACGGGAAAACCGTCACCGTGAAGAATTATTCTTTCCTTGTCCACATTAACATTTACGGAGCTGATCAATATCCTGCAGTCAGCATCCACTATATCAACTTTTTTATAGATCTCAGCTTCAAGCATTTTTTATCCTTTATAAGGTGCTGTGAATGATCTCTCCTTCAGACCAAAATATCCTGCACCTTTCCATGTCATCTAATTCGAATATGAAGGGCTCGTTTCCAAAGGAGATTTTAACCCCCCTATACAGCTTCCTTTGACAGGTTATAAAACCCGGATATTCCGTCTTTCCCTGATCCTTCAGCCTTTGCAATTCAGTCCTTGCGTTCTTAACGCGCTCCTTAATAAGCCTTAGCTGCTGCTCCAGAAGCTCCAGATGTTCATAAAGCTTATCGCCTTCTTCCTGTCTGTCCAAACGGCTGTACTGATTTAAAGTTCCCGCCAGTTTAGCCGCCTTGCTGCTGTCTGTCTTTATTTCTTCTGTCAATCTTTCGATCGTTTTCTCATCGTTTACAGTGAACCCCATTATTTCTATTCTTGTAGATCTCTCCATCTCATTTCCTATGTATCTTGCACTTAATTCTCCAAATAGCTTAACGGAACCTCCGATTATCAGTCCCTTTTTACCTGCTAAAGTGATATTGCCTTTACATATGATATCGCTGTCTATGATATAGTCGGACATTATATCCTCTTCAACTTTCAAATTCGCACTTTCTATATAGCCGCTTCGAAGACTCCCTCCCGCTATCATCTCTTCTCCGCCTGAGCCGTTTATGCCTTTACCGACATTGATATCTTCCGCCGCTTCCACATAGGCGCCTTCCACTACTCCTTTAACCGTAACGCTGCCCCCCGATTTTATGGAATATCCAAAGCGCACATCTCCACCCACGATCACATCCCCGGGAAAATCGATGTTGCCGGTCTTTGAATCCACATTCGAATGCAGATGAAGAACCTCATTTACATCGATTATGCTTTTTATAAACCGGACAACGCCGCTCTCAGACGCTGTCAGCTTTGTCCCCGTCTCGTTAAAAGCGGTGTTTTTGCCCATCGGGGACAAAGGAGGCTTCCCCGCCCTCGCCGATACTGTTTCACCAAAGATATTCATACCGTCGGTCCCGTCAGTTTCCTTTACTATTTCGCAAAGAACCTGACCTTTTTCCACCAGCTGAAAATACTTGAGATTTTTGTAATCAACCCTTTCCTCTTCATTGAATTCGGGTTTGTACTCCTTGTCCCTTTTTACGAAATAATTTACAAAACCGTCTTCGCCATCGACAGGATAATCCCCTTTTGCAACCTCAATTTTTATGCCGTGTATCGGTCTTTTTGCAAGCATTTTAACGCTGTCTTTTTTTATACCGAAAACGATTCCTTTGTCTTTTAGAGCTTCAAACATTTGGTTCTCTGTGACGGGCGGCAGTTCCTGATCTTCTTCCCTGCGTTTTGCAAGCTCAATGTAGCCGATCATCCTGTCATCGTTTATGATGACGTCTATCCTATCCATGCCATCCCCTTCCTCGCGTTTAATGCATTTAGCTATCTGAGCTGGTTAATAGTTCTTTCCATTTCATCCGCTGCCTGCAAAACCTTGGATCCAAAAGAGAAACCTTTTGAGGCCTCTATCATCTTGACCATTTCCTTCGCTATGGATACAGCGGAGTTTTCCAGACAGCCGACCTTAATATTGGGGTTTTTCACTGCCTCAGGTTTTCCCGAAGCCTCTGTCGGTATAAAATTGTTGCCACCTAAAAATTCAAGGCCGTAAGGATTTGTAAACTTAAAAACGCCAACCTTATCCGGATCAAATCCCTCTCCTGCTTCCATTTTTCTGCTTTGCGAATCCAAAACATAGTTTCCCGAAGCATCCGCAACATAACTTTTTTGCCCTTCTGTCAGAATTTGAAAGCTTCCATCCCTCGTATACGCTATATCGGCAGTCTGTCTGTTTTCTATAGCAAAAAATCCTTCACCCAATATGGCAAAATCAAAAGGCATGTCGGTACTTTTTAATTCTCCCTGTGTAAAATCGATACCCGTGCTTTCGACCTTAACACCGTGACCCACACTTATGGCATTGCCAGCCCCTCCATTGATTCTCTGATAAAGCAAAGCTGAAAATCCTGTTTGCTGAGGCTTAAAACCGGTGGTGTTGACATTTGCAATATTGTTTGCCACGATATCGAGATGTGTCTTGAAAGACATCAAATTTGATGCTGCTGTATAAAATCCTCTGATCATTTTTCCGTCTCCTCACTTTCATCAGTCTAAGCTGCCTATCCGATTGACTCCAAGCTCGTTGATTTTGTCATAAATCTTCAATACCTGGGCGCAGGATTGAAAATGACTTTGCCCTGCAATGAGTCTGCTTAACTCTTTAACAATATTGACGTTTGCCTTCTCAATATGAAACTGCATAATGCTGAAGCTTTTTTCATCTGCCCTTTGATACCTTAAGCTTTTGAAAGCATCCCGACCCACCTTTATTAAGTCGGAACCATCTTCGCTTACAGCCACATACAGCTTGTCCGCTTTCCTTCCTTCTTCATAAATCGTCCCGTCCTCACCTATTGAAAAATTGCTGCTTTTCAAAGTGATTTCCCGACCTCCCTCACCAAGCAGCCTTCCTATACCGGGGATGACGAGATGGCCGTCCTTATCCAGCATCGCCTGTCCGTTTCTTGTAAGCACATCCCCGTATTTCTCACTTCTTGCAACGAAGAATCCCTCGCCATTTATTGCAAAATCAACGCTTCTTCCCGTATGTTCAAACATGCCTTGTGAAAAATCAGTATATGTATCTGCATTTACTGTCATAAGCGCCCCCGGCCCGACAGACGTGACGGCAGACCCGCCCAGCCTGGCAACCAAATGTTCCCCGAAGCTTGACTCTATCGCACCCTGCCCCTTATAGCCTGCAGTCGTTACATTTGCAATATTGTTTGAAACGGCATCCATCGACTTTTGCCTGGACAGAATTCCGGAAGCCGCCGAATAAAATCCTCTTACCATCTCGTTACTCCTTTCAATAACTGTTTAATCGATGTTTCATTTTAATTATGGATGCAGAATGTATCTGTGAAACCCGGGATTCCGTAACACCCAATACCTCCGCTATCTCTTTCAGTTTCAGGTTTTCATAATAATAAAGCGTCACTACGAGCCTTTCTTTTTCGTTGAGCCCTTCTATCGCCTCAATCAGTTTATCCTTAAGCTCGTTGTACAGCAATTCAGGCTCAGGCAGACCTTTATCCCTTTGACTGTGCACCAAAGGAGAGGCAAGCATCATCTTTTCATATATCACCTCTTCGTACGACAATATTATGGCGTTATTCCTTTGCTGTAGGATTTTGTCAAGATGCAGCAAAGAAACACCCATTCTTTCGGCGATTTCTTCCGGTCTGGGCTCCCTGCCCTTTTGAGCGTACAATTCTCCGTAAACTTCATCGAATTCTTTGACTAGGCTTCTTTGATTCCTGGGAATCCAATCCTGTTCCCTCATAAAGTCTATAACAGCACCCTTTATCTTTATGGATGCAAAACTTTCGAATTTACTTCCCAGATCCGGATTATATCTTTCAACCGCATCGATTAAAGCGATGATTCCCTGATTCACCATATCATCCAGCTGACTGTAGTTGTCGCTTCTGCCTTTGAATCTGAGAACTATTTTTTTCACAAGCCACGTATAGGTTAAAACGATTTCGTTTCTCGTTTCTGTGCTTTTATCCTTTGCATAGCGATCCCAAAGATTTTTTATTGCCTTTTCTTCATTAGTTTGGGAAGCTTCCATGGCTTTCACCTCTTTTCCCGCCCGGTTTCAGCTAATCCTTCGCTCGGATCACACCCACGCCTTGAATCTGTATGCCGGCGTCGATTTCATTAAAAGACAGCACCGTTAAATTAGGGATGAATTGTTCTATAAGTCTTTTAAAATAGATCCGCACAACGGGAGATGTCAGCACCACAGGTCGGCTCACCAATTCCTTGAGCTTCTCCGCCTGCTCCGCCGCTCCCTCCACTATCTTTTGGACTGCCTGGGGCTCTACGGCCAGATATGTTCCAAATTCGCTTTTCTTTGTAGAATTCAATATGGTATCTTCTATGTCCTGATCAAGAGTCAACACTTTGATGCTGCTTCCATCAGTATATTTTCTCGTTATAGTCCTCTTCAGCCTCTGCCTTACATATTCAGTCAGCATATCCGTATCTTTTATTGTACCTCCGTGCTCTCCCAAGGTTTCCAAAATGCTTTCCATATCCCGAATCGGTATGCCCTCTTTCAAAAGGTTGACTAATATCTTCTGAAGATCTGATAAACTTATTATGCCGGGAATGACATCTTCGGCTATAGCCGGATTTGTTTTGGCCGTATTTTGTAACAAAGTATTGATATCCTGCCTTGTGACTAATTCATGAATATGCCTCTTTATTATCTCCGACAGATGCGTAACGATAACAGAGACAGGATCGATGACGGTATATCCATATATCTCCGCCATGTCCCTTTCGCTTTCTGCAATCCACCTTGCCGGAATTTCATAAGCAGGCTCTATCGTGTCTATTCCTTCAATAGTTCCCGTGCAGTTGCCGGGATCCAAGGCCAGGTAATAATCCACCAGTACCTCTCCCCTTGCCACCTCTTCACCTTTAATTTTGATGATATATTGATTGGGGCTGATGAGGGCATTATCCCTAAGTCTAACGGTTGGAACGACCACCCCCATATCCTGAGCGAACTGCTTTCTGAATATGACAATTCGGTCTATGAAACTTCCGCCGCTTCCCTCATCGACTAAAGGAAGTAGAGAGTAACCGAATTCCATCTCTATCGGTTCAACCCCCAATAAGTCGTATATGTTATCTATATTGCGATAATAATCCACTTCGCTTTTTTCATCAGGCATCAGGCGGCTGATTTTTTCCTGTTCCGCAATGCGCAGCCTCTCGTCGGCAGCCCTTAAAAGCATCAAGCCTAAAAGTATTAAGGCAGTTCCGATAAAGACAATCTGAAAGACCGGGGATCCCGGAATTAAACACATGGCAAGAACGACAAATCCGGATATGATCAGTACTCTTGGCTGGGACAGAAACTGCTCCTTAACATCCTGATTCAAATTTCCTTCCGATGCCGCCCTCGTTACGACCATGCCTGTGGCGGTAGATATCATCAAGGCGGGTATCTGAGCCACCAGACCGTCACCTACGGTAGCGATCGAATAAACGGAAAGGACTTCCGAAAAATTCATTCCTCCTTGAATCATACCTATGATAGTTCCGGCTATAAGGTTTACCATAGCTATGATGATAGCAGCTATCGCATCACCTTTAACGAGCTTTGTGGCACCGTCCATGGCTCCATAAAATTCCGCCTCTCTCGCTATGGTTTTTCTTCTTTCTTTTGCTTCCTGCTCATCGATAATGCCGGAGCTCAGATCTGCATCTATGGCCATCTGTTTGCCCGGCATGGCATCAAGGGTAAATCTGGCCGATACCTCGGCTATTCTCTCCGCCCCTTTCGTTATTACGATAAACTGAACGACGAAAATGATTATGAACACGATGAATCCGACTATAGCATTTCCTCCCAGCACGAAGGTCCCGAAAGTCTCTATAACCTTGCCGGCCTGTCCGCTGTTGGCCAGTATCCACCTGGTAGAGGAAATGTTCAAGGCAAGGCGCATCAAAGTGGTAATCAAAAGCAAAGACGGGAATATGGAGAATTCCAGGGGGCCCTTAATGAACATCGTCGTAAGCAAAATGCAAAGAGATATGGATATGCTCATTATGAACATGAAATCCAAAAAAAACACAGGCAAAGGGATGATAATAAAAGCTATTATCAACACTACAAAGATCACAACTGCATTTTTAAATAATTTCATTTCGTTCTTTACTCTTTTCCTTGCTGCTGTATACCCATGCCAGAACCTCCGCAACCGAACGATAGAATTCCTCGGGTATATAGTCATTTATATCCACTAAACGGTACAAACTCTGTGCCAAAGGCTTGTTCTCAACTACCAAGACGTGTCCCTTTTCAGCTGCATCAAGTATCCGCTTTGCTGTATAGTCCTGTCCTTTGGCGACAACTTTAGGAGCATAATCTTTATCGATGTCATATTTCAAAGCGACTGCGTAGTGGCTTGGATTGCGTATTACCACGTCTGCATGAGGAACCTGCTGTATCATCCGGTTTAGACTCATCTTTCGCTGCTTGTCCCTGATCCTTCCCTTTATAAAAGGATCCCCCTCTGTCTGTTTGTACTCATCCTTTACCTCCTGCTTTGTCATTCTGAGCTTCTTCTCATAATCGTATTTTTGATATGCAAAATCCAAAACGGCTACGGCCACAAAGAAGAGGCAAATCTTAAAAACCATCGACATCGTTTTTTTTAGCATGAATTCGATGCTGCTGTCCATGCCGGTATTTAATATGTCAGGGGTTATGAATAATAGCTCCTTCACGCTTGTATAAATTATCCACATAATTACCAGTATCTTCATGACAGATTTTACAAGCTGTACCAACGATCGTAGCGACATGAGCCTTTTCATCCCCTGAATAAGGCTTATCCTGTTTGCCTTGAACTTAAGAAGTTCGGCTGAAACAAGAAAGCGAGTCTGAACCCCCGTCATCACAATACCCGTCAACGCCAACGCAGTCATGATGGGAACGGCCGTCATAAAAAAGATTTTGGTCGCCTCCAAAAATATCTGCAGGCACATTTGAACCGTCAGCTCATGCATGACCTCCACCCTTGTCATTTGATTTATATAAAGCAACTTGACCTGTCTTGCCGCAAAACCCCCTAACCTACCGATAAGAAAGAAACCGACGATAACCACTGCGATGCTGATAATATCTTTACTCTGATAAGCATTGCCTTTCTTTCGTTCATCCCGTCGTTTTTTCGGGGTCGCTTTTTCTGTCTTATTTGTTTCTGCCAAGAAGTATCACCTCACAGAAAGGCCTTTAACCCTTCCTGAATATTGCAAAGCATTAACATATTAAGCTTCTCCAGGTATTTAACCAATACCGGAATGATCGATAATATCACGAGGATACCTACGCCTAATTTCACCTGCAGATTCACCACGAAAACATTAATATTCGGTACTACCCTCATCAATATACCTACTGCAACCTCCACGATGATCTGTGTCACTATGACAGGCAGTGCAAGCTGTACTGCGTACACGAGTATGTATGAAAACAGCTCTGTCATGTATATGCCGAGCTTCGGGCTTATGGGTCCAAGCCCTATAGGTATCACATCGTAGGATTTGACTACTATTGCAAGAAGCCTTATGTGGCTGTTTGTTATGAAGAACAGCAGCGTAAACATGATAGTTATCATATTCCCTATGACTGATATCTGGGAATTGGTGGTGGGGTCGTAAAGAGACGCCATGCCAAGGCCCATCTGAAGGTCCATCACTCCTCCACTGATGTGGAAAATCGCAAGGAAGAGCTGTACCACAAAGCCCATAGCAAATCCTACCGCAAACTCCTTCATCATGATTAATGCCGTTTCAATTGTGTTGCAATCCGGCAGCGGTTCCCCGAAAAGTTCATTTGCAGCACAAAGGGCTATGCCCATTGCAAGACCCATCTTGACTATGCCCGGGATATTTCTTCTTCCGAAGACGGGATTAAAAAAGATGACTCCTGCTATCCTGCAGCTTGTGAACAAATATATAATGCCGTAATTGGGGCTGAGCAGATCCATATTGTTCCTCATACCGAAGTAGCGATAAATTCAAAAGTTCGATGGACAAAATCGACCATCTGCTGCAGCATGAAGTTTCCCGCTATAATTAAAACTATGGCTATCACAACGAGCTTGGGAACGAAGGTCATCGTCTGTTCGTTTATGGAGGTAGCCGCCTGTATTATCGATATGAACAAGCCGACTAAAATGCTGACAAACAAAATAGGTCCTCCAACTTTCAATCCGGTTATGATCGCATCTTTGAATATTTCCGTCAGCTGCATTGTACTCACTTTAATTCCCTCTTTCTCAGTTGTAGGTCATTATCAATGTTCTGATCAATAGCCCCCAGCCGTCGACAACCACGAACAGCATGATCTTAAAGGGCAAAGAAATCATCACAGGAGGCAGCATAATTATTCCCATGGACATAAGGGTACTTGCCACTATCATATCTATGATCAGAAACGGAATAAACAGCAAAAACCCCACTATAAAGGCCCTTTTCAATTCGCTGGTTATGAAAGCGGGTACCACTATGCTCATCGGCAGATCCTTCGGATCCATGCTTTGAACATCAGTTCTCGATGAAAGCCCTTTATAAAGCTCCGCCTCTCCTTGGGTCGTCTGCTTGAGCATGAATTCCTTAAGGGGTACGGAAGCTCTGTCAAGGAACTCCCGGGTCTCTATGTATCCGTCGTTGTATGGGCGGAAAGCGGTATCGTTTATTTGATCGATAACCGGAGACATTATAAAAAATGTAACGAACAACGCGAGTCCTATGATAATTTGATTGGGGGGAGTCTGCTGCAACCCCAAAGCATTTCTCATAAAGGAAAAAACAATCACTATTCTGGCAAAACAGGTCATCATTAACAGCATAAACGGGGCAATCCCGATGAGGGTTAAAAAGATAATTATCTTAACTGCATCGGAGCCTTCTCCGTTAATTACAATATCAACCATTTCCTTTTCCCTTATGAAGATACGACTTCAGACAATCCTTGAATTTCCCTCCGACCCCCATATCCGGCGATATAAAATCGATGGGTTCCCCAAGCTCCTTCATGATGCTGACATTGTTATCGTTAGCCCCGATTAAATACTGCCTGCCTTCAACGTCGATGATCATAACGTAACCGCTTTTGCCTATCAAAACGCGATCAACTATTTTTATGTATTTTCCCCCTGATACGGTACCTTGTTTCCTTGCGTACCAACGGCTGGCATAGTACGTCAGAACTAATATGGAAATAAGCCCTGCAAGGGAAAGAAACACAGGTAAAATACCTTCTTTCACATTAAAGCCTCCCTGTTATCCCAGCACGTTTCTTACGGTCTGCACAAGCCTGTCCGGCTTAAAAGGTTTTACGATGAAATCCAAGGCCCCGAGTTTGATGGCATCAACCACCATTCCCTCCTGTCCCATTGCCGAACACATGACGACCTTGGCTTCCGGATCTATCTCCTTAATTGCGTGCAGGGCCTGGATGCCGTCCATAACCGGCATGGTGATGTCTAAAATCACAATGCCCGGTCTTTCCTCCTCGTATTTCGCAACGGCCTGCTCTCCGTCACCCGCTTCAATAAAGTCCGTATAGCCTGCCTTCTTCAGATTGTCCTTGATCATCATTCTCATGAACGCGGCATCATCAACTATCAGTATTTTTGTCATCCTTTGCACCTCTTCTGCATTATTAATCACTATTTTACATCGGCAATACTGCCTCTCGCCTTCATTATTTCTGTAATCCTAACGCTGTAGTTATCATCTACGACCACCACATCTCCTCTGGCGATAAGCCTGCCGTTTGCAACAATATCCACCTGATCTCCGGCCTGTCTGTCCAATACGATGATGTTTCCCGGTGCAAATTCTGTGATGTCTTTAATCTTTCTCTTCGTTTTTCCCAGCTCCACGGTTATCTGAACGGGTACCGACATTATAAGGTCCAGATTGCTGTCTGATCCCGAAGAGGCAGGCTTCTCGGTACTGAGATCGGGATAGCTGTACGGCACAGCCTGAACTTTTTGTTCGGGAATTTTCTTTACTGTGTCGCCGATCAAAGGGTCGGAGATCTTCGTTTCCTCCGAGGCAGAAACAGGTTCAGCCTTTACGGCCGCCTCTGTTTTCTCCTCATCATCGTCTTCTGCAACCTGATTCTCCCCAAGTGACATTTTAATGATCTCTTTTGCCAGCTGGGGTTCCATTATGCTGACAAATTCGCTTTTGACCATTCCTTCGATATTGATATCAAAACCTATCGATATAATATTATTCCCTGAGACGGAAAACCTCTGCTGCACCTCTTTTTTATCCATCGTTTCAATTATATCCGGCGGGGATATATTTACCTTTACCCCTAAAAAAGAGGCCAGGGCGCTTGAGGCAGAGCCCATCATCTGATTCATAATTTCGCAGATGGCGCTCTTGGCGATCTCGTCAAATTCATTTATTTCTTCGGCATCCACGGAAAGCAGATGTGCGAGTATTTTTTTTATATCCTCCACCTTTAGCAGAAGCAGATTAAAACCGCCGATTCCCTCAATATATTTAATCAGCACCCCCACTACGGGCTCCAAATGGGAAAATTCATACTCATTGATCTTGGATGTTACAAGCCTGGGCGTTGTAATGCTCACCTTCTTATCCAATATTGTGGACATAGCGGTAGCTGCAGCCCCCATGCTTATATTCATCACTTCGCCGATGATATCCGCTTCCATCCCCGTCAGGTTTATTTGGTCATTTGCGTTGGTCATATGGGATCACTCCTTTTAAATAATGGTTCTCTTATCACACTGGCTCTTTTTTTGTTGTAGATGCCCATATCGCCCTTGAACCAGGCTGTTTTCTCAACATACAGATCTATCATGGATCCTGCGGGTTTATTCAGCTTTATGATATCCCCGACTTCCAGATCCAGCAGTTCCTTAAACAATACCTCGGTCCGGCCCAGAACCCCCGTAATCTCCAGTTCGGATTTGCTCATTTCACCCATGATATCTTTTCTCCGCTGTTCCTCGGTCTGCTGGTCGCTTTTCCTTGAACTTTTCTTGGCTGCGGCCGTTTTTTTATTGAAAAGCATTTCCATCGTTACGGCGGGAATGCATATATTCAGCTTCCCCTGGGTTTCGTTTATGAGAAAGTTCATGACGATGATGATCACATTCTCATCGGCGCTTATTCCCTGAAGTATTCTGGAGTTAGTTTCAATTTTCATAAGCGTCGGAGACATCTCGACCTGATCAAACCAGACATTCTTCATCAACCTGACCATGCCTTTCATAAAGTGGTCAAGCAGGCTTATCTCTATATCCGAATACTCTCTGTCCGTATTTAAGGGGACCCCCAATCCTCCTAAAAGTCTGTCGATGGCGCAAAATCCCACATCCTTTGATAAATCCATAAGAACTAAATCTTCATTTCTGTCGGTGTCCTTTACAGACAGATCAACAAGCCCCATAAGAACCGAATCCGGCAGGGCATTGTTGAATTCATAATACTGCTGCTCTTCAATTTCCACTATCTCAACGGAACAATATGTCTGAAGTATCCCCGTTGCGTAGGAAGACAGTATGCGCGCATAATTCTCGTACATGCTGAATAACAGCTTCAGCTGCTCCCTTGTAAAATGCTTTGGGCTACGAAAATCATATTCCTTGACCTTCTTTTCGCCCTCCTCCGAAATCTCCGCCTCCGCCTCATCACCGGCAAGGCTGCTTAAAAGCATATCTATTTGGTTTTGTGACAGGATTTCCGTCATGACTACCTCTCCTGATCGCTTATTCCGTACAGCTTCTCCAATTCATCTTGTAGTGGGTCCTGTTTTCCTACAAGTATTTCGACCCTTCGGTTTTTAGCGCGGTTTTCTTCCGAATCATTTGGGGCCACCGGCCTGTGCAATCCATAACCTACAGCATATAATTTTGAAGGATCCGTGATGAAGTCGGCCTCAAGATACTTTAAAACTTCATTCGCCCTATCTGTTGAAAGGTCTCTGTTGTTAACGGTATCATTGCCACGGCTTGCCTCGGCGGTGTGTCCATCGATGCGCACAAATCTTATTATGCTTTCCACCTGAGCCAAGGCTTCTCCAACTCTGGCTAAAATGATTTTGCCATTCTCTTTAAGAACGGCCCGATTCGGTTCAAAAAATAAAGTAGACATAAACCTTACGTATACGATATTCTCATTCTTCCCCACCTGCACCGCGGCCTCCAAATTGTTTTCTTTTACGTATCCTTTCAAATACAGGTAAAGCTCATCCAGATCACCGATCTCATTAAGACCGATATTCTCATCCGCGGAAATACCTTCCCCCACATCTCCGTTTCCCTGTTTAAGCCCGTTTTCCATCAGCTGTTCAAGGGTTGAGGGGTCTGTTGTAAAGGCCCTGACAAGCAGTTTATATTTCTCCTTATCAACCGAGGAAATAGAAAATAACAGAACAAAAAATACCAGTATTAAAGTAATCATATCGGCATATGTATTGAGCCACACATCGTTCCTTTTATTCTTTTTCTGTCCTCTGGTTCTCATCGTTCGCGCTCCGAGCTCCGGGCCTTTGTAATCTGCCAAACAATTTAGGTTTTTTCGAAGCTGCCTTTTCCCGGTTACTTTCTTCCTTCTCCTTTAGGAAATTTAATAATTTTTCCTGAATGTATTTGGGGTTTTCCCCCTCTTTTATCGATATGACTCCTTCGACTATGATTTCCTTGTAAAGCATTTCATTGTCCTGGGCTATCTCAAGTTTATTGGACATGGGTATAAAGAAGCAATTTGCAAGAAGCACCCCATAAAAAGTCGTTATCAGGGCGACCGACATGTTAAGCCCCAGCATTTCGGGGCCGTCGTTCAGATTCATCGATTTTAGCATGTTGACCAGGCCGATTAGGGTCCCTATTAAGCCGAAGGCAGGTCCGTAGGCAGCCCCTTTGTCGTAGATATTTCTTTCGCTGTCATTTCTTTCTCTCATAAACCCCAGCTTCTGCGCGAACCAAATTTTTAGCTTATCAGGTTCAATCGCATCTACGATGAACAGTACGCTTTCTTTAAGAAACTCATCCTCAAATGCAAAAGCCTTGTCCTCCAGCGCCAGCAGGCCTCGTTTTCTGGCTTCCCTTGACAGATCCGTCAATATCTCTACATATTCATAGGGATCTTTTTCATCCTTTTTAAGCGCCATCTTTATATGGGCCGGGATGTGCTTAAAAGATTCAAAGGGAAAGGATGCCAGCAGTGCAAACACAGTCCCTCCCACTGTGATAAATATGCTTGACACATCGATAAAGTTACCAAGCATCGTAAAATCGAATCCTCCGTCCCCATAGGATATGCCGAAAATGATGGCGCCCATCACCGCTATATAACCTAATATCGTACTGATCTCAATCATATGTAACTCTCCCGGGAGAAACATTCATACATCTATCTGTAAATGCTCCTCTTATATGCAATAATTTTTGATATGACCTCGGCCGCGCTTTCAGAAACGATGAAATGTTTCCCGTTCACAAGCCTGATAATTGTATCGGGTCTTTCCTCTATCGTTTCGATCAGATCGCTATTAAGTGTATACTGTTCGTCGCTCGCTTTATTTAACTTAGTCAGCGTTATCACGGCGCTTACCCCCTTCATCGCCTACCCCTTCGGCTATGATTTCGAAGGGGAGGCGCCATATTTTTATCTCTTCATATTGGCCAATTCAGACAGCATCTCATCGGATACGGTGATCATGCGGGTGTTGGCCTGAAAGCCCCGTTGAGCGATGATCATCTCCGTAAACTCCCTTGAAAGGTCAACGTTAGACATCTCAAGGGCCCCCGCCCTTATAGTTCCTGTCCCTCCGTTGCCCGGTATTGTTCCTACCGGCTTTCCTGAGTTTCCAGTTTCAAGATAATATCCTTCTCCGTTTTGTGAAAGGCCGTCGCTGTTTATAAATTTGACCAAGGCTATATTAGCTATCTTCTCCGGCTGCCCTGCCCCGGGACCTACTATACCTACCAGCGATTCATCCAGGGCATCACTTCTCAGCGTTCCGAACCTTTGAGAATCTATTGAAAGGACCATGTCCCCCAATACAATCTTATTGTTATCCATATCGGCATGCCACGTTGCCTTAAGTTCCACCTCGGCACCGGACTTATCATATGTCGAAGCATAGACGGTCATCTCGCTTGCCATCGCATATCCTATGCTTACCGCAGGTTCATCGGGAACCAACACCAAATCAGTATCCTTATCGCTGCCCACTTTGACGGTTACGGTAATATCGGGATCGTCGGGATCAAGCGAAAACGTTACAATGTCGATGAGGGGATCGGCCTTTGCAGTTATTAATATGTCATCTCCACCGCTTATTTTTTTATAGGTCAAACTGTATTCATCTGTTGTCTGATTGTAACTCATCTTCAAATCGCCGTTTATATCCGCATCGGAGCTAACGGTAACGGCTCCCGTTGCTATTTCCGTCGAATCCTTATACTTTCCCGGGAAAAATCTGATCTCATCGCTTCTTACGGCAGTCATGACGACTCCCCCCTGGTAAAGAGACGAAGCAGAGATATCGGTAGCAAGAAGCCAGGCAGTATTTGCCGTGGGGGCCATTATGGGACCCCCCTCCTTAATAGCGGTGATTTCCCCATTGCTGCCTATAGTAATTCCTTGAAATCGGTCCAGATCTGAAGGAGCAACTTTTATGGGGACAAGATCCTGAACATTTACCGTCCCGTCGGCATTGAGCATTGCCACATTAGTACCGGGGTTTAGCGGTACGCCGAGGACCATATTGCCTGTGCTGTCCACAAGGTTACCGGCCACATCAAAACTTAAAACCCCTATTCTCGTGTATTTAATTATGCCGTTAGTGTCCTTTACGGGCAGATAGCCGTCACCATTTATGTAAATATCCAGCGGCCTGTCGGTGGTGGCGCTTCCCGCCCTGGTATTGATCACGTCTATGGATTTAACCTTTGCGCCGTAACCGAGCTCAACCGGGTTAGTTCCGCCGGCATTCTCGGTAGGCTCGGAAGCTCCGTTCATTGTCTGATAAAATACATCTGAAAAAGTAACCCGGCTGGATTTAAAACCATAGGTGTTAACGTTTGCAATATTATTGCCTATGACGTTCATCTTCGTCTGGTGTGCTGCCAGTCCTGAGACTGCAGAGTACATCGATCCCAGCATTTTATTAATCCTTTCTGCGCCTTTCGGATCCTTCTGTCGTTCAGGATCCGCAAATGCCTCCCGTTCGGGTCCGGCTAAATGAATAAGGCGCCGTCTATATTTGAAAATACACTATCCTTCATCTCGTTTTTGTCTATCACCGTAACCACAACTTTATTTTTAGCGTTTACGATGAAGGCGGACTCGTTCATAATTATCAAAGCATCTTTTATTCCTTTTTCCTCCGCTTTGCTGCAGGCATCACCCAGTCGATTAAGCTCTGTTTCGCCGATCCTTATATCTCGCTCCTGGGTTCTTTGATTTGCATGCTTAGAAAAGGATATCCGCTGATTTTCGAGAATTTCTTTAAAACTCTGCCCACGATTCCTGTTTTCAACATCGTTTTCCCTTTTGGATTTGATGTTGTCCACCTGCCTGATGATTGCATCGGGCAGATTGTAGATGTTATTAACCATCGTCTTCCCCGCCTTTTGTTTCATTAGGGTTAACTGTCGAACTGTTGGGAATAATTATATTGGGCTCCCGTACTTCCATTACACTGCACAAATCATAACTTTCGCCATCGATGATAATCTTGGGACTGCCGCTGTAAAGTATAACGCTGTCTACGATTCCTGTATAAGTTTCCATATTGCCGTTCCCCCCGATTCTTGCAACGGATGCCTCTTTCCCTATAAGGCTGATGCTGTAAGACGTTGCCGAGGCCCGGCTTAATTCGCTTAAAGTCTGAACCATAGAAAATTGGGCCATCTGGGAGATGAACTGGGTGTCGTCTACCGTGTTAAACATATCCTGATTCGATATCTGGGCTACCATCAGTTTAAAAAAATCATCCATTGAAATGTCAATGCCCTTGTTTGCATTGCCCGGCACGTCTGTAACCTGTTGATACGGTGTAATACCGTCGACCGCCATTTTTCACCGCCACCTTTCTAAATCAAATAATCCATCTTTGTAAAGCTATTTTTTACCTTTTCCGAAACCTTGTCCGCTGATTCCGGAATAATCTCAACGCTGCTTAAAACCCTGCCCTGATTTCTGCTGCTGCTTTCTCCCTGTTTCCCGGGGGAATCAGCCAACTCATTATTCATTCCAAAGACCCCGTTTTGTTTTCCGTCGCTTTGAACATCAACCGATCTGTCTATTTGCACATTCTCAACCTGCACATTTTGCAAACCCATGCTGTTTATCAATTTATCCGCCTGGCCGACTAACAGCGCCTGGGTTTTGGAGTTGGCCGCCATAATATCTATGCTCAGCCTTCCCTCATTGATTTTAAGCCTGACATCGATCTTTCCAAGATCCTCCGGCTCAAGCTGCATCGAAAATACCATCGGTCTGTTATGTTCAATTCTGCTTAGCACTTCACGCCCGATTTGAATATGGAGCTCCGTTTTTTCGGTTCTGCTCGTTTCAATTCTTTGAATATCAGCGTGCTGCTGAAATACCGCAGGTAAATCTTTTATCTTGGTTTTATCGATCGGGCTTGCACCGGCCTTGACTGTTGCTTCAGATTTAATTTTCTCATCGCTTTTACCCGGTATCTTTGCTTTGCAGTCGGTTTTTGCGGCAACAGTGTTATCTTCAACAACAGCTTCTTTGCTGATTTCTGCAGGATTTTGTTCAGCTGATTCTTCTACTTTTTGTTGTAAATTTTCCGCATGCTCTTCTTTAATTCTTACTGCATGCCCTTTTTCAAAAGTCGGTTTTCCCGGTTCCTTTTCCATAACAACGGAAGTGGATTTGTTCAAAGCTTCACCTGGTTCAATTAGCTTAAAATCTGTTTTTTGTGCCTTAACCATAAGATCGGCCATGCCGAAACGAATTTCCCCGCCCTTTTCTTCATTTTTTTCAATTGCCGCAACAGGGAAATATTCAACGGGCAGGAATTGTTTTCCCAAGGCTTGATCGAACAAATATTGAAATAAACATCCTTTTTCATCTTGAAAAGTATCCTTTCTTTCCATGTTTACCGGGTCTCCGCATCCCAACGAAGGAATCTCAAACAAGTTCATCTGCAATATCACATTTTCACCTCCTTTCCTCAAGCTTACGTCTAATACCTATCACTCTCCTTCCCCTTTCCTTAATAGGCCTTGTTCACCATCCTGCTTCTTGCGACAAATTCGTCGATAAACAGTTCTGCCTTTTTAAGGTTTTCTTTTTTATACTCATCAAATCTTGATTCCTTTATGGTCTCAAGTGATTTGGTCTCTACTTTCAGGCTTTTTATCCTGTCGATTTGCCATTCGATCTGCTCTTTTATTCTTTCTGCTTCCATCGTGCAAATATCCATCTGATCTTTTATGTGTTTGGCGTAGGATGCATATGTGCGGCAATGTGCCGACGTAAGCTGATTTTCAATTTTATCCTGATATTCGCTTCTGCATTTTTCAATCTCATTTTCCAGCGCTGTCAGCCTCTTTTGGGTATTTTCCAACAGGTTGTTGAGCACGGCCAGATTCATCATTTCGCTGTCTAAAACCTGACCTTTATAGGACAAAAGTTTTTCCATATGAAACTGAAATTTCTTCATGATACGGCCGCCTTCAAACAGCGAACGCTTTCATCGTACGAAACTTTCTCATCCGTCTTCTGCTGTAAAAACTCATTTATCCTTTCCATCTTTTCAATGGCTTCATCGAGTTTCCTGTTGCTCCCGCTTTTATATGCTCCGATATTTATAAGATCGGAATTGGCCGCGTAAGCGGATATAAGATTTCTTATTTCACCTGCCGCGTCCAACTGTTCTCCCTTTACAATATCGTTCATAAGTCTGCTCACGCTTCCTAAAACATCTATTGCAGGATAGTGATTCTGCATCGCTATTTTTCTGGATAACACTATATGACCGTCGATAATACCTCTTACCGTATCGGAAATGGGTTCGTTCACATCATCGCCCTCCACTAAAACCGTATAGATACCTGTTATGGATCCCCTTTCAAAATTGCCGGTTCGCTCCAAAAGCTTAGGAAGAGCGGAATAGATCGAGGGGGTATAGCCTCTTGCCACGGGGGGCTCCCCTGCAGCGAGTCCGATCTCCCTTTGGGCCATGGCGAATCTCGTGACGGAATCCATCATCAGCAGCACATCCTCACCCTTGTCTTTAAAATATTCGGCTATTGTGGTTGCCGCCAAGGCACATTTCATCCGCTGCATAGGGGGCTGATCCGATGTTGCCGCCACCAGTACGGATCTGGATAGTCCCTCTTCTCCTAAGTCTCTTTCAAGAAATTCTCTTACTTCTCTTCCTCTTTCACCCACTAAAGCGATGACATTTACGCTCGCCTTGACGTTCCTTGCGATCATTCCCATCAGGGTGCTTTTGCCCACCCCGCTTCCAGAGAAAATACCCATCCTTTGTCCTTTACCTATGGTCAACAGCCCGTCTATGGCCTTAATGCCGAATTCCAGAACTTCATTTATTCTTGGCCGTTTTAGCGGATTTGCGCTGACACTTTGCACTTCGCACCATTCGCAGTCGGCAACCGGGCCTTTACCGTCAATCGGTTCGCCGGTTGCATTAATGACGCGGCCGATCAGATTTTGGGAAACCCCTATTTTAAGGGAAGCGCCTGTCGTCTCCACTAAGGCGCCCGCCCCGATGCCTTCCGGTTCTTCATAGGGCATCAGGAGTGCCTTATTGCCTCTGAGTCCCACCACTTCTGCCCTGATCGGATCCATTAAACCATCGCTGTAGATATTGCAAAGATCCCCTACCTTGCATTCGGGTCCGATGGACTCGATCATCATCCCGATAACTTTATCGATCTTTCCATAATATCGATAGGCGGGCGCTTCCTGTATTAATTTGCATATCATATCTGTATTCATACCGCAATCAATCCAATTGCAGGGCATCCTGCAGCTGTTTAAGCTGGACAGGTATGCTCATATCCACCATGCCGTTTTCTGTTTCCGCCATTATAAAATCGTCATCGCGGGTCACTATAACTTTTACGTTTTTACAAACCTCCCTCAATCTCTTTGCAGTATTCTTATCTATAGCCACATCCAGGGTTTTGCTGTACTCGGGCAGAAATATTCTGATGCCCTCTTCGTTTTCATGTATGATGTCCTCAAGCATGTAAAAAAGAGCATCTTCATTGGCCAGAATATGCTGCCGCATAATTTTTTTCGCTATTACAAAAGCGATCTTTAATATGTCCTTTTCCCGCCTCTTTACGGCCTCCTGCCCTTCTTTTTTGACAGTCTCGATTAAATGCTCCAGCTCTTCTAATCCTTCTTCCGAACGTCTTCTTGCCTCTGAAGCGCCATTGAAAAGCCCCTTGGAGTATCCCTCCTTATATCCCCGCTGCTCCGCCTCGGTCTTTATGAACGTACTTTCATCTTTGGCGCTTTCAATCACTGCATCGGCCCGCTTGATTGCCTCGCTGTAGATGTGTTTCGATTTTCTGATAGCCTGCTCCAATATAATTTCGCGGCTTTTATCGGATTCAATTTGAGGCCTGCCTCGTCCGACGCCTGACTCATCCTTTCCGGAATGAATATAAAATGAGCTGGATTTTACAATGCTAGACAATGATATCATCCTTTCCGCCCTTGGTAATTACTACTTCCCCTTCTTCTTCAAGCCGCCTTATAATAGCAACTATCTTTTGCTGCGCCTCATCCACATCTCTCACTCTGACATTGTGCAGGTATTCTATCTCGCTTTGAATCGTCTCGCCCATGCGCTGGGACATATTCGCAAATATGATATTCGTGACCTCCTTGTTGGCCCCCTTCAGGGCGATGGCCATATCCTTTGTGTCAACTTCCCTTAAGAATTTCTGGATGGACAGGGAATCCAAAGTGATTATATCTTCAAATATGAACATACGGTTTCTGATCTCTTCAGTCAGCTTGGGATCCTTCCGGCCAAGCTCATCGAATATGAATTTTTCCGTTCCCCTGTCTATCTTGTTCATTATCTCCGCAATGTAGTTGATACCTCCCACTTCAAGCAGGTCTACCGACAGCACCGACTCAAACTTCTTCTCTAAAATGGCCTCCACATGGCGAATCGTTTCGGGAGAGGTCCTGTCCATTTTCGCTATCCTCTCCACCACCTCGACTCTGACATCTTTCGGAAGCTCAGCTATTATTGACGAAGCCTGATCTGCCCTTGCATAGGACAAGATTAAGGCTATGGTCTGAGGGTGCTCGTTCACTATCATGTTCATCAGATTTTTATAATCCGTCTTGCGTATAAAGGCGAAGGCCTTGGTTCTTAGGGTCTTTGTCACTCTTTCAAGCAATGCGGTTCCCTGTTGTACCCCGTAAGCCTTTTCCAACACGTTTTTGGCATAGGTGATACCTCCCTCAAGGTATACTTTTTGGGCTACACAGAGCCCGTAAAATTCATCGATGACTTCATCCGCCACCTCGGGGGAAACGCTTTGCTGCCTCGTGATTTCATACGTGAGCCTTTCAACCTCCTCTTCCTGCAGATGCCTGTAGATCCCCGAAGCTGCATCGGTTCCTAAGGATATTATTATCTGTGCCGCTTTTTGGCGCGGACTCAGTCTGTCCATCTGTTCAACCCTCTTTTATACACTGTCATCGCTTTTTAACCATGAACGTATCATCTGTGCCGCTATTTCAGGATTTGAAAGGGCAAAATCTTTTATCTGATCTCTTCTTGCATCCTTAACGGGGGTGATCTGTGGCACCGCCTCTTCCCCAAACAGATCGTTTAAGGCCTGTTCTTCCGACAAAGCAACCTCCGGCTCCGGCATTTCGGTTCCTTTTCGCCTTTTTTTAAACAGCATCGTTGCTCCGAAGACTATGGCTAAAAGGAGGACCGTTCCTGCAGCTCCGGCGTATATGAACAGTTTGTTTATACCTTTTTCTTCAGATACTTTTGTCGGTGCATCCGGTACATAAAATTCAAAATTCTCTACCGCTATGTTTTCAGGTTCTATCCCCACGGCATATGCCACAAGGCGGGTAATCTTTTCATGTTCCGCCGGCTCAAATACAGCTTTATCTATGGCTATACCTACGGATACGTTTTCTATCTTTGCCCCGTCCTTTTGAAACTGGGAAATGACCTGACTGACCAGATACTTTGTGCTTTCGCTTGAACTGCCGGATTCGCTCTCACCCGAACTTCCGTAAATGGGATATGTCGGAATCTCAGAGTTGCTCGATGCACCGGCTGCTCCACCGTCCGGCCCGGTCGAGAATGAAGACTCCTCGCTCCTTGTTTCCTCGCTTATTACGCCGGTGTTGTTGCCGTCGGGTGAGGGTGTATACAGTTTTTCTTCTTTAAAAAGATCGTCCGTATCAACGGTGGCGGATACAGATATTCTGAGTCCGGCGCTGCCATAGGGACCCTCCAAAACGGACATTATCTTCTTTTTTATATCGCTTTCTATCTTCTTTGTTATGCTTATCTTCGAAAGGCCGGCGATATCGGTACCGCTGTTTCCCGTAAGATCGTTTCCACCGCTGTCGGAAATCGCTACATTTTCACGGGCTAAACCTGCAACGGATTTTACAACCAGGTTTTGAATTCCTAAAACCTGGCTTTCACCAAGAGTGTTTCCGTTTTCCATGTGAATGATGACTGAGGCGGAAGGGGGTTCTTTTTCCTGAAGATAAAAAACATTGTCACCAGGTGCGGTTATGGTAACTATCGCATCCCTTACCCCGTCTAAGGTTTTGATGCTGGCGGCTATCCTTTCCTGAAGCTGCATGTTCACGTACTGCTGTCTTTCGTAATCCGTAGTCAACATTCCGCCGCCTTGTTCAATCATGTAATAGCTAAGGCCGCTCCTCGGATATCCTGCGGTAGCAAGGGCCATTCTGACTCGGGATTCATCTTTTTTAAGAACCGTTACAGAACCCGAACCATCCACCTTTACATCCACCTTCATTTGCTGCAATTGCGCGAGAATTTCCGAGGTCTCCGTGGATGTCAGCCGATCATAAATGACCACGTAATCCTTTACATTAAGAAATATGCTGAGACATGTTGCAGAAACGACAGCCATGATCATGCCTGCAATTATCATTTTTTTAACACCTTTGGAGGTGGCGGCCCAAAACTGTTTGACAGGAGCCAATGTCTTAGTTATCTGTTCGTTCATACAGGTAATATTTTTCCGTTCAAAATAGAAATTTAGTTACATTAGTCATATTTTTATGCAATATAACCGGTGCCGAAAGCCTATAGCCGTCCCGACCTTTTACCTTGTTTTTCATTTACAGGTTAATTCTCATGACCTCGGAATAAGCTTCAAGCACCTTATTTCTTAACTGCACCATGGTCTGCAAAGCGATATCCGCCCTTGCGGCATTAATCATTATGGTATGCAGATCATCCGCTTCACCTACGGACAATTTGTAGGCGTCCGTTTTCGTTATTGCTTCGGTCTCCTCAACGTTGCTGATGAGTTCGCCGATAACATCTTTGAACCCCTGCCCTCCATCTGCCCCAAGCGATTCAGAAAGCTTTGACAGATCTTTGTTTAAAGGTTCTATGCCCTTTGAGTTTTGAATGGTTCCTATCGGAATTATCGCCATTTTTAATACCTCCGCCTACCGCTATCTTCCTATTTCCAGAGCCTTTAACGCCATTGCCTTTATGGCATTAAAAGCCGTCACATTGGATTCATATGCCCTGCTTGCACCTAACAGGTCGATCATCTCTTTGGTTTTATCGACATTGGGGAGCATTACATAGCCTTCACCATCAGCATCGGGATGAAAGGGGTCATATACCGGAACAAAAGGTGCAGCGTCCTCGACAATTGCGCTCACTTGGACGCCTCCCGTTTTCTCCGATGCTTTTAAAAGCGCATCACTGAAGCTGCCGCCCTTTTCCATACTGTTTAGGACGACCAATTTTCTTCGGTAAGGACCGCCTTTTTCGGTTCGGGTGACCTGTGCATTAGCGATGTTTTGCGCGATTACATCCATGCGCAGCTTCTGTGCCGTTAAGCCGGAACCTGATATATTAAAGGACCTTAAAAAATTCATTTTATCGCTTCCCTTCACTTATCGCATAGCGAAGCCTCGAATAAAAATCCGACATCGCTCTTGTCAAAAACTGATACTGAATTTGAGTCTTTGCCATTTCAATGTTTTCCACGTCTAAATTGACGTTGTTGCCATCGGCCCGCTCCGATAAAGATTTATCCTGAAAATACCTTACCCCGCAGTTTAGAATTGACGTCTGACCAGCCATATCCGGCCCGGCCCCCCCGAGTCGCCTTACTTCATTTTTCAACTCTAATTCAAAGTCAACCTTTACCGCCTTGTAACCGGGCGTTTCGTGATTGGCGATATTGTCCGCTATGGCTTTCTGCCTATGCCAACTGCCGTCCAAAGCCTTTTTCATCAAGGCAGATGCTATAGAATCTCCTATCATCTTTTGCCTCCCATATAAAAAAACCATCTTCGCAAATGTTGCTAAGATGGCAAAGGGACCGCAATTTTTAAGCCGCTTTTTATTACTTGCAGCAACCAGGCTGTCATAGTGCATTATTTTACACCTTAGACCCTATGGTTTTGCGTCCTTGCCTTTTAGCAAGTTTGCCTTTATACAGTAACTACCAGATATTTGTAACTATTTCTTGGTTTTTTTGTTATGGTTATTATATTAGCATAAGCCCATCCTAAAAAGCAACATAATTATACAAGTTATTAAATATATTTACTTAAACGCAAATAATATGCCAAAATGTAAATCAACGCGATAAAAAAATTATAAAAATATTTTATCTTTTACTAAAGTTTTTGCAGAATAAACCGACATAGAGGCTGAAGGGAAAGCATTCAGGCCTATTTGGCAGTTTTTATAGACATAACAAGGGGGTTTATTCATGGAGATTTCGTTTGTAAACAAAAATAAGGCTGTGCAGCCAAACCAGGTGAGGGATAACGCATCGGATCCCGCAAGAAATATCCAAACGGAAGAGAACAGTAAATACGTTCAGAAAAATAAGGTGGACAGCTCGGAGATATCCAGCAGCAGCACCGGAACGTTTGACGATAAAAGGATTACCGTCGCCAAATCGGCAATACTCTATGAGGTTTCGGTTAAGACATCCGAAGATCGGATACAGGAGCTGAAGACAGCAATAGAAAAAGGCGAATACGATATCCCTGCAAATATACTGGCGGAAGAGATACTGAAAAGATGAATAAAACAGTGATAAATGAATTCTATGACTACCTCAGCGAAATACTGTCGGTATACGAAGACATTTTACCGGTGATAAAACAGGAGCTTGAAGCGATCAAAACTAGGGATATGATCTCCTTAAACGAGAACCTTAAAGTTCAGCAGGCTTTGATGCACGGGACAAAGGATTTTGACCGCAAGGTATCCGATTATATCGAAAAGCTTAACATGAGAGAGGGCAACCTCTCATCTCTCATCCAACAGATCCCAGAGGATCGGCAGCTGCATTTCTGCACCATAGTAGGCCGCTTTGCAAAAGTTGTTCAGGATGTCGCTTTCTATAAAGACAAATGCCGCCTTCTGCTTACAACCGAACTTCATAATATTGATAAGGCTCTTTCTGCCAAAGGGACCGTGATGGAAAACAGGACATATGAAAAAGATGCAAAAGCAGTAAATACAAAGATTTTTAAATCCTTTGAAGCCATGATATAGCTATAGGAGAACCACCATGAGACCGACATTTTTAGCCTTTCATACCGCAAGCAGGGCACTGGCGGCAAGCCAGGCGAATATCGATGTGACAGGAAATAATATTGCCAATGTCAATACCTTGGGCTATACAAGGCAAAGGGTAGATCAAAATTCCATCTCAAGCGGAGGATATACTCAAAAATACGTACTGCAAGGCGCCGCCGTAGGGCTGGGAGTGGAGATATCAGGCATAAGCCAGATCAGAGACCCTTTTTTAGACGCCCGCTATCGTGAACAGGCATCTGAAAACGGCAAGCTTGACACGATTCTTGCCGGTCTAAGCGATATAGAAAGCATCTTCGATGAAGCTTCAACGGACGGACTTCTAAACGAGCTTTCGAATTTCATAAACGAACTGCAGACACTTTCAGAAACTCCTTCTGCCGGGGATATAGCCTTGATAGCAAGAACCGCAGCCCAGAAGGTTACACAGATGATAAACGTGTATTCCAATCAAGTTAGCCAGGCCAGGAGTCAACAGGTTTTTGACTTATCCAAGGTCGTAATCGATAACGATTTCAACACTAAAGTTAAAGGCATAGCAAATCTGAACGATCAGATCCGCAAAGAACAAACCTACGGCAACGTTCCGAATGAATTGCTGGACAAAAGGAATTTACTGATAGACGAGCTTTCCGCTCTTGTAAATATAAAAGTCAGCACGATTCCTGAAAAAATTTCCGAAGATCTAACGGTTGAACGCCTGACTATATCTTTGTATGACGCAGCTACAGGCACATCAATAGGAATTGTAGACAGCGGCATGTTCAATACGCTTTATGTGACGGATGATTCGGATAAAGTTTCAATCGGTATAGCAGGAAGCTTCGGCATAAGGGAAAATACGGATATCACCGAATTCTTTTCCGGAGGCTCCGTCCGGGGTTATTTAGATCTCATAAACGGCAAAGGAACAAACGAATTTCGAGGCACACAATACTATCAAAACTCCATGGATATTCTTGCATCCAATCTAGCCAGAGTGCTTAACGATCTTAACACCGCAGATCCCGACACTGATCCAAAACCCCTTTTCTCCGCATCGGGAGGAGGCCCCATCACAGCGGCAAACATAAGGATTTCAGATGAGTGGCTGGCAGATGCTTCCTTCATCACCACAACCCTGTACGGAGCCGATGGAGGAGATAACATTATAAGAATGATATCAGCAATCGATACAGAAACCGAATTCTATAAAGATGCCGGGGATCCATCTTCTGACCTAATGTTCAAGGGCAGCTTTCATGATTTTTTATCCGCCTTGATAGGCGAAATTGCATTGGACACGGAACTTCACCAGAACTATTCGAACACATCAAAGGATGTGCTGTCGGGACTTTTCACGGCAAGGGAATCCATTAAAGGGGTATCGCTGAATGAGGAAGGCATAAATTTAATGGCATACCAAAAGTCCTATAACGCGGCCATGCGCTATTTCACGATTCTGGATGAAGCCGTAGACGCAATTATCAACAGAATGGGAATAGCAGGACGTTAAACCGGAGGAAAGCTATGAGAATTACAAACAGAATGATAACCGCCCAATATACCCGTTCACTCAATAATCTGTCGATTGAGCTTAACAGATTGAACACCCAGGTTGCCTCGGAAAGGAAATTCGCAAAATCCTCGGAAGACACCTCCTCAGCGATCAGAGCGTTTCAAATTCGCAAAGACCTGGCCAAAGCGGAAGGCTACAAAAGCAATATAGCCCACGCAAAAGCATCTCTTACCGATGCGGAATCCGCCCTCTCCCATATAGAGGAGCTTCTTAAAACATCAAAAGAAAAGATCATCTTTGCATTAAACGGTACTCAAAGCGAGGCGGAAAGAGCGATAGTCGCTACGGAACTTCGAAATATTCAGGATCAGCTGTTTCAGACCCTTAACTCCAATTCATCCGGCAGCTACTATTTCGGAGGCACCAACACAAGCGAAAGGCCCTTTGAAATAAAGGACGGAAAACTTCAATATAACGGCTATTCTTTAGATCTGCCCCTTCCGGATGATTCTCCTATAGACAATGCGGATTTGTTTGAATCCCTTGAAAAGGATTCCATGTTTGTGGACATCGGTCTGGGTATAAGCTTCGATAAGCTGACAGGAAAAATCGATGACAGCACGGTCTTTGACTACTCTGTTGCAGGCATCAGTATAGTCGGCAAAGGGACCGTATCCCTGGAAGGCGAAATCGTTTCGGGCAATATCTATGATCTTTTAGGGGCTTTGGCAGATGAATTCGAGTCCGAAAACTGTTCCTACGACAAAGCAAATGCCCTGTTTGAATTTCTTGAGGATGCCGGCGATAACATTAGCAGGTGCATGACAAAGATAGGAGCAAAAACCTCATACCTCGAATTCATGTCCGAGCGGATAGAGGATAGAACATTCAACCTTAAAGAGAGACAGGTGTCTACAGAGGGCATAGACCCCGCCGCCGCCATAATCGAATTTGAATCCCAAAGGTTTGCTTATGCCGCCGCCCTTCAAATGGGCACGAAGGTGATACAGCCGACCATCTTCGACTTCATGTCTTAGCGTTAAAAGGAGGGAGAAAGGTGCAGCAGCTTATCACTATAGAGACAATACCTATATCCATAAGATATGTGGAAAAGGCCCCGGAACAAAAAAAAGATGAGGCCGGGACAAAAAAACTAAAATCTGAAAAGAACGATCATATCCTGAAACCGGAGAAAAGACAGAGCAGACGCGATTCTTTTGTGCAAAACCATACGGCTCTTGCATACAGTCTCACCTATACGGCTACCGCCCGCTATTCCGATAACAGCGTTCTTCGAATGATAGAAAAAATGAATGAAACGGAAGATGATCCCGTAATGTTTCAGCAGTTCAGCAGGGGCATTCAAAACATGATACATCAATTTTTAAAGCAAAGACCGGATCCGACGTTTGAATCTCAAAGCATGCAGCTTGATTTCGACTTCAGCGGCATAGGGGATTACGCGCCGGGATCAGGCAACAGCGGATACGTCTTTACCCCTCCAAGCTTTGAGCTGGAAATACTGGAAAGACCGAAGGTAGTTATAAAATACGTAGGCGGGCCCATCTATATTCCAAAGAGTGCGGATCCGAACTACGAAGCCCGCGACAAAATGGATGCGAGGGCATGAGGAAGTGATGGCAATGAAAATCAATACGAGAGATTTCGGAGATATCGAGGTAAAAGAAAGTGATCTTTTCAATTTCCCCGAAGGCATTTACGGCTTTGAGGAGGATACCTGCTTTGCTCTCTTTCATAAAAGCTTCGACAATATCCCTTTTCTTTACCTGCAATCCGCACAAAACGTAGTCCCCTGCTTTTTAGTGTTTGATCCTGAACATTTCTACCCGAACTTTGCTCCCCTTCTTGCGGAAGAGGATTTAGGGGCGTTAAAAGCCGAAGGTCCGAATGAGCTCATTTTCCTCGTGATCGCAAACGTATCCGGTCCTATCGAGGAAATGTCGATAAATATAAAAAGCCCGATAGCGCTGAACCCTAAAACAAACATAGGAAGGCAGGTAATACTTCAAAACAGCGACTACACCGTAAGGCACAGACCTTTTTCCGATGAAAGAACAGGAGGCTCCTCATGTTAGTCATAAGCAGGAAGCCGGGTGAATCTCTGATCATCTCCGACAACATCAGGATAACTCTCCTATCACTTTCAAGCGATAAAGTTGCAATAGGAATTGATGCACCTAAATCCGTAAAAGTTGTGCGGGAAGAACTTCTTGAAACCATAAGAGCAAATAAAGAATCTGCCGGCCCGGCAGACTGCACGAATATTGCAGCAGTGTTAAAATCTAATAACCCTAACAGATTTATCTAAAGTATATAACGGTTTAACCGATATATAAATACAAAGTGCGTTGGCCGCGCATTTATCCGCAGGTTAGCTTTGCGTACGAAAGAAAACCGTCAATAGTAGGTCGAGAAGGAACTCGGCCCAAAATCAAAAAACAGTTCAAGGAGGAACAAAAGATGAGAATTAATCACAATATAGCTGCTCTCAACACCTACAGACAGCTTTCGGCAAACACAACATCAACATCCAAATCCCTTGAGAAGCTGTCCTCGGGTCTTAGAATCAACAGGGCCGGAGACGATGCAGCAGGCCTTGCCATCTCCGAGAAAATGAGAGGTCAAATCAGGGGACTTGATCAGGCGACGAGAAACGCAAACGATGGGATCTCCCTTATCCAGACAGCAGAGGGTGCCTTAAACGAAACTCACAGCATCCTTCAAAGGATGAGAGAGCTCGCGGTCCAGGCGGCAAACGATACGAATACGAAAGAGGATCGCGCAGAGATCCAAAAGGAAATAAATCAGCTTGCGCAGGAAATATCGAGGATATCCACAGACACCGAGTTCAATACAAAGAAATTGCTTGACGGTACAATGGCTTACAAGGTAGAGATCGAGGATAATGCAAGTGGAAATATCACCGATATAAGTATCGAGGGCGGGGCCAGCATATCCGAAGATACATATTCCGTCAGCATCGAATATAAAGCCGGGGCCGAAGCTAAAGAAGCGGAAGGTGTTTTGTCAGGCGATTTAGCGGATAAGATCACCTTTAATTCGGAAAACGTTGATGAAGGTATAGAAACAGGTGAATATACATTCACTTATGTAGAATCAACTTCATCATGGACTCTTGAAGGCACTGCTGTCAATAATTTCGCTGACTACGGACTTAGTGCAGATGATATGGAATCGAGTGACGATGGCAAAACCTTCACCCTAAAGTACACCGCTGCCTCAGATGCTAAAGCCGAGGTCTTTAACGTCACTGTCACGGATTCGGAGGATAATTCTGTAGATGCAGACTTGTTTGATGTGAGCCTGAAGGCTGATGCCGCAGATGGTACATACGAGGGAAGCTTCACGGTAAAAGATAACTCTATGCAGTTTCAGATTGGGGCAAACAGCGGCCAAGCCACATCTTTATCTATAAATAACATGAGCGCCAAGGTGCTCGGCGTTGATAATGTAGATCTGACCACTCAGGCAGATGCCAATACCGCCATAGATACAATCGGGGCCGCTATAGAGAAAGTATCCTCGCAAAGAGCTGCGCTTGGCGGCATGCAAAACCGCTTAGAGCATACGATCAATAACCTGGGAACGACCTCAGAGAACCTCTCCGCATCAGAATCCCGTATCAGAGACGTGGACATGGCTCAGGAGATGATGGAATTTACAAAGAACAACATACTGTCCCAGGCCTCTCAGGCTATGCTTGCCCAGGCAAACATGCAGCCGCAAAGCGTCCTGCAGCTTCTGCAGTAAGTTTTTCAGCTATCTTAATATTAAAATCCAAAGCGGTATCACAAAAGCCACCTTCGGGTGGCTTTTCAGACTGTAGACAAAGTCGCAGAAGCAACCAAATTTCTCTGCGACTTTTCTTAC
>CAYRNC010000003.1:50135-52259 GCA_964425645.1 uncultured Oscillospiraceae bacterium | reverse complement strand
ATTCAGCTATCAAGGTTCTTGCTATGTTTTTTCATAGCCTAGTAGACACTACCTTCCCCGCACGACTGCTGTTTGTTGCAGTCTTTGAATACACCGTTTTAATGCTCACATCAGGAAGCATTCCCAATTTTCCTGACAATGCACTTATGACATCACCTTCGGCATCAATTACGATACTTATTACGTTAATGTTTTTTCTGACGCAGGGAAGACCCATTCTTCCCATGATATAGTCGGAGTAATCGTGAAGAACAGAATTTATTTTTTCTGCAGATTCTTTGTTTTCGACTACTATACCTATCAGCGCTATTCTAGATTCCATGACGGCTTCCCCTTTCTTTATATATAAAAAACCTCCACGCGGGAGGGTGCACAAGGGCGGCAGACAATTAAAAGTTATGATGTTTCCGCCTTCCCACTCGGGCCAAACCCTAATGATCTCAGTACGAATTCTGTTGTTGTTAATAAAATAACATTTTTTGATAAAAAAATCAACAGTTATTTTACATTTAAAAGAAATCACGAATAAGGACTTGAAATTAAACGGTTCCATTGTTAAAATGACATTCGTGAATTGAATCAAAACATCTATTTTATTGACCGGCAGGAGGTTTACTTGAATGATTATAGGATTGGCAATTATTCTTCTGGCAATACTAACCATACCTTTTATTGTTAAAAAAGTTGAACACAATCTTGAAATTTTCCTTTTCACCATGGGCCTTTTGGCTACCGGCGTATCAAAAGTCATGTCCATGCATCTCGCATCTGAAATATTGCATAACAGAATGCTGTATTTTATCACCGCCGCTGTATTGATTGCAGGCCTGCTGTTTAAATTTACAGTCATAAAAATCAGATCCGGAATGGACGCCGTATCCCGCAGGGTGAGCATGCCTATAATCATGTTTTTAATCATTATTGTCCTGGGCTTTATATCCAGTATCATTACGGCTATCATAGCATCTTTAGTGTTGGTAGAGATGGCCCAGGCCCTTCCAATATCAAGGAAAATGAGGGTTCGCTTTGTCATAATAGCTTGTTTTTCCATCGGTCTCGGAGCCGCCTTAACCCCGATCGGCGAGCCCCTGGCAACGATCGTTGTATCAGTCTTGAATGAAGATTTCCTATTCCTTGCGCGCACTTTAGGCATATACATAGTACCCGGTGTGTTAGCGGTTGGCATATTGGGTGCTGTCTTTGTGGGAACAAAGGCAAAAATATTAAGTAAGGCCGAACTTGAAAGGGAAGCGGCTGTTTCCCATGTCAGCCTCGCCCCGGAAGGCTACCCCGAGATATTCATCCGGGCAGGAAAGATATTTCTGTTCGTGGTCGCTTTGGAGCTCCTCGGCGCTGGATTCAAACCTCTTATCAATGCTTATATAATAAAACTTCACAGCATGGCACTCTATTGGATAAATATGATTTCCGCCGTTTTAGACAACGCTACTTTGGCGGCTGCTGAAATAAGTCCCATGATGTCAGACAGTCAAATTACGGCAATACTGATGGGCCTGCTTGTAAGCGGCGGAATGCTGATACCTGGAAATATCCCCAACATCGTTTCCGCAAGCAAGCTGCATATAGGAAGCAGGGAATGGGCCGTTCTAGGAATTCCGCTGGGTCTTATAATTATGCTTATCTACTTTGTGATTCTGTTCATTCTTTAGCATTTTAGCCCCCGGCACATGCCGGGGGCCTGACTGTTTATTTATGATAGGTCTCGTTTCTGAGTATTTTGTAACATCGGTAGATTTGTTCCAAGAGAATGATCCTCATAAGCTGATGAGGATAGGTCATCCTGGAAAATGACAGTCTTAAATCAGCGCGCCGGAATACCTGCTCAGAGAGACCGTTTGAGCCCCCGATAATAAATGCGATTTCCTTTACCCCTGAAAGTGCAAACTGATGAATCCGCTCTGCCAGCTTTTCACTGGACAAAGCGATACCCCCTGCATCCAAGGCGACGACATAATCATTTATCCCTAACTTAGAAAGAATTCTGTTCCCTTCGGCAGTCTTTCCCTTTTCTTTTTCAGCCGGAGAGGCGCCGTCAAATAATTTTTCCTCCTTTATTTCTGAAACATATATTCTGCAATACCTCTCCAACCGTTTAATATATTC
>CAYRNC010000003.1:0-50125 GCA_964425645.1 uncultured Oscillospiraceae bacterium | reverse complement strand
CAGCAGCAGCGGACCAATATTTTTCCTTTAGTTTGCCTACACACAGAATTCTTATCTTCAAGCTGTATCCTTCCTGCTAATCTGCTTTGCCGAGGGTGAGATCTATGTCCACCTTATGGCGCTTTCTGAATATAGTAAGCTTTACCTTTTCTTCAGGCTTGTATGAAAACAACTCTCTTGTCAACCCTTCCATGTTGCGGATTTTTTTTCCGTCAATTGCAACTATTACATCGCCTATCAACAATCCGTCAATGTCGGCCGGAGTTTCCGGGTATATTTGCCTGACATAGACTCCTGTTTTGGTACCTAAATCATCCTCCGGATAATCCTGAAGATAAATTTCCATATCCGTACCGCTAATGCCTATAAATGCTTTATTGAACACTCCTGTCTCCATTATTTCCTGTACTATCGGTTTTGCCGTATTGATCGGAATGGCAAAGCCCAAACCCTCACCTGCAGGGGCCTTTGCGGTATTTATACCTATGACCTGTCCTTTACTGTTTAAAA
Source organism: uncultured Oscillospiraceae bacterium (assembly GCA_964425645.1). Classification (GTDB taxonomy): domain Bacteria; phylum Bacillota; class Clostridia; order Peptostreptococcales; family Anaerovoracaceae; genus CAYRNC01. The sequence continues at coordinate 49,615 of CAYRNC010000003.1, read as the reverse complement.
GAGGTCCCCCGCTGTTTCCAGCATTTATGGAGGCATCGGTCTGCATAAGACCTTCCATCAACATGGTTCCACTTTGTTCACTTACGTTAATTGTCCGATTCAGACCGCTTATTACACCTTGGGTTACGCTTCTGTCAAATGCCATCCCAAGAGGATTTCCTATTGCAACCGCGTATGCCCCGATGTTGACTTTGTCCGAATCCCCTAACTCTGCCGGAGTCAGGTTATCCGCATCAATTTTAACCATCGCCAAGTCCAGTATCTTATCGTTCCAAAGAACTTCACCCTTCAACTCCCTTCCATCGGTAAGCTGCACCGTAATGGTTTTGGCCTTCCCATCACTGACCACATGGGAGTTCGTCAAAATGAAACCCTTTTTATCTGCGATAATACCTGTACCGACGCCTTCCACAAGACGCCCGCTTTGAAAACCGAAGATATCGCGCCTTACCATCTCGGTAGTCGTACTTATTCCGACTACGGAGGGTATTACCTTTGCGGCAACGGCTTCCGCCGTGTTTACATTATCCTCCGCGTTAATTTTAATGATGTTGGCCGAATCAGGCGATCCGGTGCTTCCATAATGATGTAGTGCAACCATGCCTCCTCCGAAACCGGCCCCACCGGACAGGAGTATGACAAGCAAAGCTGAAAGCAGCCTCTTGCTGCTTTTGGTTTTTTTCCTATCTTCTTTTATTGAAAACTCTGCATTAATGTATTCATTTTCCTCATTCATCTGTGTTTTGTATTCGTCCACTCCATATCCCTCCTGTCTGTAATATCACACCCCGTATACTATGCTGATTTCATCTCTTATAAGGGTGCCTAGTTTCGTATGAGTTCCTATATAATAATTTTGCTCTTCCAAAATATTTTTTACTGTTTGGTAGGCCATTTCGGGAAAATTGTTTTCCTTACTAAGGTGCGCCAACAGAATTCTTCTTTCTTTACTATGTCTTGATAAGAGTCTCGTAAGCGCCTTACCGGCCGATTCATTGGAAAGATGGCCCGAATCTCCCAATATCCTCTGTTTCAAATACCAGGGATAGCGGCCAATTCTCAACATGTCCACATCGTGGTTAGCTTCAATAACCAAAATGTCGGCCTCTACAATCTCCTCGACAACCTCATCCTTTATACAGCCTGTATCAGTTACAATGCTTATCTGCTTTCCCATGCAGTAAAAAGAATATCCTACCGGATCTGCAGCGTCGTGGGAAACATTAAAAGCCTTTATTTCGATGTCTCCCACCGTGAAAGGCTTGTTGTTCAAAACACATCCTTCTTTCTGCCGAAGAATCCGCTTTTATAGCCTGCCAGGTCTTTTCGTTGGCATAAGCCCTTAAGTTTTGCTTTTTTCTCAGAAGCGCCCCCAGGCTTCTGATATGATCACCGTGTTCATGGGTAACAAGAACCGCGGCAAGCTGCCGGGGATCAGTCCCTGTATCGGCAAGTCCCTCCCGAATCCTTTTCAGACTTATTCCGGCATCTACAAGCAATGCTGTATCTCTTGTTCGAACAAGATAGCAATTTCCGCTGCTTCCGCTTGAAAAGGAACAAAAATTTAACGTCATAGCATAACCTTTCCATTTGACAGTTATATGATTTTGGCCAACAGAACTAATTTGTTATTCCATATAAGCAGGTATGTATTGTATTTTTCCGCCGCTATATGTAACCTTCCACGCAGGAAAAGCCGTATCATACAGCGTAGATTCCATGCCATACGCTGAGGGATCCAGCCAATACACAAGCTCCATCCCTTCAATACAAACTTCCTCAGTTTGCTCATTTTCGCCCATAAAGTGGATAAGTGCGGCTGAAGCTGACATCGTCTCCCTTTTCGTTCTTCCAAACTCCAAAGGATGAAGCCAGTATCGACTGAATTCCGTTACCAGCCCATTTTCTATCGTACATTTTACATAGCTTTCTAAAATGGTAAAACCCTCATAAACGTTTTTATATGTAACCCTCGTTTTCTTACCTTGCACTTCTACCTTTTCTAATACCACATTTTCTCTTAAAATACCACATTTATTCAAGAAATTATCGGCATACTTCACAAAATCGTCTTGATTGCGATCTTCTCCCATTCCTTCTTGCTTTTCAAGCAATGTCTCCAAAACATCCTGATCCATGCGATCATATCTGACATTTAAAACTGCCATTTTGCTGTGTTTAATGGGAAGCTCGGTCAAAATTCGTATCTGTTTTTTCTCCAACAGCTCTACGGTTTCTTTATGCAGCATTTTTTCTCCGGCACCTTGTTTTATCTGCGCCGCCACATAAATAATTCCGAGAAAGAGATTTGTGATCAGCAAGGCGATGATCAGGATAGTTTTTGCCTTGGTCCAGTCCATTTTATCCCCTAAATTCCGCCGCTTTTATTATATCCGAGCGGCTCCACATCGAACAGATCAAAATAAAATGTTATGTCTTCAACCACAACAACAAAAGAGGGGATGAGCTCATTGCCTTCAACAGGCCTTACATAACCTGTCTTTACCAGCAGTATTCTTTCAGAAATATAATCAAACAACGCCTCTCCCTTTTCAGGGCTTGACTTATAACCTTCCGATAAGAGAACCGAATTAATATACTGATAGTTTTTTGCAAGCATGTTTATAGCAGAATAAGTTTCTTTCGTCATAGTCTTATCATAGCCATCAATAGTGATCATATTTCTCTTATAGTTGATTACCTGTCCGCCTATAATTTCAACGCTGATGATTTCACTTCCCACACTGTACAGGCTTTCATCGGAAATCCTCATTCCGAAAATAAAGACATATCCCTTTTTCTTATCTTTATCTATCAGCTTCGATTCCTTTAAATAAGGAATCAAATCCCCTCTAGAATTAAAACCTCCGTGAGATGCCACAAATTGCAATGCTCCCCCGAGGCTTTCAAAATAATCGTGCTGGCCGCTGCCAACCCCGATTTTCTCCTTATATTCCGCACTTCCGTCCGGATTTATAGTGAGCACCTTACCGCCGTAGCCGTACATATAAATGAGAGTACCCTTGCTTTCTTCTATCCTTCTTACAAAATCGAAGCTCTCTCCAAAAAAAATCTCGGCAAATTCCCGGATGCGGGCCCCGTTCCTGCCCGACAGTTCAGGTTCGAAACCTATGCTCGCCAACCTGCTTTCAAAGGTTAAAGGAATAATTGTCTTTCCGCCAGTGCCGACAAATGTGCCGATCGGATAGCAGGTTATATAATCTGCCTTTTCTGCAGCGGATATCAATGCGCTTAGGCGGGAAACCTGTTCGCTTGACACTATTCTGTAATACTTACCTTTAATTTTATCTGCAATGAAGATGCTTTCGGGGCTTCCCAATGAGTATCCTACCTCACTGAATGTTTCAATTTGTCCAAACCCCTGAACAGATGCTATATCGTAATGCCTGCAGAAAGAGTTAAAAGGGATCCCGTACTGAAAATCGAAACGAATTGAGCGGAAATCCATTATTTTATCATACTGTGATAAAGTAATTTCTTCTACCAAAACCATATTTCCCCGGCTATAATATGCCAGTGCAGCTACACACTCGTTCCAGGAATCAAATTGACCCCACCCCAATCGAGCATAGGTACCTGCCCCGAAGTTAACCACCACATCCAAAGGATGCACCACTTCTTTAATTGCAGGGGCTTCGACAACATCCTCTTCGGAAACCAGATGAAGAATGCGAAAAGCCTTTATATCAGGATAGCCCCAATTGAAATATAATAATAGCATTGTCGAAAAAAACAATGCTATTATCAATATCGTCTTTAACCCTTCTGTACCCTTCGGTCTGTTCATGGCATTGCGCCGCCTTTAATTTCCAAAGATACTTTTAAGCAAATTCTGTACCCATTGGAAGGCGCCCGTTTGCTGTGTCTCAAATATGGCGCTTCCCTCTGCGGTCTCGCTTTCTTTAGGCATCACAATAAACCTGGAGTCAGATGAGGCCGTTACAGCTCCCACAGTATCAAGGGTATCTGCCTTCACCCTGTACAACCCCGGGGTAACGTCGCTTATCTGCTTGCTATAGAATTGAAGATTGTTTTTCCCTTTAAAAGTCTCCGGGGTCATGATTGAAACGCTGTATAAAGATTTTTCGCCTAAACTGTTCCCGGATGAGGGATCTATAGATATCAGTTTATCTCCTACCTTTTCCTTTTCTTCGTATAGGGAAATCCGAATCGTCTTTTGCGCTGTTATTTTTATAGAAATCAAAAGACTATCCCCGTATACGGCCTGGGACGGACTTACGATTGTGACTGCTGGGTCGGATGCCGCAAATGCCGAGGCTGTTCCGCAAAGCATTATAATAAAAATGACTGTCGCCAGAACTCTTATTCTCACCGTAAATCGCCTCCTCTCTGTTAATATCGGTTTTCATATGTTATGATATGTATACGAATCATCGTGACGGCAATGTTTCTCGTCCAAAATAAGTATATCGCAGATTTGTTACAATTATATTACACGCGATTTAAGATCGCTTTACATTTAGTTTTAAAAACTCGCAGGGGGTGCTATGAAACGAATTTTTATACACACAGACGGAGCTTGTGCCGGCAATCAAGACGAATATAACATCGGAGGCTGGGGCGCAATATTGGAGTACGGAAACCATACAAAGGAGCTGTTCGGCGGCGAAAGAAACACCACAAACAACCGAATGGAGATGACTGCGCTCCTTAAGGGTCTTCAGGCCATTACGAAAAAAGGCATGGTGGTATGGGCCTTTTCCGACAGCTCCTATTTAGTAAATTGCTTTCGACAGAAATGGTATTTAAATTGGATTAAAAGCAATTGGAAAACCTCTAAAAAAACCGGGGTTGAAAATCGTGACTTGTGGGAGGCACTTCTGCACTATCTTGATGTACATCAAATATATTTTTTTCGCGTAAAAGGACATGTAAACCTGCAAAGTAAATCCGTCGATAAAAAGGCTCTTTTTCTCAAATTCACGGAATGGAACGGCGACAGCTTTACCATGAAAGATTTTGAGCATGTTACGGAACGCAACAACAGAGCCGATGCCCTGGCCAACATGGGCATAAAGCAGGCGAGAAGCGCAGACTAAAGAATTTCAATCGATATGGCAGCCATATCATCGTGGGTAGAGGATCCTCCGAATGCTTTTGCATTCTCCGTTATCCTGTCTGCCAGGCTAAGCTCATTTTGGGAATCACCGTCTTTAATTGTTTTATATATACCCTCAAGTCCGAATCTTTTACCGGTCTTTGAATCTGCAGCCTCTGTAATGCCGTCCGTATAAAGCAATATCCTGTCGCCCTTTTCCATCTGAAGAAATTGAATTTCATGGTTTGAACTGTTCAGCAGCCGGCAAATGGGCATTCCTTTAACGAATATCTCCTTTATGATAACTTCTTCGTCAGACGATTCAATTACAAGGGGAAGACAATTATGACCCGCATTTATTACGGATAACCCCCTGGTGTTTCGATTGTAAAGGCCGCAAAGAACAGATATATACTGCTCGCTGTCAAGGTTGAGATCCCGGTAACTTTTCAAAAGCTCCTCCAAAAGCGCGGTGAGGTCTGCCGCTGCAGCCTTCATGCCCCGAACAACCTGACGAAGAAACATCGTCAACAAAGAGGATCTGACTCCATGCCCCGACACATCCGCTATATAAAACAGACATTTGCCGTCGTCTAATCCGATTATGTCAAAGATATCGCCGCTTAAATCTTCACTCGGCAAATATGATGATTCTATTTTAAGCGAATTCCAATATACCTTATTCTTCGGCAGAACTTTTCTTTGTATCTGCTTTGCAAAACTTATATCGCCTAACAGTTTTTCATAATGCCTTGCTGATTCGGATTCCAGTTTCTTTTGTTCTGTAATGTCATGGAATATTTCTATTGAATAAAATAAATCCTCGGTAATCTTTGCAGGCGAAGCTATAATTCTGTAACACTTTTCTCCGAAGTGAACATCCTTTGATTCCGGTCTTTTGCTGCCTATGCATTTTAAACTGACGCAATCCTCACAGCTTTCACCTCTTTCAAGCATGGAGAAGCATTTTCTTCCCGTTTTGTCGCCAAATTCTTCGCGCATGCTTTTATTCATGTATTTTATATATTCTTTATCATCTATTACCCTGACCATTGACCGCATGTTTTCAATGACCTCATACATCAAGCCTTGATCCTTGAATATAGGCATCCGATTTCCTCCCAAATGTTCCACGTGAAACAACAGATCCTGCAGTCGGCTTTAACTGAGAGATTTTAGCATTTCTATCAAACGATCCAGCTCTTCTTTGCCGTAGCAGTCGATTACTATTTTACCTTTCGTTTTTCCTAATGAAATGCTTACTTTAGTTCCTAACATTCTTTTCAGCTCATCCTCAATTGAAACGATCTCCCTGCTTTTGCTTCTTTTCCCCGTTTTTATCTTCCGAGAATTTTTATCAAGATCCCGTATATAACCTTCTATGTCCCTTACAGACCAGTTGGAGGTTACACATTTTTTCGCCGCCTCCTCCTGCTGCATCAGATCTTTTATACCTGCAAGAGCCTTGCCATGCCCTCCTGTAAGCTTACCGGCGATGATGAGTTCCTTCACTGCGTTTGACAAATTCAGCAGACGCAGTGAATTTGCAATATAAGAGCGGCTTTTTCCGATGCTCTTTGATACGTCCTCCTGTGTAAGACCGTAATTCATAACTATCGCATTTATGCCTTCAGCCTCATCAATAGCATTTAAATCCTCTCTTTGAATGTTTTCTATCAGCGCAATCAATACGCCTTCATCTTTGTCAAATTCTTTGACGATGCACGGGATTTCTTTCAGCCCTGCCCTTCTTGCCGCCCTCCAACGCCTTTCGCCTGCTACGATCTCATAACCCTGTTCAATATTTTGAACCAAAACCGGCTGTATGACTCCGTGTTTTTCAATGGATAACGCCAATTCCTCTATTTTATCATTATCAAAATACTTTCTTGGCTGGTCGGCATTCGGTTTAAGTTTATGTATATCGATAAACACTATCCTGTTAGCATTTATATCATCGTTATCGCTGACCCTGACTTCCGCATTTTCAAATAAAGCTTCTAAACCTTTTCCCAGGCCCCTGCTTTTCTTTGCACCCATCACGCTTTTCCTTCCAACTCTAGAAACTCTAAAGCGAATTCCATGTAGGCGGCGGCCCCTTTAGATCTAGGATCATATTCCGTGATGGGTATTCCGTAACTGGGGGCTTCGGCCAGCCTGACATTTCTTGGAATCACTGTGGTGTAGACCTTATCCCTGAAATACTTTTTTACCTCCTCGACGACCTGGATTGACAGATTGGTTCTGCCGTCAAACATGCTCAGGATAACCCCTTGTATTTTTAAATCTTTGTTGAGATTCTTTTTTACAAGCTCAATGGTGCTCATCAGCTGACTAACTCCCTCAAGCGCATAAAACTCGCACTGTATCGGTATCAACACGCTGTCCACGGCAGTTAAAGAGTTTATGGTCAGCAAACCGAGGGACGGGGGACAGTCTATAAATATGTAATTATAATTGTCCTTAATCTTGTCTATGGCTTTCTTAAGTCTTTTTTCTCTGCCCTCTAACTGCACCAGTTCTATTTCTGCCCCCGCGAGCTGAACGCTTGCAGGAAGAATATCCAGATTCCTGACTCCGGTGGGAAGGATTGCATCCCTAGGATGTATATCTTCATCTATGAGCACCTCATAGGTAGTTTTAGACAGACCTTTTTTTGAAATTCCCACACCGCTGGTTGTGTTTCCCTGCGGATCTATATCCAATATAAGTATTTTTTGGCCTCTCATGGCGAGACAGGCTGCCAGATTTATATTAGTGGTAGTTTTGCCAACCCCACCCTTTTGATTGAAAATCGCTATCGCCTTCCCCAAAGATTATCACCCTTTCTTGCCTGCTTCATTAGAACCGGTTGTTTTCATTATATACAGTGTTATATGATCTAACAAGATATTTCCTGATAATAAAAGGAATGTTTCACGTGAAACATTCCTGATCTGATAGGCCTGCAACGGGGATAATTATTGTTTCAGCCTTGTTTTCAGGGTTTCGCTACCCTGCTTTTTTCGGAATCAATATTCGGATTTCCAAATGATCACCTTTATCGTTTTGATGATATTCCGCAGCCGTTTCGATTTCCTGAATGGTGGAAAATGCCTTTTTTATGGTATTTATGTATATTTTGTAACTTATAAAACGCAGTTTTTCTGCCTTCCTGCGTTCCTCTTCGGTTTTTTCAAGAAAATCAACTATCAGCTTTTCTGTCTGTTTAACATTCAAACCGTGGGAGATAATTTTCTCAAGTATGTGCTTTCTTTGAATGTTGTCGTTCACTTTGAGGAGTGCACGGGCATGGCGCTCAGTGAGTCTGTTTTCGGTAATTGCGGCGATCAGTTCATCCGGCAAGGCCAATAGCCGAATTTTGTTTGAAATAGTAGATTGCTGTTTCCCTACTTTTTTTGCAATTTCATCCTGTGTCAGACCATAATCCAACATTAAACTCCTATATGCCGAAGCCTCTTCTATGAAACTGAGATTTTCCCTTTGCACATTTTCCACTAAGGCTATTAATGCCATATCTTTTTCATCAGCTTCACGAATAATGGAAGGGATTTTATTATGTCCGGCCATAATTGAAGCCCTAAGTCTGCGTTCACCTGCAATAAGAATATATTCTTCTCCCGATCTTTTTACGATGATAGGCTGTATGACACCGAACTCCCGAATTGAACTTGCAAGCTCCTCCAACTCTTTATCCGGAAATGCCTTTCTGGGCTGGTCCGGATTAATAAGTATTCGATCTACCGGAATATCCATCTGACTGTTGCGGTTCCTTAAAAACATACGAACAACCCCCTTTTCTTCATTTTACAGGGAGCTTGTCCTTGGGGAAACTAAAAGCATAATACAAAAAAACCCTTAATACGCTATATTAAAGGTTTCTTCACGGGCATTCCTGCTTTTCTGGGATATTTCGCAGCCGTCTCCCTTACCTTTTTAACCCATACGATCATATGGGGAAGATCTGCTCCCTTTATCGGAACGGAAGTGCAACGTTCAAACTTTCCTCCGAGCAGCTTAACAGCAGTTTGACTTTCCTCCGTTTCATGTTGGGAATTCAATGATTTATATGCACCAAACAGTCCTTCCACCTTTACAAACGGCAGGCAATATTCAGAAAGAACTTTCAAATCGGCAACAGCCCTTGAAAGCACAATGTCGTAGCTGTCTCGATGTCCTTTTTCCCTACCTAGGTCTTCTGCTCTTCCGTGTATGAATCTGACATTGTTAATATTTAACTCCCTGGCGATTTGCTCTATAATTTTAATTCGTTTATAAAGGGAGTCAATGAGCGTAAATTCTTTATCCTTAAAACATACAGCTAGGGGGATGCCGGGAAAACCCGCTCCAGTACCTATATCGGCTATGTGACTGCTTTTTGAAAATTGGGGATGAATGCAGCACAAAAGTGAATCCACGAAATGCTTTATTTCAAAATGTTCGGGATCATTTATTGCCGTAAGGTTAACAACCCTGTTTCGTTCAAGTATTTTTTCTCTGTAAAGATAAAATTTCTTCAGGGTTGACCCGTCGTATGGGATGTTCAGGATGTCCATGGCCCTGATTAAAACTTCCACCTTTCGGCTTCCCCCTTTATCGTCTTTCCCGCCTCATTCGCTCCAAATGAATTAAAAGTACATTAATATCTGCGGGCGATACCCCCGGTATCCGGCCGGCTTGTCCGATTGAATGCGGTTTGACACCGGCAAGTTTCTGCCTTGCTTCTATCCTGAGCCCTTCTAGATTACCATAATCCATATCCTTTGGGATGCATTTGCTTTCCAGCTTTTGAAACCTTTCAATCTGCAGCTTTTGCTTCGCAATATAGCCTTCATATTTAATATTGACTTCCACCGACGTCACCACATGGCGGGAAAGCGGCTCCCGTCCCGGGTCAATCGGGGCTATGTTCTCATAGGTAAGCTCCGAGCGCCGAAGTAGTTCTTCCAGGGATATTTTGTTTTTAACGGGGGCGCTGCCTATGTTTTTAAGAAACCCATTTACATCCGAAGGAAAGACAAAGGTGGAGGAAAGGCGCACTGATTCATCGCTTGCAGCTTTGCTTCTTTGAACATATGCACTATAGCGCTCATCATTTACCAGGCCCACATTGCGTCCTTTTTCGGTGAGCCTTTGTTCAGCATTGTCCTGCCTTAGAAATAGCCTGTATTCTGCTTTGGACGTCATCATTCTATACGGCTCATCTGTTCCTTTAGTTATAAGATCATCTATCAGTACCCCTATATATGCGACGGATCTGTCGAGTATGAAGGGATCCTTATCATCAATCCTCAGGCTTGCATTTATTCCTGCCATCAAGCCCTGGGCCGCCGCTTCTTCATAGCCGGAGCTGCCGTTAAACTGCCCGGCACAAAAAAGACAGTCTATATTGCGATGCTCTAGGCTGAGCCCGAGCTCCATCGGATCGATGCAATCATATTCTATAGCATAGGCAGGCCGCACAATTTTGCATTTCTCCAATCCTGTAACGGTATGATAAAACATTTCCTGCACATCCTCAGGAAGACTTGTCGATAGGCCTTGAACGTATTTTTCGCACGTGGACAAGCCTTCAGGCTCAATAAACAATTGATGCCGCTCCTTATCAGAAAATCTATTCACCTTATCCTCTATGGAAGGGCAATATCTCGGACCGACACCCTCTATCTGACCACCAAACAGGGCAGAGCGTGAAAAATTCTCTCTTATCAATTCATGTGTCATTTTGTTTGTGTACGTAAGCCAACAGGAAGTTTGTCTCGACTCCAGCTTTTCGTTCATAAAAGAAAAAGGCACGATTGCTTTATCACCGGGCTGTTCTGTCATTTTTGAATAATCCAATGACGTTCCAAGGACCCTTGCAGGAGTACCGGTTTTAAAACGGCGCATTGCAAAGCCTTTCTCCTTCAGATGGTGCGCAAGCCGTATGGATGGAGACATGCCGCCGGGCCCGCCCTCATAACTGTATTCTCCTATGAAAATTCGGCCTCCCAAGAACGTCCCTGTGGCCAATATGACACATTTTGATCTATAGGCTGCCCCGCTGTTTAATATTACGCCCGAGGCTTTCCCATCTTCAATTATCAATTCTGTAACTTCACCCTGTTTAAGGTCAAGATTTGCTTCCTTTTCCAGCGCTTTTTTCATTTCCTGATGATAAATCGTTTTATCTGCCTGGGCCCGAAGGGAATGAACGGCGGGGCCTTTCGATGTATTCAGCATTTTGCTTTGTATGAAAGCCTTATCTATTATCAGGCCCATTTCACCGCCTAAGGCATCGATCTCCCGCACCAGATGGCCTTTGCCTGTACCTCCGATGGAAGGATTGCAGGCGAGCATAGCTATTGATTCCAAATTAATGGACAGTATAAGCGTTCTCTTTCCCATCCTTGCAGCTGCCAGAGCGGCTTCGCATCCCGCATGGCCTGCACCGACCACTATTATATCGTATGTTCCGAGCATATAGGATTTCATCTGCATTTTCTCCGCTATTTACCCAAACAAAATCTTGAAAATATCTGATCAATGATGTCCTCAGAAACAGCCTCACCCGTAATCTCGCCCAACAACATATAGGCCTGTCTGATATCCATCTCTATAAAATCCAGCGCTTCCTCTCTGAGGACTGCGGCTCTTCCTTCCAAAAGAGCATTTTCTGCTTTAAACAAAAGATCCTTATGCCTGGCGTTTGTAACGATGTTTCGGTTCTCACTTAAAACCAAGCCACCGTAAAACATAGATGTGACAACCTTTTCTAATTCATCTATTCCCTCTTCCTCTAGAAGGGATGTGTCTATTATAACGGACCCCGGGATTAATTCCTTCAATTGATTCTCAGTTACTTTCTTTCCCAGATCCTTTTTATTTGCTAAAATAATCGCCTTTCTTTCACCTATATGACGTGCAATGTAGTAATCTTCTTCCCCAAGCGGCTCGCTTGCATCTACCATAAGCAATATCAAATCGGACTTGTTAAATGCTTCTTTACTTCTTTCTACCCCTATTTTTTCAACAGGATCGTCCGTTTGATGAATTCCGGCTGTATCGGTAAGATAAACAGGTATGCCTTTAAAATCCATCATCTCCTCTATCGTATCTCTTGTGGTACCCGGAACATCGGTTACTATAGCCCGGGATTCCCCGAGCAGCTTGTTCATTAAAGAGGACTTGCCTACATTAGGCTTACCTGCGATTGTTATGTTCATTCCCTCGGAAATCAGCCGCCCCGTATCGGCTGTAGCAAGCATTCTTACAATCTTATCGCTTATTTGCGATATACTGTCTGCTAAACGTTCATAGACTACCTCCTCTATATCCTCATCAGGATAGTCTATGTTCACCGCTATTTCAGCAAGCAAATTGACAAGTTCATTTCTTATATCTAGAACGCTGTTTGAAAGCTTGCCTTCTACCTGATTAATGGCTGTTTGAAACCCTGCCTCTGTTTTCGCTTTGATCAGATCAATTACGGCTTCTGCCTGAGCCAGATCTATTCTTCCGTTTAAAAATGCCCGCTTTGTAAATTCTCCTCTCGTCGCCACCCTTGCGCCTTCAGACAGTACAAGGGATAAAATTCTTTCAAGCGAAACAATCCCTGCGTGACAATGTATTTCCGCTACATCTTCACGGGTATAGGTAAAAGGCGCTTTCATCAGCACTGCAAGCACCTCATCAACAAGCTCTCCGCTTTCGGGATCGTTTACATATCCGTAGGTTAATCGCCTATCGATTATAGGCTGTATGTTCTTTCCTTTTGACGGAGAAAAAATTTTCGCCAGTATGGCCCCTGCTTTTTCGCCGCTGATTCTGATTATTCCAATGCCACCTTCCCCTGCAGGCGTGGCTATGGCGGCAATAGTATCCTCCATGCTTTACCCTCTTGTTCATATATAAATAATAACCTGCATCAGCTGAGCAGGTTATTTCGAAATCTACTTCTGTTCGATTATGACCCTTCGATAGGGTTCATCTCCCTCGCTTCTTGTTACGACCGAGGGATTTCTTTGCAGTGTAGAATGTATGACCTTTCTCTCATAAGGATTCATGGGTTCCAGCCTGACGCTCTTTCCTGTTTTGCGAACCTTTTCGCCTAAGCGGACAGCTAATTGTTCCAAAGTCTTTTCCCGCTTTTGCCTGTAATTTTCCGCATCAACCACAATCCTGGTATATTTCTCCGCCTCTTTTCCCACAACCAAACTCGTTAAATATTGAATTGAGTCCAATGTTTGGCCTCTTTTTCCTATTATGGTTCCGGAATCCTTTCCACTTATATCGAAGTAAAGGCATTCATCGTTTTCCGAAGCAACTACTGTCAAATCAAGTCCCATGCGTGAAATAACCTCCCGGAGAAATTCAAGTGCCGGTGCATCTTCAACAGGTTTTAAGTCATCCGGCCTTATTCTTATTCCGCTTTCTTTTTGTCGTTCATTTTGTTGATTAACTGCTGTATTATCTGTTGTTTTTTTCTTTACGCTTTGAACTTTTTTTGATTCTTTTTTGTTGTTTACGGTCTTTTCCTGTCTTGTTTTTTTGATATCTTTCTCGCCGGGCGCCTCCCCTTTTGAGGCTTTAATCCGTTGAACTCTTACCTTAGCCAATCTGGAACCGAACCCCAGAAAGCCTCTTGACGGCTCTTCTAAAACTGTAACTTCCACTTGATCCTGCGTGGCTCCCAAATCTATCAATGCCAGTCTGACGGCATCTTCTACATCTTTTCCCCATTTTTCTGAAAAGTCCATTTGTTTTCCTCCATATATTGTAACATCGCTCTGTAAGGCAATGCTTTAAAAATCACCTCTTTACCGATTCCTTCCTTTTTTTCCACCGCTGCATTCCAAAAGTTTGTACAATCATAAACAGTGTACCTATAAACCAGTATAGCGTAAGACCCGACGGAAAAGATCTGCCCATCCAAACTATCATGACCGGGAAAAAATATTTCATCATTTTCATCATTCCCGCCGTACTTCCCGCGGTCATGGCTCCGCTCATCGCCTGCGTCATGGAGAAGGAAAAAAAGGTCGCAACTCCTGCCAGTACAGGTAAAATCCAAGGATCGGGTTGAGAAAGATCGGGGACCCAATAAAAGGATTCATGAACCGCCATAAGCATATGGGTTTCTCCCATAAAAACCGTAGGGTTGCGCAGTAAAACAAAAAGAGCCAATATGATGGGCATTTGAACCAGCATAGGCAGACAGCCGCCCATTGGGTTAAATTTTTCTTCTTTGTAAAGTTCCATCATTTTAATGTTCAGCGTTTCTTTATCGTTAGCATACTTCCTTTGCAGGGCCTGCATCTTCGGCTGTACATCCTTCATTCTCGACGAGCTTCTTATTTGAGCGGCATAAAGGGGAAACAGCAGTCCTCTGACCAACAATGTAAATATAATAAGGGTTAAGCCGTAGCTACCGATAAAATCATAAAGCTGTGTCAGCAACCAGCCCATAGGCTGGGCTATAAAGGACATTATTTTTTCATAGGTGGTCATTAACTATCCTCCAGTCATTTTAAAGGATCATACCCTCCTGGGTTAAAGGGATGACATTTTAAAATTCTTTTCATTCCAAGATAAGATCCCTTAAGCGTTCCGTATTTTTGAACGGCCTGTATAAAATATGAGGAACAGCTGGGATAAAACCGGCATTTCGCCGGAAACAGCGGTGAAATAAATTTCTGATATCCTTTGATTATGAAAACAAGGATGTATTTCAAACACCTTCACCTGTCAATCTAATAGTATTCTCGCTTTTCTTGTTGCGGCTTCCATACTTTTTTTCACATCCGCATATTTCAGTTCCACAATAGTTTTCCGGGCAATAAATAAAATATCATAGCCCGGTTTGATATTTTTCTCTAAAGATCTGTAACTTTCCCTAAGCAACCTTCTGGCCCTGTTTCTCTGGACGCTTCCCCCCACCTTTTTGCTTGCCACAAATGCCTTCCTGTTATAAGGAAGCCCGTTTTTTCGAAAGATGAGGACAAGGCACTTTTCCCCCACGGATTTGCCTTTGTTATATAATAATGTAAATTCCTTTTTCTTGCGCAGTACATCCTGTTTGAGCATGTGAACTCCTTAAGGGATTCGAAACAAAAAGACCACGCCCGCGGTCTCTATGCTGTGAGTGATTTTCTACCTTTCAATCTTCTTCTCTTTAACACATTTCTACCGTTTTTTGTGCTCATTCTTTTTCTAAAACCGTGCTCTTTGCTTCTTTGTCGCTTCTTAGGCTGAAACGTTCTTTTCATTTCTCACACCTCCTCCTTCATATTTTTGGGAGACAATTGCCACGTAATTATACATTTAAAGTACTTTTATGTCAAACTGTTTTTCACTATCCTACCCTTGTCAATTGTTAATATTTGACCCTTTTTTATTCTTTTCATTAGGGTGCCGCTTAAATCTGCAGAGGTAATGAACAGCTGTATGTCCAAAAGGGTATCAAATAGAAATTTCTGCCTTGATTCATCCAACTCCGACAGAACGTCATCAAGAAGTAAAATCGCATCTTCCTCCTTCTCTTCTTTTATAAGTTTTATCAAGGCCAGCTTCATAGAAAGTGCCGCTGTTCGCTGTTGTCCCTGGGATCCGTAATGTCTGGCATCTACCCCGTTTATTGTCACCTTAATATCATCTTTTTGAGGCCCTGCCCCGGTTGTCCCTTTTGATATATCTTCCTTCCTTTTTTTAGTTAAAATTTCTTTGAATGCTTCATTAATAGCGGGTATGTCGGAGCATTCTTTTATATCTGCTTCATATATTAAATTAAGCTCCTCTTTTCCTTCTGTTATACGGCTGTGATAATCCCGGCTGAAAGCGTTAAGTTTCTCGATAAATTTATTTCTTTCCCATATTATCCTCGATCCGCTGTCTGCCAGTATGCTGTCCCACGTTCTAAGCATTTCCTCGTCGCTATTTTCTTTTTTAAGCAGTGCGTTTTTATGCGCCAGCGTCTTTTTATATCTTCCCAGACTTCGATAATATACGGGTCTGATCAGGCAAATTTCTCTATCCATGAACCTTCTTCTTTTTTCCGGCTCATCCTTTATTATTTTCATGTCCTCTGGTGAAAATATTACAGTATACACATGTTCAAGCAGGTCGCTTGTTTTTTCTGCAGCTATATTTCCTATTTTTATGCTTTTTCCCGCTGAAGATATACCTATCTCTATGCTGTTTTGAATTCCCCTTTTTATATAGCTGCATTTAACCGCACACGAGCTTCCCGAAAAGCCTATCATTTCTTTGTCTTTATTTGTTCTGAATGATTTTCCAAGGCTCATAATATACAATCCTTCAAGAAGATTGGTTTTACCCTGGGCATTGCTTCCTATTATCAGATTGGTTTTTTCATGAAAATTAATTCTTTCGTTTTTATAGTTCCTAAAATTTATTAGGCTCATTTCGTCAATATACATATCAACTGTCAGCAGCTATTCTAACGGGAAGAATCAGATATTCGTATTCATTACCTTCCGTTTGCTTAATCAGACATGGGCTGATGCTGCTATTGAATTCCATAGATATCTCCTCATCGGAAATTGCCTTTAATGCATCGGAGATATATTTTGCATTGAATCCTATCTCAAGATCTTCTCCATCCTTTTTCATAAATACTTCTTCTTTTACGTTACCTTCTTCTGACCTTGAGGTTATTATTATTTTGTCCCGGTATAACGATAATTTAACCAAATTGTTTCTTCCATCCCGTGCAAACAGTGCTGCTCTTTCTATGCTTTCAAGCAGCTCCTCCTTATTGACTATTATCCTGCTTTCATATTCTTTCGGTAATATCTCTTGATATTTTATAAAATCCCCTTCTAAAAGTCTTGCTACTATCAACGTATCCTCTATAAAGAAGACAGCCTTTTTCTCATCTAGTATCAAGTCTATAAAATCTGCTTCCTCGCTTTCGGAAATTATCTTATAAATTTCATTTAATATTCTTGCCGCTATGATTATTTTCAGCTTCAGATCACCTTCCATCTCGGTTCTTGTAACCGCCATTCTGAATCCGTCCAGAGCCACCATGGATAACTGCCCCTTTTCTATTTCTATCAAGACACCGACTATGACACCTTTTGATTCCTCTATGCTGGCAGAAAACGATGTTTTTCTTATCATATTCTTTATTATTTCTTTGTCGAACCTTATTCTTTTTTCCTCTTTTATTTCATCAATTTTAGGAAATTCATCTGACGACTGGGCGATAATAGTAAAATCGGATGACAGACATCTGACATCAAGCCGGTTGGTTTCTTTTAATTCAATTTCCACGTCTTCATGCGGAAGCCTTCTTATGATGTCACTGAATAATTTAGCAGATACTACTGCAGATCCTTCTTCTAAAACGGTACAATGTATTTTTTTCTCGATGCTTAAATCCAAATCGGATGCGCTTATTTTTAATTGACCGTTTGATGTTTCAAGAAGAATGCCTTTTAATAAAGGGATGGTTGTTCTAGCGGTAACCGCCTTGGAAACGGTGTTTAATGCTTTAAATAATGATTGCTGATTGCAAATTAACTTCATAGCGGCTGTCTCCTTCTTATTATATCTATGTAGTAGAAGTAGTAGTAGGGCCTGTGGATTTGTGGATAAGTCCTGTGGATAAAGATTTAACAGCGTTAGAGAGAACGCCGTTCCTGTGGATAAGTCGTAAAACTTATTCAGGGAGGTGTCAGTTTTCCCGAATTGAAGTTTCTATTTTTAATATTACTTCTTTCAGAACTTCATTCTCTTTCAACTCAGCTCCAATCTTGTCGCAGGCATGCAATACGGTGGTATGATCCCTGTTTCCGAAAGCTTCCCCTATTTTGGGCAAAGAAAGATCTGTCAAATTTCTGCAAAGGTACATAGCGATTTGCCTGGGAAAAGACAGGTTTCTTGACCGTTTTGCCGACTCGATGTCTGTCCGTTTTATATCAAAGTGCCTGCAGACGTTATCTTTTATAAGGTCGGGTGTTATATCCCTGTCTTTAGTTAAAAATACATCCTTCAGAACCTCTCTCGTCAGATCCCTGTTAATGCTTTGTCCTGTCAGTGAGGCATATGCAACGACCCGAATAAAGGCCCCTTCAAGCTCCCTTATATTGTGACGGATTTTTTCAGCGATAACCTCAATAACCGACATGAATTCATCGTCAACGGCTATCTCCTCTAATTCTGCCTTTTTACAGAGGATCGCCACCCGAGTTTCAAAATCAGGGGGCTGGATGTCCGCCATCAGGCCCCATTCAAAGCGGGAACGAAGCCTTTCTTCAAGGGTTGCGAATTCCTTTGGGGGACGGTCGCTCGAAAGTATTATCTGCTTGTTCGATGCTTTTAAGGCTTCAAATGTGTGGAAAAACTCCTCCTGGACTCTTTCTTTTTTCTCAATAAATTGTATATCGTCGATAAGCAGTACATCTATGCTTCTGTACTTATTTTTGAACATATGGGTCTTGTTTTCCCTTATAGCTTTAATTAGTTCGTTTGTAAACATTTCGGAAGAGACATAAAGAACTTTCATTTTGGGCGCATGACGTACGATATGATGTCCTATTGCATGCATTAAATGGGTCTTTCCAAGACCTGCCCCCCCATAAATAAACAAGGGATTGTAGGCATATGCGGGTTGTTCGGCTACGGCGAGGGAAGCTGCATGGGCAAAGCGATTATTGTTGCCTACGACAAATGTGCTGAAAACATATTTTGGATTTAAATACAGTTCATCCGTAAACGTTCTGTTTAAAGCGTTTGCCTTTGATGCTTCCGCTAGTTCCACTTCTTCCGAATCCAGAAAAACAGCTGAAAGCGTAATGCCAAAAGCATGTTTTACCGCAGATTCAATGATGTTTCTGTAACGATCCTCTAAAAGATTTTTACCTATACCCCCGCCGGAGATTAAATACAGCCGGGCCTTTTCCTCATCCAGGCGGAACGGTTTTAAAGGGCTTATCCATGTATCATAACTTACGGGAGTCAGCTCAGGTTTTAGAAATTCCAGTGCTTTTACCCAAGATTGTTCAATGTTGTTCATGTTTTTATCATTCCTTTTTGAATTGATTGCTGCAAACAAACCTGATGTTATTCTATCATACAAAAAAAGTTATCCACAGACAAGTCCCCAAAACAAATAATATATAATTCGATTTCTTTGCTTTATTCACACCGTGTGGATAAAACTGTCCACATGATTAAAATCGGTTATTTAAGCACAGGATAATATCGTATGGTCTATTAATTTTGCTTGAAATTCCAGTATGTTTGCGATATAATAAACTGTCGTGAATAAAGGGCTGAAAAAACATTAAAAGCCCTGTAAAATAGATCAGGAGGAATATATATGGCGGCAGCGGATGTAAAACAGCAGCAATATAATGCCGAACAAATACAGGTTCTAGAGGGACTTGAACCTGTCAGAAAGCGTCCGGGTATGTATATCGGTACTACAGGGCCCAAGGGTCTGCATCATCTTGTGTATGAGGTGGTGGATAATAGCATAGATGAAGCGTTGGCAGGGTTTTGCAAAAGCATCAGCGTAACAATTCAGGAAGATAATTCGATTTTAATAGAAGACGACGGGAGAGGCATGCCGGTGGACCTTCATCCCAAGCTCAAAATTCCCGCAGTGGAGGTTATTCATACAGTGCTTCATGCCGGCGGGAAGTTTGGAGGGGGAGGATACAAGGTATCCGGAGGTCTTCACGGGATAGGCGCCTCTGCTGTAAATGCGCTCTCTGAAATAATGACCGTTGAAATTAAGAGAGAAGGGAAGATATATCGTCAGACATACTCCAGGGGGAAAACCGTTACTCCCTTGGAGGTTGTCGGGGAATGCGGCAGAAGAACCGGTTCCAAAACGATGTTTAAACCCGATGCCGATATATTTGAGGATTTGAATTTCAATTACGAAACGCTGGAATACAGGCTTCGGGAGATGGCCTTTTTAAACAAAGGGGTTAAAATTACCCTAAAAGATGAAAGAGAGGGTCGAAAGAAAAAGGAAGTATTTCACTATGAAGGCGGAATCAAAGAATATGTAAAATATATGAACAAGAATAAAGGTGTAATTCACCAGGATGTCATATATTTTATGTTAAAGAAAAAAGATATGGAAGTTGAAATCGCCATGCAGTATACGGATCGGTATAATGAGCTGATTTTATCTTATGCAAACAATATAAATACTACCGAAGGCGGAACTCACATGGTGGGTTTTAGGGCCGCACTAACAAGGGTTTTTAATGAATATGCCAAAAGAAATAAATTCATTAAAGAAAATGAGGACAGCCTGAGCGGGGAGGATGTAAGAGAGGGACTGACGGCTATTGTGTCTGTTAAGCTTACACAGCCCCAGTTTGAAGGTCAGACGAAGGCGAAGCTTGGAAACAGCGTAATGAGGGGCTTTGTTGAAACGACGACCAATGAAAATTTAATGGCCTTTTTGGAGGAAAACCCTCAACAAAGCAGGTTAATTCTGGATAAATGTCTTCGGGCTGCGAGGGCGAGAGAGGCTGCCAGGAAGGCTAGGGAGCTTACGAGAAGAAAAGGCGTATTGGATAATATTGCGCTTCCGGGTAAATTAGCTGACTGTTCCGAAAAAGATCCGGCGATATCGGAAATATTTTTAGTGGAAGGCGAATCTGCCGGAGGTTCTGCTAAAATGGGAAGAGACAGGGCAAGACAGGCCATTCTGCCTTTAAGAGGGAAAATACTGAACGTCGAAAAAGCGAGATTGGACAGAATTTTAAGTTCCGAAGAGATAAAAAACATGATAACAGCTTTCGGCTGCAATATAGGGGAGGATTTCAACGCAGATAAACTCCGCTATCATAAGATCATAATAATGACCGACGCAGACGTAGACGGTGCACACATCCGCACGCTTTTACTTACGTTTTTCTATAGGTACATGAAACCTCTTGTAGAGGGGGGTTATGTTTATGTGGCTCAGCCTCCTCTTTATCGCACCGCGAAAGGCAAAGAAGTTTATTATACCTATACGGAAAGGGAACAGGAAAAATTGTTAAACGAAATAGGTCGTCAGGGCATAAAACCGCCTCAACGCTACAAAGGTCTGGGCGAAATGGATGCGGAGCAGCTTTGGGAGACAACTATGGATTTTAAGAGGCGTTCGCTCGTCCAGGTGACGGTTGACGATATGGCGGCGGCAGACGACATCTTTACAATTTTAATGGGAGATAAAGTGCCTCCCAGGAGAAAATTTATCGAAGAAAATGCTAAATACGTTAAAAATCTTGACATATAGGTTAGGGAGACGACAGTATGGCCAACAGTTTTATCGAAGACAAAAAACTTATGCAAATTGAAATATATGATGAGATGAAGACCTCATACATCGATTACGCCATGAGCGTCATCGTCGGAAGGGCTTTACCTGATGTAAGGGATGGATTAAAACCTGTTCATAGGCGCATTCTTTACGGGATGTCAGGTTTGAATCTGACTTCCGATAAGCCTCATAAAAAATCAGCACGTATAGTCGGAGAGGTTTTGGGTAAATATCATCCCCACGGCGACAGTTCTGTATACGATGCAATGGTGAGGATGGCTCAGGATTTTTCTATCCGGTACATGTTGGTTGACGGACACGGTAACTTCGGATCTGTCGATGGCGACGGGGCGGCGGCTATGCGTTATACGGAAGCAAGAATGACACCTTTTGCCATGGAGATGTTAAGGGATATCGATAAAGATACGGTATCGTTTGTTCCCAATTTCGACGGAGAAGAAAAGGAACCTGAGGTCCTCCCTTCCCGTTTCCCAAATCTTTTAGTCAACGGCAGCAACGGGATAGCGGTCGGTATGGCTACTTCTATTCCACCTCACAACTTAGGGGAAATAATCGACGCTGCAATTTTATTGATAGATAAAGAAGATGCGGACATCAATGATATATTAAAAATAGTAAAAGGACCGGATTTCCCGACCGGTGCCATTATTATGGGCAAAAGCAGCGCAAGACAGGCTTATCGAAGCGGACAGGGTAGGGTCAGGGTCAGATCCAAAACAGAATTTGAAGAGACCGACAGAGGAAGGCAGCAGATAATAGTAACTGAAATACCTTATCAGGTAAACAAGGCAAGGATAATTGAGAAGATTGCAGATCTGATAAAGGACAAAAAATTAGACGGCATTGCAGATATAAGGGATGAATCCAACCGCAACGGGATGAGGGTGGTAATAGAGCTTACCAGGAATGCCAACCCCCAGATCGTGTTAAACAGACTTTTTAAACACACCCAGCTTCAAGAGACTTTCAGCATGATTTTTATCGCTTTGGTTGATGGACAGCCAAGGCTGCTAAACCTGCATGAGATGCTGAGCTATTACTTATTGCATCAAAAGGATGTTGTAACTAAAAGAACACAATTTGACCTTGCAAAAGCGGAAGCAAGGGCCCACATTCTTGAGGGCCTTCGCATCGCTTTGGATAATATAGATGCTGTCATAAAGCTGATCAGGGAAAGCTACAACGATGCAAAGCCCAGGTTGATGGAGGCCTTCGGGCTCTCGGATATACAGGCCCAAGCCATACTGGATATGAGGCTCGCCAGGCTGCAGGGATTGGAAAGGGAAAAGATCGAATCAGAGTATGAAGAGCTTATGAAGCAAATTGCCTGGTATAACAAAGTTCTGTCGGATGAAAAGTTGCTCATGTCTATCATCAAGGAAGAGCTTTTGGACATAAAGAAAAAATACGGAGACAAGCGTAGAACGAAGATAACCGTTGATATGGACGACATTGATGAAGAGGATCTGATCCAGGAGGAACAGGTAGCCGTAACCCTTACCCACCTGGGATACATTAAAAGGGTATCGGCGGATACGTATAAGACCCAAAGGAGGGGCGGCAGGGGCATTACCGGGCTTACTACAAGGGAAAACGATTTTGTAAAGAATCTTTTGATCACTTCCACCCATGATTATCTGATGTTCTTTACGAATACGGGAAAAGCCCATAGAATTAAAGCCTATGAAATACCTGAGGCTCAAAGGACGGCAAGGGGTACGCCTGCGATAAATTTCTTAAACCTTATGCAAAGGGAAAGAATCACCGCTATAATTCCGATCGAGGATTTCTCTGCAGAAAGATACCTGATAGCAGTAACAAAAAACGGTACCATTAAAAAGACGGCTCTTTCCCAATTCGATACCAATCGAAAAACGGGGCTTATTGCGATAAATCTCAAAGACGGCGATGAGATGATCAGCATACAGGAAACTACGGGAAGCAGCAATGTCATAATTATAACCAAACAAGGAAAGTGCATCTGTTTTAATGAAGAAGATGTAAGGCCCATGGGGAGGCTTGCAAGGGGCGTAAGGGCTATCAGCCTGGATAAAAACGACGAGGTGGTGGCCATGGAGCTGGCCGAAAGGGACGAAGAGCTTCTTGTGGTCACACAGGCAGGATACGGGAAAAGAACATCGGTAAAGGAATATCGGGTTCAGGCAAGGGGAGGAAAAGGCCTTTTAACTTATGATAAGAGAAAATTCAGCAAGACGGGTGAACTCATAGGAGCCATGGTTGTAAATGAGGATGATGAGATTCTGCTCGTGAATTCTGACGGTATAATTATAAGAATAAGGGCAGATGAAGTGTCAAAGCTGAGCAGGGCTACGCAGGGTGTCAAGATTATGAAAGTGGCAGAGGATGCCAACATTATAGCCATGGCGAAAGTGATAAGGGAGGAAGAAATAGATGATTGCGATCCCGAAAAAAATAACGGCAGCGATCAGATAAAGTTGAACCTGTAGAATGCTGCAAATGTCCGGTTGGTTTAGAGCATATATTCGTGGGTATAGTTTTAAGGAGGACATAAGTATGACGTTGCTGATACGAAGAAGCTTCGATTCTGAATCAGGGCGGTGGAACATTTATCCCGAAGGGGAGGCTGATATAGCGACGGCAGGTATTTTTCGCTCGGCCTTGGATGAATCGTATCAGGAGAAAAAGGGAGATATAATCCTGGATATGGGGAAGCTGCGCTACCTTGACAGTACAGGTTTAGGAGTCATCATCGGTATTTATAATAAAATGAAAGAAAACGGAGATCGCATTACCCTCGCCAACCCTCCTGATAATATTAAGAAATTGCTTCGAATTACCGATCTTTGTAAATTGCTTTGCCCCGAAATCTGTGAAAGTTAAGGAGAAAACTAATGGCTGACATTTTAAAGTTTTCAGTGCCGGGGAAACCTGAATATGTAGGGACGGTGCGCATGGCCGTATCCTGCCTGGCCAACAGCATCGGTTTTGATATTGAAGCTATTGAGGATATCAAGGTTGCTGTTTCTGAAGCATGCACCAATGCGGTATGCCACGGGACGAAGCGTTCGGACTTTTATGAGGTTACATGTGAGCTTTGCGATGATCGCTTTGTCGTTTCGGTGATCGATCGGGCTGGGGGATACGATCCCTCATCCTACAGTGAACCTTGTCTGCAAAGGCCGAAAGAGGGCGGTCTTGGGATATATATAATAAAGGCACTGATGGACGAAGTTGATGTTTTCACAGAGATCGGTATCGGGACTCGTATTAAGATGGTTAAATATACGAGATAATACTGACAGAAAGGTGCTTACTTATGGCCTCTTTTGCAGAAAGTGCCAATAAGAAACTTTTTGAAGAATACAACCGTACCGGTGATATAGCAATACGAAATCAAATTGTCGAAAATCATTTGTATATGGTTGATATCCTGATAAAAAAGTATATGAACAAAGGCGTGGATTATGACGACCTGTACCAGGTGGGATCCATGGCTTTAGTTTTTGCTGCGGAAAGATTTGATCCGCAAAAAGGTTTTGAATTTACCAGCTTTGCGACACCGACCATAATAGGGGAAATAAAAAGATATTTTAGAGATAAGGGCTGGGCTGTAAAGGTTCCAAGGAAGCTGAAGGATATAGCATCAAAGCTTCCCGAAGCGAAGGAAACCCTTCATAATAAACTTGGAAGGCCGGCTAAAGTAAAGGAGATTGCCGATTATTTGGGGCATAGCGAAGAGGATATACTTGAGGCTATGGAGAGCGGTCAGGCTTACGGTACTTATTCGCTGCAGCAGACGTTTGATGAAAACGGCAGTGAAGGAGATGCTCCGATGTTTGAACGCTTTGCATCCCTGGAGGAAAAAGGATACAGCAGTTTTGAAAATGCGGAGCTGATTAAATCTGTTTTAAACAAACTCAGCAGTCAAGAACAAAAAGTTTTTAACATGCGTTTTTTGGAATCCAGGACCCAGCAGGAAATTGCCGACAGCATGGGCGTTTCACAAATGACAATATCCCGAATAGAAAAGAAGCTTAAGGACAGGTTTCGGGAAGAATACTACAGATGAGCAGGTACATAAAGGTGGAGGACAAGATGAAAAGGGTTTTTTCCGGCGTTCAGCCGACAGGAAACATCCATATAGGGAATTATCTTGGGGCTTTGACGCAGTTTGCAGATCTTCAAAATCATAATGAATGCATTTATTGCATTGTGGATCTTCATTCCATTACACTTCCCCAGGATCCGAAGGAACTTAAAAAAAACATACTCGATGTGGCGGCCCTTTATATCTCGGTAGGGTTGGATCCTGAAAGGTCGATCATTTTTGTTCAGTCCGACGTTCCAAGCCATGCGGAGCTGGCTTGGATTTTGATGTGCAACTCCTATACGGGAGAGCTGTCCAGGATGACTCAGTTTAAGCAAAAGAGCAGGGATGAGGAATCGGCTCCTGCCGGTCTTTTCACATACCCCATTTTGATGGCGGCTGACATTCTTCTTTACGATACCGATGTTGTTCCTGTTGGGAACGATCAAAAACAGCATATTGAGCTTACAAGGGATATTGCACAGAGAGTTAACAACACCTACGGCAAAATATTTGTCGTCCCGGAAGGACGTTTTCTTAAAGCGGGGGCAAGGATAATGTCTCTTGATGATCCGAACTCCAAAATGAGCAAAAGCTCCGTAAGCGTCAACAGCAGAATTTCACTGCTGGACAGCCCTGATAAAATTAAAAAAGCGATAATGAGGGCTACAACTGATTCTGAGGGGAGCGTACGGTTTGATCAGGTAAAGAAGCCCGGGATAAGCAATTTACTGACTATTTACAGCGCTTTTTCGGGTATAGCAATTCCCGATTTGGAAAAGCAGTACAGTGGATCAGGATACGGAATCTTTAAAAAAGATCTGGTCGATGTGGTTTGTGAAGGGCTTATTCCCATACAAAGAAAGTTTCGTGACATCAGGCCTTCGGGGGAGCTGGTAAAAGTATTAGAAGACGGTGCGGTGAGAGCTGCTGCAATAGGGGATAAAACCATGAAGCGGGTTAAACAACAATTAGGATTGGGACTATAGAAAGGAATTCGTCATGGCAGATGCAAAAAAAGCAGATTATAAAAGGCTGGAAGAAATAGCGCGTAAACTGCGAATCGATATCATTAAATCGGTACATCAGGCAGGGTCGGGCCATCCGGGGGGCTCCCTTTCCGCAGCGGATATGATGTCGGTACTATTTTTTCATGAAATGGATCTGGATCCGTCTAAGCCGAATAAAAAGGGCAGAGATAAATTTGTTCTGTCAAAAGGCCATGGAGCTCCCGTTCTTTATGCGGCTTTAGCCAGAAAAGGTTTTTTCCCTCCGGAGGATCTGTTAAGCTTGCGTAAATTCGGAAGCAGGCTTCAGGGACATCCGGATATGAGAAAACTTCCAGGCGTTGAGATGTCAACCGGTTCATTGGGCCAGGGTATGTCGGCTGCTGTAGGTATGGCCTTAGCCGGAAAAATGGACGAGGATCCCGGCAGAGTATATGTAATGTTGGGAGACGGTGAACTTCAGGAGGGCTTGGTGTGGGAGGCTTTTATGGCTGCCGCCCACTATGGATTGGACAATTTAGTTGCCTTGATCGATTGGAACGGCATTCAAATTGATGGCAGAAATGATGAAATAATGCGCGTCTCCCCCGTGGATGAAAAGCTTAAAAGTTTCGGTTGGGAAGCTTCGGTTATTGACGGGCATGATGTAAAGGCAATCGCTGAAGCACTGGACGAAGCGAAAGGCTGTCACGGCAGACCTTTTGCTGTCATAGCCAAAACGATAAAGGGAAAAGGCGTAAGCTTTATGGAAGACAAGGCGGCTTGGCATGGGAAGGCCCCTGCAGATGAGCAGGCATTGTCGGCATTGAAGGAATTGGGGGACAAATTAAGTGGCTGAAAAAATTGCAACCAGACAGGCATACGGCGAAACTTTATTGGCTTTGGGAGCCCAGGATGAAAGTATAGTGGTGTTGGATGCGGATCTTTCCGGATCAACAATGACAAAATATTTCGCAAAAGAATATCCCCACAGATTCTTCAACATGGGCATAGCAGAACAAAACATGTATGGAGTCGCATCCGGGCTTGCAGCTTCAAACAAGACGGTTTTTGCAAGCACTTTTGCCATATTTGCAGCGGGACGGGCCTTTGAAGTGATCAGAAACAGCATAGGTTACGCTCATTTGAACGTCAAAATATGCGCAACCCATGCGGGCCTGACCGTTGGGGAGGACGGGGGAAGCCATCAATGTCTGGAGGATATGGCTTTGATGAGAACCATTCCCGGCATGCTCGTCATAAATCCGTGTGATGCCGTCTCAGCGGGAAAGCTTATAAGGGCTGCGGCAAGGATTAAAGGGCCTGTATATGTCAGATTGGGCAGGGCCGCTGTTCCCGTCATTTACGATGATGGCGACAGCTTTGAAATCGGCGAGGCCCTGACTCTCAGAGAGGGCAGAGATTGCACGGTAATAGCCGCGGGGATAATGGTTCATGAGGCCCTTCAGGCGGCCGATATTTTAAAAGATCAAGGCATAAATGTTCGGGTTTTGGACATGCATACCGTTAAACCCATTGATGAATCGGCGGTCGCAAAAGCGGCGGAGGAAACAGGGGGTATTGTGACGGCTGAAGAGCATACAGTTTTGGGAGGGCTCGGGAGTGCCGTAGCGGAAATTGCTGCACAGTTTTGTCCCATTCCCATGGAATTCGTGGGCGTTCGGGATGTCTTTGGGCAGTCCGGTAAACCGGAAGAACTTCTTAAAGCTTACGGTATGAAGGCGGAGAATATAGCAGAGGCTGTAAAAAAAGTGTTAAAAAGGCGGAGGTAAAAGCCATGTTTCAAATAGGATTTGATATGGGAGGCTCTAAAATTGCCGCCGGTCTTGTAGACGGGGATTTAAATATAGCCGCTGCAAATGAAATTCCTTTCCCTGCAGGAAGACCATACCAAATAATCGTCAGCCTGATGAAGGAAATGGTTTTTGACCTTTGTTCTTCTGCAGATTTGAGCTTAGACGATATAGAATCCATAGGTCTGTCCGTACCGGGGGAAATAAGCAAAGACAAAAGAACCATTGTCAATGCCTATAACCTGCAATTTCATCATGTCCCGATAGTAGAGGAGATGGAAAAGACTTTTCCGGGAAGAAAACTGTTTTTAGCAAACGACGCTGATGCTGCAACCTTAGCAGAACTTCATAAAGGAGTGCTTTATGGATGCCGAACTGCAATGCTTATAACCTTGGGTACGGGTGTGGGAGGAGGTATTGTTCTTGGGGGAAAGCTGTTTGACGGCGGTCTTTCGCACGGTGTTGAGCCGGGTCATATGGTGCTTATGCATGGCGGACCTGTATGCAGCTGCGGAAATCGAGGCTGTGTGGAGTCCCTTTGTTCCGCAACTTGGATAATTAGGCAGGGCAGAAAAGCTGTCATCGAATATCCCTCCTGCATGATATATACAAAGGCGAAGGGGGAACTAGATAACGTGGACGCTAAACTGGTCTTTGACTGCGCAAAGGGGGGCGATGCGGTTGCTGTGGATATTATCTCCCGCTATGCGGACCAATTGAGCTCCGCCATTATCTCGTTTGCCGCTCTTTTAGATCCCGAGGCTGTCGCCTTGGGCGGGGGTGTCAGCCTTGCCGGGGAATTTCTTTTAGATCCGGTGAGGAAGCTGGTCAGCCGGAAATCTTTTTTTAAGTATCCTTATAAAATTGTTCAGGCCAAGTTCGGAAACGATGCGGGGATCATCGGTGCCGCTTCACTTATACGGTGCTGAGGGCTTCTTCGTCCGCTATAACTATCAGATTGGGATGGAGTTTTAAGATGGAACCCGGTATTTTTGGCGTTACGGGGCCATACAATACCTCCTTAAGAATCTTAGCTTTATTTCTTCCGTTGACGCAGAGCATTATCTTTTTTGCACCCATTATGCATCCCATTCCCACTGTAATTGCTTTTATCGGAACCTCATTTTCACTTTTGAAGAACCGTGAATTCGCTTTTATGGTACTTTCATTTAAAAAAACGCAATGGGTTTCCAGCGTAAAAAAATCGGCGGGTTCATTAAATCCAATATGTCCGTTATGACCCAGGCCGAGAACCTGCAAATCGATACCACCAATATCACTGATCATTTGGTCATATTGTTTGCATTCCTCCGAAGGGTCCTTTGACATGCCGTTTGGAATAAATGTTTTCTCCAAGGATATGTTAATGTGATTGAAAAAATTTTCGTTCATGTAATATCTGTAGCTTTGTTCGCTGCCGGATGCAAGGCCCAGATATTCATCAAGGTTTATCGTGGTGATTTCAGAAAAGTCAATGTCTTTTTTTCGATAGCTGCGTATCAGTTCTTCATACAGTCCAAGCATAGTAGAACCTGTTGCCAGGCCCAAAACGCTGTTTTTGTTTTGCGCTACCTGTGCGATGATGTGACGGGCAGCCTCGCTGCTCATTTCTTTGTAATCCCTCGTTTTGATCAGCTTCATTTCTTGTCACCTTTCTGTTACATTAAAATCTAAGGATAAAGACCGAGGTCTTGCATCCTTTGAATAGCCTTTGCTGCCTTTGGGATATCTTCTTTGTATGTAATTCCGTACCATTTATCCTTTGTAAGAAGTACTTTCACAGAAGCCTTTCCTTCCGAAAGGAGATCGTTTACTATTCTCGGAAGCAGATATTCTTCTTTCATCGGATTTTTTGCAAAGGCATAATCCAGAAAGCCCGGAAATCGCTTATTCAGTTCTACCTGGAAGATTCGGGGAAACCCCCAAAAGTTCATGGAGACAAGGCTTCCTGACTCGATGGGTATCCATGTAAGGCCTTCATCCTCTGTGTATTCTATGACACCGTTGTGTTTTTCGATCCTGAGGCGTTCTAAAACACTTTCCAGATAACCGTTTTTTGTTTTACAGATGCCGCGGGATACATGGCCGTGTTCGGTTATAGTGTTTTCAATCCGGTATCCTACCATTGAAAAGTTAAGTTTTTTACCGTTTTGCTGTGCTGACAGGTGATGGTACATCGTGTCAAAAGCGCTTTTTCCGTAGTAATCATCGGCATTTATAACAGCAAAGGGTCCGTCTGTTTCTTCCGATGCCGCCATAACTGCATGGCCTGTGCCCCAGGGTTTGGTTCGCCCTTTCGGAACGAAATATCCATACGGAAGCTGATTGAGGTGCTGGTAAGCATATTTTATCAGGATGTGCTTTTCAAATTTATCACCTATCATTTTTCTGAATTCATTTTCGATTTCATCTTTTATAACGAATGTGACCTTTTTAAAGCCGGCTTCAATTGCATCGTAAAGGGAAAACTCTATGATAGGTTCTCCGTTTTTCCCCACCGGGGCAAGCTGCTTTAATCCTCCGAAGCGGCTACCG
Source organism: uncultured Oscillospiraceae bacterium (assembly GCA_964425645.1). GTDB lineage: Bacteria > Bacillota > Clostridia > Peptostreptococcales > Anaerovoracaceae > CAYRNC01. The sequence continues at coordinate 18,834 of CAYRNC010000003.1, read as the reverse complement.
ATGCCTGCAGCCATGATCACCAATGAAGGTTCTTTCATAATCTGCCTTTCTTTAACACACAAGCTGGTTTATACTTTCTTTCTAATATTATATTAACGTCGCTTCGTATGCAAGATTGTTTAGCATATGAAAACGTCATCACCGTAGACTCGAAAGAACGGTCATGCTATAATCGTTTTGATGAAGTTGCTTTGGAGGAAATCATGTCGGTTCTAAGGAACATTCCATTCATACTTTGGTTTTACGGCTTTCTTTTCAGGATAAGGGGCAACAAGAGGGCAATTAAAAGGTATAGATCTGTCGGCGATTTTGAAAAAGAAAGAAGGGAAATACGAAAGGCTGAGGACCTTTGGGGAAGGGCTTTAGTTGAAAAGGCCGGAATTACTCTCAGGGTAAAAGGTCTTGAAAATGTTCCCGAAGGGTCGGTTGTTTTTGTTTCAAATCACCAAAGCTATTTTGATATTCCTGTTTTTTTTGCGGCTGTACCGGAGAAACAAATCGGTTTTGTTGCAAAGGATGATCTGATAAAGATCCCTTTGTTCGGATCGTGGATAGCTGATGTAAGAAGCGTGTTTATAAAAAGGGATGATGCAAGGGACTCTTTGCGTGCGATATCGAGAGGGATAGAGTTGCTTAGGCAGGGTTTTTCGCTGAGCATATTTCCTGAAGGAAGCAGGAGCAGGGAAGGCAGTATGGGAGAATTCAAAAAAGGGAGCCTGAGACTTGCCACAAAAGCGGGGGTACCTGTGGTTCCTGTCACACTTTCCGGGACATATAAAATATTTGAGGAAAAAGGCTATATAAGGCCCGGGAAAGTGGATTTCATAATTCATTCCGCCATACACACGAAGGACATGTCAAAAAAGGAGGCTGCAGATCTGTCTGCAAGGGTGGAAAAGATCGTGCGCCTAGGGCTGGACGGGCTATAAAAGATTTACTTGTAAAGGTATAACATTATGGTATACTGAAAAAGCATTGAATGCTGCTGTTAATTGCAGCGATGCTCCTTGCCTTGTTTTAGGTGACAAGGCCATTTTAGTCCACAGGGAGGTGAAAAAATGAACAACTATGAAGTTATGTTCATCATTGAGGCAGCTTTGGAAGATGATAAAAAAGAGGCTGCAATTCAGATGGTCAAAGAAATCATAACCGCAAACGGTGAAATTGTAAGCGCAGACATCTGGGGGATGAGAAAGCTGGCATATCCGATTCGTAAAAAGAATGAAGGATATTATGTGGTTATCCAGTTTAAATCCGGCCCGGAATTGCCAAAGGAGCTTGACAGAAGACTTAAGATCTTTGACAGCATCATAAGGCATATCATTATTAATAAAAATGAAAAATAGGTCATTATCCGGTTAGTGGCAAGGAGTTAATTATGAACAGCGTAATATTAATCGGCAGGCTGACGAAGGATCCAGAACTAAGATATATTCCGCAAAGCGAGACGGCTGTGGCGAATTTCAACCTTGCTGTGGATCGCATCATGGCAAGAGAAAAAACTGCTGATTTTTTTAGGATCGTCGCCTTCGGAAAGACTGCGGAACTCTGCGATCGGTATTTAAAAAAAGGGAGGCTTGTGGGTATTCAGGGCAGGATACAGACAGGCAGCTATAAAACACAAAGCGGCGAAACCCGCTATACTACGGAAATTGTTGCCGAAAGAGTGGAATTCCTGGATCGAAGCGATAAAGGATCAGCATCGGAATCTCAAGAGGGAAGTTCCCAGTCTCCCAATGTTCCAGACGGGTTCCAAACCTTGGATGATGATGATATTCCATTCTAGGAAAGGAGAATCAGAAATATGATTGAAAAAAAACGCGGCATGAGAAGAAGAAAGGTATGCCAGTTTTGTGCGGATAAAACTGAAACCATTGATTATAAGGATGTAGAAAAGCTTAAAAAATATGTGACAGACAGAGGTAAAATCCTTCCCAAAAGAATTACGGGAAGCTGTGCCGTTCACCAAAGAGAGGTAACCAGGGCAATAAAAAGAGCCAGAATGGTTGCACTGTTGCCATATACATCTGATTAGAATTAATTGTAGCCTCTGCAAGTGCAGGGGCTTTTACACTACTTCCAGCTTTGCAGCTCCAATATGTTGCCTTCAATATCCGTTGCGTATACAAATGTTGCTTTGCGTCCGTCTTCGAAATTCGTACGGACTGTTTCGCCTACAACAGCACCCCCGTTATCGAGCACTTTTTTCAAGGTTTCCGCCACATCATTTACTTCAAATGCTATATGGGCAATGCCGCAGGAATTGATTGAATCGGGTTGACCGATATTCATTTCTTCATAGGAGAAAATTTCAAGTGTGGGATAGTCTTCGCCGTAGCCGGGTAAACGAAGGTGCTCCCCTACAATGCGGGCATTTCTTATGCCGGTGAGCTTATCCAGCCATTCACCGCGCAAATCGCGTTTTTGCCCGATGCTTTTGCAGTTAAAGACCTTTTTATAAAAGTCAATGAGTTTTTCGCAATCTTTTGCAACGATGTTAGTATGTGCGTAACGCATAATTATACCTCCCTGATCAGTATCCTATTAAATGATACACTTAAAATCGTGATAAAACAAATTTTCCTTATCCAAACAATCTGTTCAGTACGCCTTATATCTGATATAATTAACATTCAATCGTAAATATATATAACAGAAAAGAGGAATCAGGCGGTCTCCGCTGAAAGAGTTCATTATGGGAAATCAAATAATGAAAAGCATCCTTTCCCCATATTTTATTGTCGGTAGCATCATGCTAATCGCTTTTGCTTCCGGTATCTTGTACTTTAACAGCTATGCCGGAATTGCGGCTTTTATTGCATTAATCGGTCTTTACCTGTATTTTAAGTGGCTTTATAAAAAGAAAGCCGGCATATGGGAAAGCTATGCCAAGAATCTGATGGAGGATATGGAAGAGGCCATTTGCCGCTTTACCTACCACAATCCTCTGCCTATTTGCATGGTTGACAGTAAAGGGACGGTACTGTGGTTTAACGATCGGTTTCAAGAGATCTACGAAGAGGTGGAGATGCTCAATTCCGATATTGCGGACCTGACCGGATTTAAATATTCTGATCTGATTCAAGCCGCAGGGGAAAGACACCTTCGGGTTCACAGAGGTGAGGGGGTTTACCGGATCCTTCCTTCGTTTTCGGGGGAGATAACGGACAGCTCCGGCATAATGCTTTATTGGATGGATATAACCAATTATGAAAATCTAAAGACGATGTATAACGATGAGAAGTTGTGCTACGCATATGTCGATGTGGACAACTACGATGAACTGCTCGCAGGTACGCCGGATGAAAAGAAATCAATTCTCACCTCCCATATAGAGGCGAGCATACGCCAATGGGCTGCAAGGATGTCTGCAACGATGATAAGATATAAAAGTGGAAGATATTTTATAGCTTTTGAACACAAATATTTAGATAAATTGGAAGCGGGGAAATTTTCAATTTTGGACGAGGTCAGGGCTATTGATACCGAAGGAGACTTTCCGCCGTCTCTTTCCATAGGCATCGGAATAGGTGGCAAAAACCTTACGGAGTTGGAGGAATTTGCAGGGGCGGCCCTGGATCTCGCCTTAGGCAGGGGTGGAGATCAGGCAGTAGTAAAGCGTAAAAGCAAGGTGGAGTATTACGGCGGAAAGCTTCAGACGGTTGAAAAAAGAAATAAGGGGAAATCCCGCATTATGGCCCATGCTTTAAGGCAGATGATAGATCAGTCTTCAAAGGTCGCCATAATGGGACATCGGACACCTGATATGGATTCCTTCGGATCCTCCATAGGTATAAGTCGCATAGTAAAAAACAGGGGTAAGGAAGGCGCTATAGTTTTCAACAGCTATGGCAGTTCCCTTAAAAAAATCTATGAAAAAGCGGTGGAATTAGGCCATTATCGTTTTCTGTCCAATGAGGAAGCAAAAAACTATGTGGATAAAGACACGCTGCTTGTAATAGTAGATACCCACAGGCCTACTTTGCTTGAATGTCCTGAACTGCTTGGGCAGACCGATAAAATCGTCGTGATCGATCACCACAGAAAATCTGAAGACAGCATTGAAAACGCCACCTTGACGTACATGGAAGCATATGCTTCATCAACGGCAGAGCTTATTACGGAGATACTTCAGTATATAGGCGATGGTAAAAAATCGATAGAAAAATTTGAGGCAGAGGCCCTTCTGGCGGGCATAACCGTAGATACAAAAAGCTTTTCAATTAAAACCGGTGTCAGAACTTTTGAAGCAGCTTCATGGTTGAGACGCAACGGGGCGGACACTGCGAGCGTCAGACAGCATTTTCAGACAGATATGGATTCCTTTAAGCTGAAGGCTAAAATTATAGCCGATGCGGAAATCCTCCCGGGGGGCTTCGCTTTTTCGGTTTGCGAGGGACAACATCATAATGTTCACATTATCACATCCCAGTCGGCAGATGAGCTTTTGAACATCCAAGACATTAAAGCCAGTTTTGTGGTCGGTACAAATGAAAAGGGACTGACCATCATCAGCGCCAGGTCATTAGGTGAGATAAATGTGCAGACCATAATGGAAAAACTGGGAGGGGGAGGCCATCTGGCTACTGCGGGTGCACAGCTTGATAAATCTCCGGAACATGCGGTTGAGGAACTTAAAGAGCTTATAAGGGAATTAGAATAAAGGTAATTAAGGGGGTTCTATAATGGAAGTAATATTGTTAAAGGATATGAAAGGATTGGGAAGGGCAGGAGATGTGGTTCGGGTTAACGACGGTTATGCAAGAAATTTTCTTATACCTAAGGAGAAGGCTAAGCCGGCAACTCCCGACAATCTTAAGCAACTTGAAAAAATTAAGGCCGAAAACGAAGCAAAAGAAGCTGTGGACCGGGAGTCGGCGAGAGGATTGGAAGAGCGTATTTCAAAGCTGTCTGTTACAGTAAAAACAAAAGGCGGAGAAGGGGGTAAACTTTTTGGATCCGTTACCGCAAAAGATATCAGCGATGCTCTCATAAATCAGCACGAAATCCAAATTGACAAAAAGAAGATCGTTTTGGAAAATCCCATCAAGCAGACAGGAGAACATAAAGTGCAGATAAAGCTGTACCAGGATATATCAACCTTCCTTACGGTGAACGTAGAGATATGAGTCAAACAGAACGTATCCCCCCGCATAGCGATGAGGCGGAAAAATCAGTATTAGGTTCCATCATTCTTGATAAGGACGCTCTTTATGAGATTGTCGAGTTTCTAAAGGCCGATGATTTCTACAGTGAGATGCATAAAGAAATCTTCCAGGCGGCGGTAGATCTTTATCAAAGAAGCGAGCCGGCGGATATTCTCACTGTATCTGAAGAGCTGAAGAGAAGAAATACGCTTGAAATGGTAGGGGGAAGATCCTATGTTGCACTTCTTTCGACCATTGTTCCCGCAACAGCCAATGCAGCTCAATACGCTAAAATCGTAAGCGAAAAAGCGGTATTGCGGAGGTTGATTAATGCTTCTTCTTTAGTCATGGAAAAGGCATATCAGGAAAAAACGGAGCCTGAAGCTGTTTTGGACTTTGCCGAGCAATCTATATTCAGAATTGCTCGTGAAAGACAAAAAAAAGACTATGAGCCGATTAAGGATGTGCTTTTTTGCAATCTTAAAAGGATTGATGAGGTATCTAAGCTTCCAGGGGGGTTGACCGGTGTTCCTACGGGGTTCTTAGATCTCGATGCAAAGACATCGGGGCTACAGCGTTCTGATCTGATCATAGTTGCTGCAAGACCCAGCATGGGAAAGACGGCTTTTGCACTAAACATAGCTCAGCAATCGGCACTTAAGGCAAAGACAAAGGTATTGGTTTTCAGTCTTGAAATGTCCAGGGAACAACTGGGGCAAAGGCTTCTTTCCATGGAGTCCCGAGTGGACATGCAAAAGATAAAAACGGGAAGGCTTGATCAGGGGGACTGGGATCAGGTTTATAAAGCCATAGACAGACTTTCAGGCGCAGAAATATACATAGATGACACCCCGGGGATTACAGTCCTTGAGATTAAAAATAAATGCCGAAGGCTGAAGGCGGAAAAGGGACTGGACATGATTCTCGTTGACTACCTACAGCTGATGTCTTATGAGGGCAGAGCGGAAAGCAGACAACAGGAGATCACCGCCATTTCTAGATTTCTGAAGCAGTTGGCAAGAGAGATGGATTGTCCTGTAGTAGTCTTATCCCAGCTATCAAGGGCCCCGGAGCAAAGGACAGACCGAAGGCCGGTTCTTTCCGATCTTCGTGAATCAGGCGCTATTGAGCAGGATGCCGACATAGTCATGTTTCTTTATCGGGATGAATACTATTATCAGGACACGGATAAGCCCAATATCTGTGAGGTTAACATAGCTAAGCAAAGAAGCGGACCAACAGGTGTGATTGAACTTACATGGCTTGGTAAATATACCAGGTTTGTGGATACCAGCCGGATTATGGAGAAGTTATGATAGGAGGGACATGTCATGAAGATCACAAAGGATATGTACATCAAGGATGTTTTGAACCTGGATGATCGCGCCGGCGAGATCTTACTTTCTCACGGGCTCAATTGTAATGATTGTTCCGGCGCAGACAGTGCAACTTTGGAAGAGGCAATAAAGGGGCATGGGGCTGATTTTGCAAGCATTGTGAGGGATCTGGAGGCTTTGATAAAGTAGGTCGCATTATGAACTTTAAAAAAGAAACAATAAAGAATTGTTATCTTTATGATACAGCTGTAGAAAATGTATTTATAAACGAATATTTAACAAATGCACCGGGTAATCATGTCAAGGTTTATTTGCTGGCATTAATGTATGCGGAAGCTGGCATGGTTATGGATAACGGGACTATAGCCAGACATTTAACGCTTTCCTTAGAAGATGTATTGTCCGCATGGAGTTACTGGGAAGGCAAGGGCGTTATAAGAAAGCATCATAAAGATCCTGATGACCGATTCCGTTTCCACGTGGAGTTTATCAATTTAAAAGAGCAAATCTACGGACATCCCGGGAACAGTGGTAAAAAAAATGAAATTCCACCTGAACTAGCAGGTATTATGAATGATAAAGAACTGAAAAACGCCTATGATAAGATAGAACAAGTCACGGGCAGGCTGCTTGGAGGGAGGGAACCCACCGCTATTTTATCTTGGGTTAACGATTACGGAATCTCACTTGATCTGGCTGTTTTTGCCTATGAATACTGTGTCAGATACAGGAAAAACGACCGCTTTAATTATGTGAATGCAGTCGTTAAGGAATGGGCTTCAAAGGATCTTAATACACTAAACCGGGTAGAAGCATATCTTTTGGAAAATGATAAACGCCACAACCTTTATAAGCGGATTCTGAAAGCTTTGGGCTTTTCAAGAAATGCTACGGAAGAAGAAAAGCGGATTATGGATACCTGGTTTGATGATATGAAACACGATATCAATCAAGTGCTTGAAGCATGTAAGAAAACGAGCGGAATCAGCAATCCGAACATCAATTACATAAACAGTGTTCTTACCGCGTGGAGCAAGGAAGACAATAAAGCAAAGCAGGATTCTCCACCGAAAGATAGCAATCCCATAAGTCTGGTCATGGGCATATATGAGAAGGAAAAAGAAAAGAAATCGGCGGAATCTAAAGCCCGTAGGGAAGAGGTTTATAATAAAGTCCCAAGAATAAAGGAAATAGAAGAAGAGCTGAGGGATGCCGGTATGGAAATCGCCAAGTGCATGTTGTCCGGCAGCCCTGCGGCTAGGAATAAAATCAGGGGGCTCAAAGATAAAACGGATCGTTTAAACCAGGAAAAGGCCTATCTTCTGACGGATAACAATTTTAAGATCAACTATATGGAGATATGGTATAACTGTTCCAAATGCAAGGATACCGGCCTTTTGGACAGCGGTGAACGCTGTTCCTGCTTCACGATTAAATTGAATGAATTGGGTTTTGATAATTTATCTTCGGGTCACTGACTGCAATATTACTGTTTATATCCTGTGTTACCCAACTCCAGGGTAGGGACAAAAAAGGATTTGAAAATAATCGCTTCTAGGGTTATAATAGCTAAATAGTACATATGGAGGAAACCAAATCGCCTAAACGGTCGGGAGGAACATATGGCTGAAAGGCAGGATCTGGAGAAAGACCCCTTTGATAAAGAATATAATAATATAAATTGCACTAAAGATACGGAATATGTTTGTAGCTCCTCTTTGGTGTTGGATGAATTTATAGATCGAAATCTAAAAAAACTGCAGTGCTTTATCAGCCTGATACTTTCTGCATGGGAAAGAAGATTTAATTTAATTGCGGTGAAGCTGTCGGCAAAAGAGCATGGAATTGCTGATTTTGCAGCTTTGTATGTGGAAAAGACGGATGCTTATATCGATAGGATGCTCGATAAAACAGGGGAGAGGTTACTATCCTCTGTAATTTATTTTATTGTAAAATGGCACACCCTTCGGGTGTGGGCTTGGGAACATAAGAAACGTTTGCTTGCGGGTTTTGCAGCAGGGACAAGCGTCTGTATTGCAGTTTCACTGTTCATTGGCAGCATAAGCGCTTATGAATACATGTATAACGGAAAAGTTCTGGGCGTTGTTAAGAATCAAAAATCTGTATATTCGACCGTGGATCTGATCGGTGACAAGCTCACAAGAGAACATGGGGCTGAAATTAAGATTGATAAGGATGAAAACATCAGTTTTAAAAGAGTGTACGGGTTGAATTTTTCCATCGACAGTGATGATGAAATTCTTGATACGTTTACTTATTTAAGCGAGGTTGATGCAAAAGCCTATGCCATTGCGGTGGGAGGAAAACCTGTAGCCATCCTCGACAACAAAAAAAAGCTGAAAACATTTTGTCGGCCATTAAGGATCGCTATACAAAAAAAGATGCCGACATTAAGTATGATTCTGTAAGATTTGTTGAGCCGGTTGCCGTTGAAAAAGTAGAGGTAAAAATTAAAGACATTCAATCTGAGGATAATGTTTTAGATTATATGATGACCGGGGCAAAGGAAAAAATGATTCATATCGTTCAGGAAGGAGATACTTTTAATCAAATAGCTAAAGATTACGGGCTGAAACCCGCTGATCTCGAAGCTTCTAATCCGAACATCAAGCCGGACAGATTACAAATAGGCCAAGAGATAACGTTGACCAGAATCTGTCCGATACTGACCGTGCAAACAAGGGAGACAGCGACGTACATCGCCAAGATAGATTATGAGATAGATTACGAAGAAACTGCAGCCTTATATAAGGGGGAAAAGACTGTAAAGATATCCGGTATACCGGGGGAACAAAAGGTGGTTGCAGAGATCGTACGGGAAAACGGTATCGAAGTGCATCGGAAAGAGATTACTTCCGAGCTTATCAAAGAACCCATGAATCAGGTTGTTTTAAAAGGGACTAAGAATCCGCCGCCTCTTATCGGCAGCGGGACGTATGTTTATCCTACAAGAGGGACTTTAACCTCCCGGTTCGGTATCAGATGGGGTCGCATGCATTCAGGTATCGATCTTGCCGCTCCTGTTGGCAGTAAGATCTGCGCATCGGACGGAGGAAAGGTCATATTTGCCGGTTGGGATGGCGCTTTGGGGTATTGTGTTCGCATTGATCACGGCGGCAATCGGGTTACGGTTTACGGTCATTGCAGCAAAATACTGGTATCAAAGGGAGATAAGGTTTACCAGGGACAGCATATTGCAAATGTAGGCAACACCGGAAGAAGCACCGGCCCGCATCTACATTTTGAGGTGCGCATTAACGGAGTGGCTAAAAATCCTTTGAATTACCTCAAATAAAGGAGGCTGTTATGGGCAGGAAAATACTGATAATAGAAGATGAGAAATCGATCTCAGATATAATAGAGTTTAATCTTAATAAAGAAGGCTTTGAAATTGATGCAGCTTATAACGGGAGGACAGGACTTGAAAAGGCTCTTTCCGATAAGCCGGATCTCATTCTTTTGGATGTGATGCTACCTGAAATAGATGGATTTCAGGTGTGTAAAAAGGTTAGGGAGACAAGCAGTGTACCGATTATAATGCTTACTGCCAAGGAAGAAGAAGTAGATAAGATTCTCGGCCTTGAACTGGGTGCGGACGATTACATCACAAAGCCTTTCAGCATGAGGGAATTGATTGCCAGAATAAAAGCGAATATACGAAGGGTAGATCTTTCTGCAAACCTGAAGGATGTTCCCGCCGATGTGCAGGTTTTCGGAAACCTTGCTATCGATATGAATCGTTATGAGGTGCGTAAAGATGATAAGGTATTGGACCTTACCTTAAGGGAGTTTGAACTCCTCAGATATTTGGCGGGTCGGGAAAACAGGGTGTTTTCGAGAGAACAACTTCTTGAAGAGGTCTGGGGCTATGAATATTATGGTGACATCCGGACGGTTGACGTGACGGTTAGAAGGCTGAGAGAGAAGCTGGAGGATGACTCCAGTAATCCTGCGTTCATAATGACCAAGCGGGGAATCGGCTACTACTTCAGGAGGCCGTGATATATGAATGTCAAAAAAAGCTGGAACAGCATAAGATGGAGAATTGTGCTGATCTACTTTCTTCTGGTATTCATAGCTATGACCATAACCGGTGTCTTCATCATGAGCGAATTAAAATCCTATCAGATGGAGTCCATACGGAGCAATTTTACCAAGATTGTAAATGAAAACATCCTCACTCTTCAAGAATTTGAGGATCTCGGCAAATACCGGGAAGAGATTCAAACGGATATACTGGCATGGTCAGAAAGCTTGAGAGAGGAACTTTTCGTGGTAAATGACGAGTTCATAATAATCGCTTCAAGCAATCTGAACTATATCGGGAAAAGCGGGTTGGATCTTTTGGGACAGAGGATTCTGGTTAAAGGCTTGTCGGGTGAAATTGCTGAAGCCGACGATGTTCTGCCTGCGGGGATACCGGTAAAAAATATGGTTTTTCCCCTTAAAGATGGGGAAACTGTGACCGGGGTTGTTTGTCTTAGGGCAGACACTTCAAGCGTATTTGAAATGCAGGACCAGTCCAAGCTGATCTTTATCAGGGCGATGCTTGTAGCCTTATTGATCACCGTTGCGCTGGGCTTTTTTATTGCCCGTAGTATCACAATACCGATAAATGAACTGACGGAAAAGGCAGAAAGCATGTCGCGGGGTGATTTCAGTCAAAAAATCTTTGCTAAATCCCAGGATGAGATCGGCCGCCTTGCGGATATGTTTAACCTTCTTCGAGAAAAACTTGATTTTACCTTGTCAGAGATGTCAAACGAAAAAAGGAAGCTGGAGACGATATTAAAATATATGGCAGACGGGTTGTTGGCAATAGATATGAGCCGCAAAGTAATTTTAGCCAATCCTGCAGCCTCGGTGATGCTTTCTTTATCAAAGGGGGATATAGAACATAAGGGTTACGATGAAATAATAAATAGGTTCAGCGATAAACTACTTTTTGAAAAAATTACGGAAAATTGCAGCAAAGGAGGCGCCCATGATACTTTTGAATACGGCGGAAGGACTTTTTCCGTCCGTTATGATCGATTCAAAAATGAGGACGATGAGGATATTGGAATAATAATGCTTCTTCAGGATATTACAGAGCAACAAAAACTTGATAATATGCAAAGAGATTTTGTAGCCAACGTATCCCACGAGCTAAAAACCCCCCTTACAACCATTAAAAGCTATACGGAAACCCTTTTGGAACAGGATATAAACGATTGCGATACTATTAGGGGTTTTTTAAGTGTGGTAGACGCGGAGGCAGACCGCATGAGCCGACTTGTACGGGAACTGCTTCAGCTGTCGAGGCTGGACTACAGGCAAGAAAACTGGTTCAAAAAAGAAACTAATTTAATCAGCGTTCTAAAATCAGCTATTACAAAGATAGAGATGACTGCGGCTCAAAAAGAACAAAAGCTGGTGCATCTATATGACGAGGCAGAAAGATTTCCTGCCATGATTGACAAGGATGGTATAGAGCAGGTCTTCTTAAATATTTTAAGCAACGCAATAAAATATTCTTCCGTAGGGGGCGTTATAAGGATCGATGCTAAAAAGGATGGTAAAGAGGCGGTGATTACCGTAACTGATCATGGGATCGGTATGTCGGAAAAGGAGATTCCCCGCATATTTGAAAGGTTTTATCGAATAGACAAGGCAAGATCGAGAGAGATGGGGGGAACCGGGTTGGGATTATCCATTGCAGAGCAGATAGTTAAAGAGCATGGGGGCAGAATTACGGTTAAAAGCAAGGCGGGAAAAGGCACTGATGCCGCCGTTATTCTTCCAATGATACAGGTGAGAGGACAGCAGAATATTGAATAAATGCACTGTTTAGCGCATAAGCATAGGCAAGGAGGAGTTGCCATGCATAGTCTCATTGTGGAAGATCGAAAGCAGATAACGGTAACAGATGTAAAGGATGTAAACAGCTTCAATGAAGAAAGCATTGTTTTATTGATAAACGAGGGAGGACTTGTACTGAAGGGACAGGATATGCATATTCAAAAGCTTGATCTGGGGGAAGGGAAGGTCATTATAAACGGTTCTGTCAATTCAGCAGTTTATACAGAAAAACGGGAAAAGTCAGAGGGCGGATTTTTTAAGAAGATGTTGAAATGATCTCATTAACAGCAGGCCAGGCCTTTAATTTTATAGTTATGTTTTTTAGCGGTATCATGATTGTCCTGTTAAGACAGCTATACAATTTTCTACAAGACAGGTATAAAACCGGGAAAATTATAACCTTTATTCAGGAAATGCTTTTTTGGCTTCTTTGCGCCATTCTGGTCTCTTCAAGTCTTTATTACTGCTGTTTTGGAGCTATCAGCGTTCATTCTGTGGCAGGCTTTACTCTGGGCGCGGGGGTATGGTATAATATTTCACGTTTACAATTAAGGGAACGCAATTAAGGATGGAGGATCATGCGAAAGCGAAAGAGCCGGGACCGGGACAGCAATCAAATCATAGATATGGAAGCGGTCCGCGATGCCAGGAGGCAAAATCGGAAATCCGTAAAAGCTTTCAGGAGAAAAGCAGTTTACACTGCTGTCTTTCTTACGCTTGCCGTCATCATCGGAGCCTCCGTGTTCGGCCTCATTTCTTTAAAGTTTTCCGAGGCGAACGCTAAACACAGTTTAAATGAACTAATTCAAGAAAGGGACAGGCTGTCTGATACTTTATCACACGTAGACAGTAATCAATATGTGGAGCAACAGGCCAGGGAACTGATGATGATATTTCCAGGCGAGGTTCTTTACGTGCTTACGAAAGAAACGGATAATGATGAAAAAGATTAAAGAAGTAATAGTTGTGGAGGGCCGTGAAGATGAGAGGGCCGTTCGTGATGCAGTAAATGCTGAGGTGATAATCACTAACGGATATGGGATTTGTAAGGAAACCTGGGCCCGAATCGACAGGGCTGATCAGGGGCCGGGGATAATAGTTTTTACAGATCCCGACAATGCGGGAGAATTGATAAGAAGGCGCATAAATAAACGTTGTCCGCTGGCTTTACAGGCTTATCTTACCTGCAATGAAGCAAAAAAGGATGGTGATATAGGCGTTGAAAATGCTTCGCCGGAGAGCATAAGGCAGGCACTTGGTAAAGCCAGGTACAATGTAAAGGATCAGGAAGATATATTTACGGCTAAGGATTTGGCATACTTTAATCTTGAGGGAGGAAACGGATCCAAGGAACGTAGATCCAGGCTCGGCTTTTCTTTAGGAATCGGCTACGGCAATGCAAAAACCTTCCTGCATCGGCTGAATGCTTACGGCATAACAAGAGAGGAGTTCTATATGCATGGAGAAGCTATATACGCCCAAAACTCTTCAAAAGATCAGAAACAAATATAATTTCAAACCTTCAAAAAGCTTGGGGCAGAATTTTCTTATAGATGGAAATATACTTGAAAGAATCGTCGATAGTGCAGGAATTAATAAAGGTGATCTTGTAATAGAAATAGGCCCGGGTATAGGTGCCTTGACTGCAGAGGCTGCGGCGAAGGCCGCATTTGTCACCGCAGTGGAAATTGACCGCAGTCTAATTCCAATACTTTCTGAAACTTTAGCGCCTTTTACAAATATACGGATCGTTCACGGAGACATTATGAAGATCGACCTTCATGATGTGATTCGCACCGCAGAAGCAAAAAGCGGTATGTCCTTTGACGGTGTAAAAGTTTTAGGAAATTTGCCTTACTATATTACCACTGCGATATTGATGATGCTTCTTGAATGCGCTTGGGAACTCTTGGACAGCATTACGGTGATGATGCAAAAGGAGGTCGCCGACCGCATTCTCGCATTGCCGCAAACTAAAGAATACGGGGCTTTGTCTGTATCGGTGCAATATTATTGTACCGTGAATCGGGTGCTCCAGGTATCCAAGGAAGTATTTTGGCCTGTACCTAAAGTCAATTCCACAGTGTTAAAGTTGGATGTCCGCAAGAAAAAGGCGGTGGAACTGTCGGATGAAAATATTTTCTTTGAGGTAGTAAGGGCAGGCTTCGGACAAAGAAGAAAAACCCTGTTAAACAGCCTTTCTTCTATGGGACGCCTTGACAAAGACGGGGTTAGTAAAGTACTGTTTTCGGCAGGAATTGATCCAAAAAGGCGGGCGGAGACTTTGGGGATTCACGAATTTGCAAGGTTGGCCAATGAAATTAAGAAGCGGCAGGGATAGGAAGGATCCAGATAGGAAAATGGAATATATAAAAGAGAAAGAATTGTTTAAGAAATTGTTTGGTAATGCCGTTTTCGCTTCGCTGATGATAGCAGTGCTGCTAAACTTAATTATTGAAGGTCTGGGTAGAGGCAGGGTCCTCGGGGGATTTGAATTTCTTATGGCTAATCCGAAGGCCTTTTTCTATAATATTTTTTTAATATTTCTCACCCTTTCCGTTTCCTTGCTTATTCGGCGCAGGATATTTATGTATGTTTTGATATCCTCACTTTGGCTTGCACTTGGCATTACAAATGGTGTTATTCTTTCTTTTCGCATGACACCATTTACCGTATCGGACCTTACTTTGCTTGAGAACGGGATTTCTATTCTGCCAAACTATATGACTACATCCCAGATGCTTTTGACAGGTTTTAGTTTGATTTTCGGAATAGCCCTTTTCGTCGTTGCTTTCTTTTTTGCCCCAAAACGAAAGGGTAAAATGCATTATAAGTGGAACATCATGCTCATTTTGGTAATCACCGTACTTTTTTTCAGTCTTACCAATATAGGGATCAACAATCGGTGGTTGTCCTCATATTTCAATAACCTAGGGTATGCTTACAAGGATTACGGAGTCCCGTACTGTTTTCTTTCTACTTGGCTGAACAAGGGAATTCCCGTTCCGGTAAACTATTCTGAAGAATTGATTCTTGACATATTAAAAGACGGTATACCTATGGGACTTGAGGAGGCGAATGCTTCCATTCCTGTTATCCTTACTGTAGGAGAGGAACTAAAAAATAAACCAAACATTGTGTTTGTACAGTTGGAATCGTTTATAGATCCTACCCTGATCAAGGGGCTTGAATATTCAGCGGATCCCATTCCTAACTTTCACGGTTTGAAGGAAAAATACAGCACGGGTTATTTGAGGGTTCCTGCGGTAGGGGCGGGAACGGCAAATACAGAGTTTGAAATCCTTACCGGTATGCGGATAATGTCCTTCGGCCCTGGGGAATACCCTTATAAAACCATACTTCGAAGCAAAACCTGCGAAAGCATTAACACCGTTTTACGTAAATCCGGTTACACGGCCCATGCAATTCATAATCACCGGGGAGCGTTTTACGGGCGCAATGAGATCTTTGCAAATTTAGGTTTTGATACGTTCACATCAGTAGAATATATGAATAAAGTAAAAAAGACCCCTAAGAACTGGGCAAAAGATAGTATTCTTACAGGTGAAATAATGGCTGCCCTTACCTCTACTGAAGAAAGGGATTTTGTGTTTGCCGTTTCGGTTCAGGGGCATGGGAAATATCCTGAAAATAAGGTTATACCGGACGAAAACTTAGACGTTAAGGTTGTCAATGGGGCTGATGATGAAGCAGAGCAAAATGCTATTGAATATTATGTACAGCAGATGTACGAAATGGATGAATTTATTGGCGACCTTACAGAAGCTTTGGACAAATTTGACGAAAAAACAGTTGTGGTGTTTTACGGTGACCATCTGCCGGTTTTAAATCTATCCGAGCAAAGGATGGCTAACGGATCCATTTATGAAACAGAATACCTGATTTGGTCCAATTTCAATCTCAAAAAGATCGATGAAAATTTAGCTGCATATCAACTGTATTCGAAAGTGCTGGAGCATTTAGGTGTACATAACGGTATTTTTGCTTGGTATCATCAGACTAAAAAAGGTGACGAAAAATATCTGGACAACCTGGAAACGCTGCAGTACGATATGCTATATGGGGCCAACTATGCCTTTGGGGGTTCGAATCCTTTCCACCCAACAGATTTGAAGATGGGGGTTCGTGATATTCGCGTAGATAAAATTTTCAATTTCGGTGATAGCACCTATGTAGTGGGAGAGAACTTTACCCCTTACAGCAAGGTAGCGGTTGGCGGAGATTACTTGGATACGGTATTTATCAACCCTAAAACTTTAAAAATTCCTACTGCCATAAAAAGCGGAAATCCAAAAGATTTCAGCATCAGCCAGGTAGGAAAAAATAAGACGGTGTTATCGACTCTATACGATGTAGAATGAAGAAAACGGGCAATAGGTTGTTTCGAAAGAGGCTTTTCGATTTCGCACACTATGTTGCAGAGTTGGAGATTCAATAGCAGCGGAGATAAACAAATTTAAAAACTGACAGATTGTTGTCTTGAGGAGGTTTTGAATCTCAATGAAAACGGAAAGCATTGAAAATATCGCAAAGAAACTGGGTAAGAACGAAAGATCCCTAGGTAAACCGGGTATTTTGATTACACTTTTACTGAAACTCATCGGAAAAGAATAGAGAAATAACGACAATTCAGGAAACTGAAGCATATTAATTTAAGATAAGGTTCGCATAACTTTAGGAGAAAGCTATGATTGATCAATGGCTTCATATCCTTTCATCTTTGCTTTTGAATAATCAATGGTTCGCCCCTTTGCTGGCTTTGCTTGCTGGTGTTGTTACATCTTTTACGCCCTGCTCGCTGACCGGCATCCCCCTTATTCTGGGATACCTTAACGGGTCAGGGGGAAGCGGTGCGGGGCGTGCTTTTCGAATATCTCTTGTCTTCGCTTTTGGTATGACGGTTACATTCGCCGTCGTAGGCCTGTTTGCATCTTTATTGGGAAAGTTCTTGCATCATCTTGGCCCTTGGTGGTATATAGGTTTGGGAATTGTGATGGTTCTGATGGCTTTGCAAATACTTGAAATTAAAAATTTCATACCTGAGGCCTTTTCCTATGAAAAAAGCATAGGAAGGGGCTATGCAGGCGCCTTTTTAAGCGGAACCATTGGAGGGGTTTTGGCTTCACATTGTGCTTTGCCTGTTTTAGTGGTGCTTCTTGCCATAGCAGCTGAAAGCGGGAATATAGGTACAGGAATATTGCTTCTTTTACTGTACTCTTTAGGCCACAGCACCCTTATCCTTTTAACGGGAACTTCTTTGGGCATTATACGGAAATGGACGGAAAGCAGAAAATATCATTATTTTTTCAAAGTTATCAGGTTTATTCTCGGCGGTATAGTCATTATTCTTGCGGCGTATATGTTCTACCTGGCGGCTTTCTAGGATTCCGTTGACCATTCCATAAGATACATATCAGTTTTTTTATCTTCAGTACAGATCTTGCCGGAAACATGAAAGCCATGCTTTTCAAAGAATTCAAAAGCCTGCTCGTTTTGAATATACACATTTACAGATAAATGTGGGCTCATAGATTTACAAAGGCATAAAAATCCAGTTCCTATTCCTTTGTTCTGGTATTCTTTTTGTACATATAAAGCATCTATGACCATATCATTAACCAGCCTGACATAGCCGGAAACGGCGCTGTTTTCCATGCAAACAAATATGCCCTTCAAATCTCTGTATCTTTCTTTTACCTCATCATAGCGGTTGTGCCAATACATATCTCCTAAAAAACTATGGGCTTTTAGATTTTCTTGCAGCCACAAGGCCATAATCTTAGGTAAATTTTCTTTCATAGCCTTTTTTATTTTACCTGCTTCAATATCGTTCTTCTTTTTCCCAGTCACAATTTTAAGAACGATAAAACGATTTATGATATAGGCAGTTGCTATGCCGAAAATGGTTTCTGCCAAGCGAATCAGCCCATAAAAAACCGGAGGCATATCTTCCTTTCCTATCAGTATGATTAAAAAGACTACTATGCTGATGATGATGCTTGCCTGCACTTTTAAAATATTGCAAAGATAAATGATGAGCATGACGCCAAAAATGACAGTAACAGATGAAATCCAGTAAGGTGCTTCCCTCATTGCTAAAACAGTCAGGACACCTAAAGCTGCACCTAT
This sequence comes from uncultured Oscillospiraceae bacterium, assembly GCA_964425645.1. GTDB lineage: Bacteria > Bacillota > Clostridia > Peptostreptococcales > Anaerovoracaceae > CAYRNC01. The sequence goes on along the minus strand of CAYRNC010000003.1, from coordinate 338 downwards.
GGCTGTGCCGATTACTCTCTCTGTACCGGTTTGTATTGAATTTTGCAGAGAAGATTTCATGCAGATGACCGCCGTAATAGAAGCCTGCAACCCGTCGCCTATGCCGAGCATTTGAAAAAATAGCAGACAAACTCCCACGGAAAGTGCGGTCTTTACATTTCTCATTCCTATTTTGTATCTGGGGTTCATAAGCGACTCCCTTTTTAGTAGGTGTATACGAATACTATCACATATAAACTGTTTTGCGTAATAAAATGGCTATATCCAGGGCTCATTATTGACTTAAAAGAAGATTCTGGACAGTGTGAATTTACTAACAATATATAACTGTAAACTAT
>CAYRNC010000002.1:41854-64652 GCA_964425645.1 uncultured Oscillospiraceae bacterium | reverse complement strand
AAATTTTCAAAGTTCATTTCCATTTTTGCCTTGACATTTCACCACTGGACTTAATTAATGCAAAAATTCTGACATCGGATTATTTACAGTTTACAGCAGATATAATCAACTGTCAATCAGCTTAGCATGTATGATCAGTCTGGCGTTGACATGTTCATATGTGCACGTCAAAAGAGTCATCATCACATCATCTTTCAATATATCAATATCCGCATCATGAACAGATCGCTTTGCACAATCAAGAATATATTCACCGTATTCATCCTGATTTTCAAATTCGAGGTTAAAAAAATCATCCTGTTCACGATATACGTATACAGAGAATATCCTCCAGACCGTTGCCCCTTTTTCAGTTTCATATTCAATAAAAGGATGATCATGGAAGAAGGCGGCATCCTTGTATTTGATAAGATCCCCAAACATGCTGCCATCCTTCATGTTGTGCCCGTAAATGCAAGTATTCAGATCCCGGCCGCTCCCTGAATTTCTGTAGTCCATAAAGATTGAACCCCTTTTGGATTTATTTTTATCGAAACCGTGTTTCAAATAATAAATATTGTTATCGTTCTTTACAACCGGATAATCGATTCTGGTCCCCGGTATGCGAATCCATCCGACTGTATCATCGTTGATTTCCTTTAGGCTCGTAAATTTCCCATTATAAACATCGTCATAAGCTTCTGTCGAACTTTTCCCGATACCACCTTCATCCAATTCATAAAATTCGCTTCGAAGATTTTCATTCAGATCTTTATTGATATAACCGTCATGCAGATAGTATCCCGCATTAATACCGCTGTATAAAGCGAGCGCCAAAAGGATAATTACCAAAGCTATTTTAATATTTTTCATGACTGTATTTTATCACAATTTACACATGCCGGATAACCCGTAACAGTCACCCGGCACATTACAGCACCTTATATTTATTTACTATTGGATCTTATGTCTCTTATTAAAAAGTGCACCGTCGACAAAGCCGCAAACATGGTCATAAACCATAGGAATAGTAGTGAGCTGTCACCTGTTTTGGGTAATTTGGTCCCATCTGATATGATACCTCCGGGAGCCGAACCTTCCGGTATGGGCGCATCGGGAACATCTTCACCATCATCGGGTTTTACAGGTTCAACGGTTTTTGCCTTTTCATCTATTTTGTTGATAAAGGTCATAGACAGGGTTTGACCGGCCTTAAGCGTAATGTTCCTCCTGCTTTCGTCTGCAAAATAACCTAGAGGGGCAAGGGTTTCCAAAACAGCATAACTTCCCGCCGGGACATTGCTGAACTCTGCAAAGCCGTTTTTATCGGATACTGTCCTCATCATAACCTTTTCTTCATTATCATATAAGGTGAATTCCGCATCGGTAAGTCCCTTTCCCTCCGCATCGGTTTTATAAATAAGGATCTTTCCATAGTTCGTTCCGCTTCGGGATCTTTCGTTGTACAGCACGTCTTCACCTTCAAAAATATATTCAATGCTCCTTTGATCCGCATCGGTGTAACGTACAAAAACCTTAAGCTTATCATTTGTTTTTTTGTATCCGGAGGGAGAAGACAATTCACTTATCGTATATCCCTCGCCATCGTCGATCGGAACATTTTTAAATGTGACAATTCCCTGCTCGCTTCCTACCGCAAAAACGATATGTTCACCGGCAAAGTCTTTACCCTCAAGCTGAAATCTTCCCCCCGTAAGAGGAGTCCCAATTTTATCTGTCTTTCTAAAGGGAATATCTATTACGGCTTTTTCATTTTCAACTTCGACGATTGTAAAATTGCCGTCTGCGGGTTTCCCGACGAAATAAGGCTCATCAAGAATCAAATACCCATTTGCAGTAGAAATCTCCTCTATGAAAAATGTCCACGACGGAAGATTCTCAAACACCGCTTCGCCCGAAGAATCCGTAGTCCTTTCAATCGCCTTACCTCCGCTTTTTACAGGATCCTTGTTGGCATTAAGCAAACGGAATGCTACGCCTGAAACAGGTTCCTTTTTGCCGTCTATACTTAACACATATTTATGCACGGTAAATGCACTGCTGCCGCTTCCGCCTCCCGAATACAGGTCAACTATCTTGATATTCCTTGAGTCCGAATCACCTGCCGGGCTTCCTTCTTTCCCGCTGAAGGTCACCTTATTCTTTAAATCTATGCTGTTTTCAAGAATCACTGTTGAAAATTCTATTAAATATGCAAAGGGGCCATCGGGAACGCCGATTATAAGCCTGTTATTATCGTCTGTTTCAACCGTAAAACCTTCTGTTACAGGCTCTTTACCATCCTTAACCGGTTTTCCTGTCTCACTGTCTATAGGAATCGTGTAAAGCATCACCGAACCTTCCACTAATTGCAGATGGCCGTGAAGCTCATCGGTTATCTCAGCATCTTGAAGCTCCATCTGTGCATTGTTGATAACTATGGACCAATGAATGGTGTCTTCCCCTTTTGCATAGACATAATCTTTGAAAACGATCGGGTTTTCGACCTTGATGGAATCCGAGCTTTTTTCTTCACATTCATCTGATTTCAATACGGCCTCGTTTTTAAAAATTCTTTCCCCCGTCCATTGTTCCTTCAGCTCATCATCGCTTAATTTCGACCAGAATTTAATGATGTAATGATCTTCTGTATTCTCAGGCAATTTAATCTCAAACGTGTCCCCGCCGTCCGTTGCCGTATTGCTGATGGCAGAGGGAGAGATTTCAAATAGATGATCATCATCGATATAAAGCTTCATTCCGTCAGGTAAATCATCCGTGACTACAGCATTTTTTATAGGAAGCATATTGCGGTTTACAACTATCTCCCACTGAACGAGATGAGAATTGTAATCATAGGCCGTTTCTACACTTTTTTCAAGCATCCGACTCTTAAACACTTTTGTCCCAGTGACATCGCCGATGGTTTTTCCGTTATAGTTAAGCTTTACTTTATTATTGTAGCTGACGTTTCCGTTTTTATAAAGACTTTTATGGTCTGTTATCTTTGTATAATAAACAATTGTGCAGGCAGCACTTATATCGCCTAAGCTATATGTGAATTTTTCTGTATTGCCTTCAATATAGATAAAATTACCCATTGATTCTTTTTTATCCGCTATTGTGACACCTCCGACTTTGAAAGGATGATCCGCATCTATCAAAAGCTCCTGGTCCTCGGAAATTTCATCCTCAATTACGGCACCGCTCATGCTAATTTTATTGCGGTTAACTGTTATCGTCCATTTTATGATGTCTTTCTCGATATAAAGATATTGTTCTCCGCTGTTTTCACTGTTTTTATTTACAAGGCCCCCTTCTCCTATGCCAGATTTGATCTCGCATCCATAGGAGGGGAATTTATCGAGCTCAGTGGATTCACCCCAAATAAGGTACGCCGTATTTTCAAAATCTATTCCTCCGTTATCATCAAGAAAATTATCCTTATCTTTCGCCCTTGTATAAAACTCCAGTACGGCTTTGCTTCCTTCCATGGGTTGGTTTTCCGGGAAAGAATATGTAAGTATATTTTCATTATAACCGTATAATCCTGCCGCACCGGGCTCCCCCGTAACCGGGCATGCGTCCTCTCCAACATTTAAGATGACAGTTACAGGATAACCGTCTCCTTCCAACAGCTCGAAATTTTCATTTATCTTATCGACTATTCTTGCATTTGTAAGTACGGCTTCACCCTCTCCCGGGATATAAACCGTAACAGTCCACCTTACAATACCTCCATCACCTGCAACAGAGCCTTTTTTATCTATCCAATCGTGTTCTACGGAGGCATAACAGGGATCCGCCGCCTCATCCTCACCCCTCTTTAAATTTACGGTATTTTCAAATTTGCTCTTACCACCCGATCCGGAGAAATCAACAGGCCTAGTCTTGTATGTTATGACCAAATCTCCATTTGCGGTAACGCTTTCGGAAAAGGTATAGCTTACTGCATTATCAACCGTGAGATCAAGATCTGTATCGGTTATAAGAACGTCCCCTACTTTAAAAGAGCCGGCTACATATTTCTGATTATCGCTCATGCTGTCCACCACGGTATAGCCTTCGTAGGATAGGTCAGGGTCACCTGCCGGAGGCTCGATTGTCACGGTCCATATTATTACGTTTTCATTCAGGTCGTATCTACCGGATTTTGAAAGAGTGCTAATCATAGGCAGCGGTTCCCGCTTGATCAGGATTTCCTCTTCCCCAAAGATCACGGTTGTTTCTTCATTTCCATCCCCCTGGGTAAGGGGCAAAAAAGTCCCTTCGATATTGATGTGGCCCCACTTGTTTTTATGTTTTTCATCTGCCGCTTCTTTCGTCAGTACAACCTTTAAAATGCCTTCTTCAATGCTGCAACTTGCCAAGTTGTATTCTTCGTTCTCTTCGTATTTACCCCTGATCGTTTCCGTATAAGATGTGAAATCCAATCCTTTTGGCAGGCTAATTGTAAAATAGTCACCTTCACTGTATTCATTCATTACATTTCCATCACCGTCAGACAGGCTGAAGGCATATCGAAGCACGATCTTTGCACCCGCCGGAATGTCTGCATATACTCCATCCACTGATTCATATATCTCCCCGTTTGGATCGGTGATTTCTATTGTCGACTGCGGAGTGCCATCTCTGCCATGAATTGTCACCCAACCCACCGCTCCTATATCCCTTCCTTCCGATGCAAGGACCGTGCTGAATGGAATCATCTGAAACAGAAGCATCAGAACTACTGTTACGGAAAATATTTTATGTTTCATTTTTGTATCCTCTCCTTTATTAATCAAAGACACTTAATCGCCTATATCAACAGCATAGTTTAACCTGCAGCCCTAAACAAATAATGAACATTTGATCAGCTCATATATTTAGCGTAAAGCGTCGTAAGATCTGTCGGCGGATCAACGCCTAATTCGTCCTTTAATCGGGCAGCATGACGATCATAGAAGAATTTTAATTCCGGCTTGTTATTTTGTGCCCCAAAATAGATTGTAATAAGTTTTGCAGCTTTTTCATCGTAAGGATCAATATTATACAGCAATTCAATGCAGGATTTTAGCAAAGGTCCGAATTCCTTTTTTGCAACGCAGAAGAAAGCAAACCCCATTACAGAATTAAACACGGTCTGCTTAAAATTTTGCTGCTGTAGAATTGCCCAATCATAGCCCTCCTCCATAAACTCCCCCTTGTAGATTTTAAGCACGCCTTCCATTTCATCAGCAGTCGGTTTTCTAACCTTCAGCAGCTTCTTTAACTCTTTCAAATCGCTGATAAAAGGAATATCCAACCGATAGCCCTGATTCAAATATGTAATGGGATTTGGAAAGCCCGCCTTTTTTAAACTGTTTCTCAATTGATACATGGTAGTATGCAGCAGGGCTGTGCTCTGTTTTAGATTTTTATCAGGAAAAACGGCATCCATCAGTACAGCTCTGTCTACAAAGTGCTCTGACCGGAACCATAGATAGGCAAACAATTCTTTTGTTTTTCTTGTTCGCCAGTAAAAAGGCTGCCCATTTGCGTCAAACAAGGCAAAACCGCCGAAACTTTGCACTCTTAACATATTTTTATCCGCATTAAAGGTGCTTTGTTCATTGGGTCTGAGCAGACGTTTTATCGTCTTATCCAACCGCTTTTCGCTTACGGGCTTCAACAAATAATCGAGAGCATTGATTTCGAAAGCATCAATCGCATACTCCGAATAAGCCGTTACAAAGACGATCCGCAAGTCATTAATTTTCTCCAGAAAAAATTCTGCAGCTTCAAGCCCGCTAACTTTACCCATTTCAATGTCTATAAAGATTACATCGGGATTAACTGTTTCTATTTCCTTAAGAGCATCCATAGGGTTGGTATAACGACCTACGATATTGATTTCCTTGTAATGCGACAACATGGATTCCAATACATTTAAAGCGATAGGCTCGTCATCAATCAAAATTATTTTCATAGAACGCCGCCTCCGGTACGGTAATTTGTATAAGGGTGCCCTTGCCTGGTGTGCTCTTTAATTCAAACTTGGAATTGTGCAATATATTTATTCGTTTAATTACATTTTTCAGCCCAAGCCTTTCGCTATGGCAATTCAACAGTTCTTTTTGCTTTTCAATCTCCATCCCCGGACCATCATCACCGATGTCTATAGCAACAAGACCCTCTTTTATCCTTCTTCTTGCTGACAGGCTTACACATATATGATCACGCCCGATAAGCCCGTGCCTGATTGAATTCTCTACTATAGGCTGTAGCGTTAAGGATGGAATCATGGCCTTTATGTTATCCTCCACGTCCCAATTTATTGAAAGCCTGTCCCCGTACCGCATCCTTTCGATTTCTAAATAGGCAGTTACAAGCTCCAGTTCTGAATCTAAATCAACCAGGCTGTTTTGCCGATAATAATCCATCTTTTTTCTTAAATATGTTGCAAGATTAAGCAAGGCTTTTTTTGCTTTCTCTTGATCACTGCAGCAAAGTCCCACGATTGTATTAAGTGTGTTATAAAGGAAGTGAGGTGAAATCTGGTTGTAGAAATATTGAAATTCCCTGTTCAATCCCTCTTCGAACGAGGCCTTTATAAGCAGTTGGGATCTCATTCTGGATATGAGTTCGTTACCGTCTGCCGGCTTTTTTAAAAAATCATTTGCTCCGTATTTAAAAGATTTCATTAAATTGCTTACTCTGCCCGACGCGGTTAACATCAATATAGGCAGCTCGGCCATTGAATAATTGTTTCTGATTTTTTCGCATACGATATCTCCGGACATATCCGGAAGCATTATATCCAAAACAGCAAGATCAATCCTGTTTTTATCTATGAGATCTAATGCCTCCTTCCCCGTATCTGCCAGAATCGCCCGTTGGCCCATATTTGATACTAAATCTAAAAGTACCTTTTGATTGGATATCTCGTCATCGACAATCAAAACAGTGTAAGGACCCCCCTCTATTCCCAGTTCATTCTTAACGGGGTTTTCAATAGATACAGTTTCCGAATTTGTTGTATCTTCCGCTTTGTATAACGGAAGCGTAAAGCTGAAAGTTGAACCTTTTCCGACGGAAGATACAACATCAATCGTACCTCCTTGGATATTTACAAGATGTTTAACAACGAAAAGTCCGATACCTAAACCCGGATCGTTTCTTTCCTGTCCGCTTCCCCTGTAATGGCTGTCGAAAATTCTTTCCAGATCTTTTGGCCCGATACCAGATCCCGTGTCGGATAGCCTAAACTCTGCCATGTGTCCTTCTATCGATGCAGTAAGAACAATGCTGCCGCTGTCAGTGAATTTAACAGCGTTATGCAATAAGTTATATATGATTTGTTTAAATCTGTCCTGATCTGCACTTATGGATGGAAAATCTTTTTTTATTTGATTCAATACAGTAAGATCTTTATCCCTTGGGATTAAAAGTCTCATCTCTTTTATGAGGCTTTCAGCTAACAAACAGGCATCAACAGGCCCCTTTTTTAGATCAATTTCGCCTTTTTCAATCGTAGATGCATCCAGCATATCATCTACCAATCGGCCGAGCCTTTGACTTTCGTGATGCATGTAAAACAAACCTTCCGTTTGTGCGGCATTCAGCGCTCCTTTTTTTCCCTCAAGCATAAATTTCGCAAGATTTATAATTACATGAAGGGGAGTCCTCATTTCATGTGAGGTTACCTGCAAAAAATTATCCCTCATCCGGTCGTACACCACCAGCTCCTCCGCAAGCATCTTCGCCCTTCGGTGATCAGATTCCAAGCGGTGGCTCATCATCATGGCTGTTCCCACCAATAAGAAAAGTATCAGGGCAGCGGGAATGTAGCCTGTCTCCATTTCAAAAAGCATTTTTAATATTATTACCACCCAATAAGAGAAAAGAGATGTGGCTAAAACTAAGATATATTCCAAAGAATCTTCTTCTTTGTGTATTGATTTTATTAAAATTCCAAGTATATAGACATAGGCTATCATTAAAACAACAGATAAAACAGCCTGCACTGCTCCGACCGGTATAAACACAATATTGTTTGTGCCGTTAAAAAGAAACACAAGCATTGAAAGAACAAGAGGTGTAAAACAGGCTATAAATCTGCTGTTTCTATATCTTTCAAAAAAATGTCGGACGAATTTCAAAAAACAAAACGTGACCATTATCATCGCCGCAATTTGAATCCTCATTCTTAAAAAAAAATCATAATTGTAAAGCGAATTAAGGACCTGTTCATTCATAGCCGAAAGATAAATGCCCATAAATAACCCCGCTCCGCTGAAATACAATAAAAACCTCTCGTGCTTTCGTAAAAACCACTGAAGAAAGAAATACAAAGCAGAGGCAAGGCATACAGAAACAAGTGCTGCATCTATCGCCCGGTTTTTATTGTTTTCCTTTATTATTGTGCCGGCGCTTCCGAATTTAATGGATTTTAGGATACCACCCATCCTGTATCCATGAGAGGAAACTTGAATAACCACTTCAATTCTATTGTTTATACTATTGATAAGACCGATTTCGTATCTGCTGCCCGGCCTGTATTGATTTCTGTGAAGCGATGGGATACCTATATCGGCAACTTCCTTGCCGTTCATATATATTCGACAGGAAGTGCGTATGGTTCCTGTTTTTATGCCATACATACCATCCTTTGGAACTTCGATCACCAGGCGATAAGTCCCTGCTTTAACTGGCTTGTACTCATCCGGTGAATAAACCCCCCAATCTCCGGGCACCCTTACATAAATTTTTTTGTACTGCTCGAAAACTTTATCTTCGAATCCGGGATCAATTAATTGTTCCGGATAAAACTCCCAGGCCCCATCTAGAAAAATCAGTTCTTCTGTTTTTTCATCCCAATCGGTTAATCTTAAGATACCTTCTCCGGCTGTATAACCTGCCTTTTTTTCATAGAAATTTAAGTGCAGAAAAATTCCTGCGACCGATATAAGAATTGCACATGAAATTATAATCGCAGCTGTACGCTTCTTAGTCAATTTGCCTGCCTCGCCTCCCGCTCCGACCCTGATAATTCTGACGCATCCCGATTATCAAATTATATCACATTGAAATCGTCCTTACAGTGGGGTGGCGTTAAAATATATGGCATTCATTTGGGTAAATGTCTTCGATGCGCCTGTTTCAACGGATACAATTATCTCGTTTCGGGCAGAAAGGCGCAGTTTTTCAATTTTGTTTACGAAGAACAGATAATGAATCGAGGCGCTTTATTGATATTTCATCCGATCTGGATTACAGCAGTTAATAAACATAAAAAAACAGGCATTATCATTATACCTGTCTTAATTATCAATGGTTGCGGGGGACGGATTTGAACCGCCGTCCTCCGGGTTATGAGCCCGACGAGCTACCAGCTGCTCTACCCCGCGATGTAATAAATATTATGTCTCAACAAATATCAGTATAACACTTTTTACCCTTCTTCGCAAGACATTTTTTTGGTGCCGGAGACCGGGATCGAACCGGTACGATCTTAAAGGATCGCAGGATTTTAAGTCCTGTGCGTCTGCCAATTCCGCCACTCCGGCAGTTTTCTTGATTAAGGGGCTTCGAAAAAGCCCCCGCTTCAAACGTTTTGGCTCCAAGGGTGGGGCTCGAACCCACAGCCTATCGGTTAACAGCCGAGTGCTCCACCATTGAGCTACCTTGGAATTCCTTGATCGCCAAATGCGGCGACTTTTTAATTATACATTCAATGATTTGATAAAGTCAAGATTTATTGATCTAAAATTCTATACCTGTGATAGACCCGCTTTAAAAGCCCTAAGATTGACATGAAGAAACTCCGGCTTAATATGCTCTGTTAAAACGTCCTCCCAATCAATTCCCGACAGATCCATTGCTTTAATAAGAGCACCCAGTAAAACGATATTGGTGGTTTTAAGGTTACCAAGGCTCTCGGCTATATCGGATGCTTCGAAAACATTTATCGCAGCATTTTTAGAAAGTTCCTCTAAAATTCCTTTGGGGTATTCTGCCGTACCCATCTGTATGGTTGAGGAGGGTATTTCGTAATCATTGATGACCATGCGGCCCCCTTTTTTCAGATATTCTAACCACCTTAGGGCCTCCATTTTCTCAAAAGCCACAATCAGATCAGCCTCTCCCTTTCCGATGATAGGAGAAAAAACTTTTTTGCCGAACCGTATCTGCGTACTGACATTTCCTCCCCGTTGAGACATACCGTGGATTTCAGACATTTTCACATCATAGCCGGATTTAACCAAACCGGCAGAAAGAATTCTGCTGGCCAATATCGTACCTTGACCTCCTACACCGACAAGCAATATGCTTTTTACCTCGCTCATATCAATCCTCCCGCCTTATTGCTTCAAAGGGACATACCTGCATGCAAATACCGCACCCCGTACAGCTTTCCTTTTGTATGGTGATGGTATCTTTTGAAATCAGAGCCGGACATCCTGTCCTTATGCAGGCCTTACATCTTGTACATTTCTCCTGATCTATAAAGCAGGGTTTTTTTAATAAATCGAATTCTTTTTTATCTTTTTCACTTAACCGTTTTAGCGCACAGGGATATCTGGAGATTATAACCGTTGGCTCATCTTTATCCAAAGCATCACTCAAGACCTTTTTTATATCCTCCAATATCATCGGATTAACAGTATAAATATTTTCTTCTTTTATGCCTATGGCTTTGCATAACAGGGGGATATCGGCTTCCACAGCGGCCTCTCCCATCAAAGTATAATCCGTACCCGGGTTATCCTGCTGTCCTGTCATCGCCGTGATCCTATTATCCAATATCACCGTTACGCATTTGCTTTTGTTATATACCACATTCATTAAGCCTGTTATCCCGGAGTGAAAAAAAGTAGAGTCTCCTATAACCGCTATCACCTTTTTGTCAATTCCCTTTCTTTCAAATGCCTTTGATGCACCATGAGCGGCACTTATGCTGGCGCCCATGCAAATGCAGGTATCCATTGCATAAAGAGGAGCTGACGAGCCCAAAGTATAGCATCCAATGTCTCCGGTTATCATTGCGTTTCGTACTTTCGCAAGGGCATAGAAAAAACCCCTGTGAGGACAACCGGCACAAAGTGTGGGCGGCCGGCTTACAGCCTTCGTTTCTGAAACAAAAGTTGATTTATCTGTATTTAATACAGCTTTCCTGATGATGTCGGGATTCAATTCACCCATTTCAGGAATGATGGATTTTCCTATACAGTCTATACCTGCCATTTTAATATGATTCTCAATGTACGGGTCCAATTCCTCTATGACATAAAGCTTCTTTACCTTGCCGGCAAATTCTTTAATCAGGTCCATCGGCATGGGGAAGGTCATTCCTATCTTTAAATATGAAACATCGTCACCAAAGACTTCCCGAGCATACTGATAGGCGACCCCGGCACTGACGATTCCGATTTCATTGCTGTTGTATTCAATCGTATTGATCAATGCTTTGTTGGAGTAATCCTCCATGGCTTCAAGACGCTTTTTAAGTTTCTCGCGCATGATTCTGCCGTTTCCTGGCGTCGCTACATATTTAGCAATATTTTTCTTATATTCAGGCGGTGCATTTTCCACTTTTTCATCAAGCTCTACCAGACTTTTGCTGTGACATAGGCGTGTAGTTACTCTGAGAAGAACCGGTGTATCAAAATGCGAAGAAAGCATGAACGCCAGTTTTGCATATTCCTTTGCCTCGCTGCTGTCCGACGGTTCCAGCATCAGAATCTTAGCCGCAGTTGCATAGTGACGATTATCCTGTTCATTCTGGGAACTGTGCATACCGGGATCGTCTGCGGACACTAACACACAACCGCCGCCCACCCCCGTATAAACGAAGGTAAATAAAGGATCAGCAGCAACATTCACCCCCACATGCTTCATGGCCGCCAAGGAGCGCACACCGGCAACGGAGGCACCGATGGCACATTCCAGAGCTACTTTTTCGTTGGGAGCCCATTCACAATGCACCTCATCCTTGTACTTTACCAGGTTTTCCAGTATCTCGGTACTTGGTGTGCCGGGATAAGCGGATGCCACAACCACACCGGCTTCATAAGCACCTCTAGCAATGGCTTCATTTCCGGTCATCAATTCCTTCATAGCCGTCATTCTCCTTCTTCCTCAAGAATCATTCTCGCCTTATTTTTATATTTCATCTCGTTTTTTCTATCATTATTTACAGCATAAAGATCTGCCAGTTCAAGCATGCTTTCGCCATGAGAAGGGTTTAAGGACAGCGCCCTTTGAAAACTTTTAAACGCGGATTCCCGCTTTCCTATTCTTGAATAGCATACACCAAGGTAATACGAGAGAGGCCACCAGCTTTTAAATCCGGTACCAAGGAAGGGCTCCAGAATATCCAAACCCTCCAAGAAATGGCCTGTCATGACCGCATTGCAACCTCTTTCTATCTCTATCGGTTGTTTCAGCTGCTCTATCCTTTCTTTTATCTCCTTTTTGTCTTTCCCATTTCTGCTTCTTTTTAGAAACTCATGCCAGGTCAGCGCAGCCTTCTGATACAGACCCATATTCAGATAGGCATATCCAAGATAATAATAGGCTTCAGAATACCGGGGATATATTTGCGTTAAAAGTTCAAAATATTCGATGGACTCTGCCTTATATCTGCCGACATATTCTTCATCACCACCCAAAATATACTGTTCACGACAGACCCTCGCATAGCTTACCATGGCATGAATATTATCCGGCTTCAGCATCAAGGCTGCCCTAAACATAATTGCTGCCTCGTCCATGTCACCGGATTCCGCTGCGTTCCTGCCCTTTTTCACAAAGCCTTCCAATGCTCTCTTGTTGAAATATACCCTTATATATTCAAGGTACTCAGGTACATATTTGAATTTCGGATCCATGCCCATGACCCAAGCCATATTTTCAATTATCCGAACTACCTTCAGCCCGTTATCCCCTTGAAAGGCTGCGATATCCTCCTTTTGTAAAGGAATTGGTATGCCGAACATAAAATCTAGCTTTCCTGCCGCACGCGTTAAATAAGAAGGAGAAAATTCATCGAAGACGAACATATCCATGTGCTTTTTTAAATACCTGCTGACTCGATCGGACCTGGAGTCAAAAGACGGCATCGCGGCTGCAATGGGGGTATTGTTTAGTTCCATCTCATACATTCCATCCTTCCTTCAGTATTCTCTTCTCTGCCTCGACGTTATGAAATTCGCGTATGTCCAAAAGGATCAGATTCCCAAGCTCCTTGCAGGTTCCCGGCCGATGCTTATTTTTCCATATTCCGTACTGATATAATATTCTATAAAGGTTTTCCTTGCTGTGCGATCTTTTTTGAAACCCCTCTAGGTGGTAAAAATGCGCAAACTCATCATAAAAATCGAAGGCTGTGTCTGCCAGGGATACAGCATATTTTATGCTGTTTTTAAAGCCAACTCTATTGTAGTAGAGGTTCAGTACTGTTTCAACCTTTTTAAGGTGTACAAGGCTTTCGGCTGTCATATACCGGTTCGATATTACTTCATACGGTGTCTTTCTCCGGTAAATATAGCCATGCTCTTCAATCTGTTTTATTATAGGGGTCCCCGGCAGCAATTTTAAAAAACCCAGCTGCAGATGATCGGGCGACAGTTCATATACCTGATTAAAAGATCTTTTGAAGCTATTACAGTCCTCACAGGGCAAACCGGCAATAAGGTCAAGATGCAGATGAATATTGTTGCAGCCACGAATCTTTCTGACATTTTCATATAGCTTTTCCAGGTCTGATACCCGGTTTACCGCAACAAGTGTAGCCGGATTTGTAGACTGTACACCGATTTCAAATTGAAAAAGTCCCGGTCTTGCATCGGTAAGCAAGCGCAAAAGCTTCTCACTGATAAGATCGCCTCGCATTTCCATATGGAAATTAGTGATCCCGTTATCATTCTCCATTAGAAAGCGAAACAGATCATAGCTTCTAGCCTTATCCCAGTTAAAAGTTCGGTCAACGAATTTAACCTGCTTAGCCTTTTTTTTTATAAAATAATCCAGCTCATTCATAACACGGCTTAACGGAAATGCCCTTATGTCCCGATCTGCCGACGAAAGACAATAACTGCAGTTGTAGGGACAACCCCTTGATGATTCATAATAAACAATTTGGTTCTTTTCAAAAAAATCCTGTTCGTAGGGAAAATGAATCATCGAAGGTTCCAATGAACCGTTTCCCCGGTTGTATCGGATCGAAGATCCCTGTCTGTAATACAATCCTTCCACATCTTCTAAACCCTTTGAATGTTCAGACCTCACTACCGACAGCAAATGAGGGAAGCTCACATCTCCTTCTCCCGTCAAAATAAAATCGATATAATCACAGTTCATCATCAGGTCACAGGCGCGATACGTTGTTTCAGGCCCCCCCAACAGTATCAACATTTCCGGGTTCGCCTTTTTTATATTTTCGGCAATGTAAAGTATGCGTTCGATGTTCCAGATATAACAGGAAAAACAAACCATCCCGCATCCAAAGGATAATAGCTCCGTAAAAATGAAATCATCGTCCTGATTGATCGTAAATTCCTCCAGCATCAAATCTTTGCAGCAGTTATTTATCGCCGCTTTCAACAGGTATTTGAGGGCAAGATTGGAATGAATATATTTTGCATTCAGCGTTGTCAAAAGTACCTTCATAAACTAAAGCAACCGAAACCTTTCTTCTTTCAGCAGGGAGGGACATGCCCCGGCCATTTTAAGCTGCTCAAGCAAAGCATCTTTATCATCAGGCAGATTTCCTTTTAAAGCTAAGTAATTTGAGGCATGGTTGCTGCGAAACATGCAACTCCTTGCAACATCTATGTTTTTCAGCATCAGCGCTGCCTCCCGGATCGTTTGTTCCGGTGAAAGCAAAGAAAACCGACCTTTACATATATCGGAGTAAAGCTCTGTTCCTTGTTCGACCATTAATGTCAATAAGCCCACATATGAGGGCTCCATAAGGCTTATCATTTCCCCGGTCTTTATACCGTGTTCCTGCCAATTTTCTTTACCGCCAAGACCGGAAATAAAGGTCACGGAGGCTTTTATGCCGCTATCTTCTATTTTCTTTACTGCGCTGATAAGCTGCTCTGCAGTGCACCCTTTTTTGATTTTTTTTAGGATTTTATCGCTCCCCGATTCGGCCCCGATGTAGATTATACCGATCCCGTTAAGGTGCAGTTTAGCCAACTCATCTTCAGTTTTTCTGAGTATATTCTGTGGGGAACCGTAAACCCCTACCCTTTTGCATTCAGGGAACAGGGTAGCTATGGCTTTCAGGATCTTTAACAGGTCTCCGTTTTGCAATACCAAGGCGTCTCCGTCCGCAAGAAAAATCCTTTCGACATGAGAATAAATCCTTCTTGCCCGACCCAGATCTGTTAAAATGTCCTCCATGCCCCGGATTCTGAATTGCTCACCTTTATACATGCCGCAAAACGTGCATTGATTGTGGGAACAACCGACGGTAACCTGAACAATCAGGCTTGAAGCCTCACTCGGCGGTCTATAAATGCTTCCCTCGTAACGCATATTTACATCCTCTCCGGAGCCTTCATGCCCAAAAGCAGCAAACCGTTTTTAATTGTCTGTTTAGCACAAAAAGTCAGAAGTAGCTTTGCTTCTCTCTCATGCTCATCATCTGTTAATATATGTTCATTATGATAAAAGCGATTAAAAGCCTGTGCGATATCCACAACATGCCTTGTAACGAGCGAAGGTTCGTATCGTTTTGCGGCTTCCTTCACCACCTCCGGAAAAAGATAGATCAATCTGGTAAGATCAAACGCCTCATCTTTAGAGATATAAGATAGCGAACCGGCATTGAGCATGCCTTTTGCAGCGCCTCCTTCATTCCAATCCGCTCCGGCATTTCTAAGAACGCTTGCTGCTCTTGCATAGGTATACTGCACATAAGGCCCCGTTTCACCGTCAAAATTCAAAACCTTTTCCCAGCTAAAGACATAATCCTTTATCCGACTGTTTGCAAGTTCATTGAATATTACTGCGCCGATTCCAACCTGCTTGGCAGTTACATCAACATCGTCGGTATTTACGTTCTTTTCAAGGATAATTTTTTTTGTCTGATCTATGGCCCTTTTGAGGACCTCTTCAAGAAACACAACTCGACCGTGCCTTGTAGACATCATCCCGTCATCCAGGCTCACTAAACCGAAAGGCACATGAATGCACGTATCTGCCCATTCAAAGCCCATCAGATCTAAAATTTTAATCCACTGTTGAAAGTGCAAATTCTGCTGCGATGCAACCACATAGATATTCTTATAAAAATCGTAATGTTCCTTCCTGTAAATAGCAGCCGCTATGTCCCTAGTGATATAAAGAGTGGAGCCGTCTTTTTTCATAATCAGGGCCGGTGAAAGTCCTTCCCCGGCTAAATCGACGATTTGGGCTCCTTCCGATTCAACAAGGAGTCTTTTTTCACGTAAAATATCGATCACCCTGCCCATCTTATCTGAATAAAAACTTTCTCCGGTGTAGGAGTCGAATTCAATATCCAACATTTCATATACCCGCCCGAATTCTTTCAGGCTTTCGTCCCGAAACCATTGCCATAAAGCGATTTCTTCTGATTCACCGTTTTCCAGCCTGGTAAACGTTCTTCTTGCTTCGTCCTCCAGCGAAGGGTCTTTTTCTGATTCGTCATGAAATTTTATATAATAACCTAGCAACGTTTTTATCGGTTCTTTTTTTACATCTTCTCTGTTTCCCCATCGCCTGAACGCAACAATCATCTTGCCAAATTGTGTGCCGTAATCGCCCAAATGATTGATGCGTACGGTATCATAACCCAGAAAATCATATATTTTGTATATTGCATTGCCTATTACAGTACTCCTAATATGCCCTATATGAAAGGGTTTTGCAATGTTAGGCGAAGAGAATTCAACAATCACCTTTCTGCCTTTACCTATATTGCTGCTCCCGAATCTATTTCCTTCTTTAGCGACAAAATAAAGCGTTTGACCTATATAGGCACCTCTGTTTAAAAATATATTAACATAGGCGTTTAGATTTTCCACCCTGTCAAACAAAGATTCTTCCGCAAGCCCTGTTTTGATCTCTTTCGCAATTAATGCCGGGGATTTTCTTAAGGCTTTAGCAAGTCTGAAACAGGGAAACGCATAATCCCCCAGCTTATTATCCGTGGGGATTTCAATCAACATTTCAATCTCTTCTTTCTCTATTTCCGTCACAATGTTTGAAATCCTGTCGGCGATTATTTCTTTATAATTGATCATGTAATATCCTCCTCAGTGATAACCTTGATGCCGTTTTCCATAAGCAATTGAGCAAAAATTCCGTTGCCGGCAGAAAGCTTTCCTGAAAAACTTCCGTCATATATTTTACCTGATCCGCAAGAAGGACTTTTTGCCTTTAGTACAGCTAATTCAATTTCTTCCTTTAGTTTTTCCGCCTTTTTCTTTGCAAGGGAAAACGATAATTGCGCTCCTTTATTAAAATCATCTGTGACATCCTTTCCATTTAAGCGATAGGCCCGGCCTTTTTTTAACTCGACCGGAGGCCTCGGCACTGAAAAACCTCCCGCCAATTCAGGACATACGGCTACAAAATTTTTATTTCCGACAAAGTCCCTTACATTTTCGGACAGATTATTTCCTCCGTTATATTTACAATTCTCACCCAGCAAACACGCACTGATTATATACATTCATTTTTCTCCTATCATTTGATTCTTTCCTACGGCGTTTTATTTAAGTGTAACTACCGTAACACCATCACCGCCTTCCTGATGGGAACCTACTCGAAATGCTTCTACGTGTTTATGGGATCTGAACATGCCGGCCAGCCCCTCCCTCAATGTCCCCGTTCCACGGCCGTGAATAACCGTGACCTCTCTTAACCCGGCTATATATGCGTCATCAAGATATTTATCTACATCTAAAAGAGCATCGTCTAAAACTTTACCGAGCACATTTATTGTTGGATCTATAGATTTTACCTTGTTTTCGAAAATCATGCCATATCTTTGCTGATTTTTTTTCTTTGCTTTGCCCGATCCGCCTCGATCAATGAGGCTTACATTTCCAACATTAACATTTATTTTCATGAGCCCGACCCGGACTTGTATTTCATCCTTCTCATCAGGTAACGCAATTACCTCTCCTTTTTGATCAAAACCCAAGATCCATACCCTATCCCCCAGCCTGAGCGCTGACGGATCCACGGGCTGTCTGTTTAAAGGAACAGCTATCCTTTCTCTATATTGCTCCTGTCTGTTTTTGAGTTTCATTCTGATTGCTTCCTGGTCCCTATTTCTTTTTGTAACATCGCTGTAGCTCTCGAGCTTTTTCAGGTCCTTTCTTATGTGATCTGCAAAATCCTTAGTTTCCTTTACTATTTCTTTGGCCTCTTCCTTTGCCTTAGCGAGGATGCCTTCTTTTCGCCTTCTGAATTCATCTTTTTCACGATCTAATTCTTCTTTCCTCCTATCAATCTCAAGGCGAAGGGATATTGCCAGATCCCGCTCTTCTTCAGCCGCTTTCCTGTCTTTTTCAACGGACGCAATGACATCCTCAAAAGCTATATCATTTCTTCCTAAAAGACCCCTTGCATAATCGATCAATTCTTCGGGAAGGCCCAGCTTTGAAGCGATCTCAAATGCATTCGATTTACCCGGGGTTCCGATGATGAGTCTGAAGCTGGGAGATAAGGTATTCACATTGAATTCCATTGAAGCATTTTGCACACCGGGCGTTGCGATTGCAAATTTTTTTAGTTCGGTGTAGTGGGTAGTGGCAAGGGTTAATGCTTTTTTTTCATAAAGATTCTTTAGGATAGAAATGGCTAACGCCGCCCCCTCGGTAGGGTCAGTGCCCGCCCCCAATTCATCAAGAAGAACTAAAGTATCAGAATCCGCCTCCTTAATTATGTTCACAATATTGGCCATGTGCGAAGAAAAGGTCGAAAGGTTTTGCTCAATGCTTTGCTCGTCGCCGATATCGGCAAAGATCTGCCTCATTACAGGAATTTCACTGCCCACCTCGGCGGGAATGTGCAGACCCGATTGAGCCATTAAAAGCAACAATCCTACTGTTTTTAAAGTAACGGTTTTCCCTCCTGTATTTGGTCCTGTGACAACTAAAGTATGATAATCCGATCCTATCGAAAGCGTGATGGGCACCACGGAATCAGGATCAATCAAGGGATGCCTTGCTTCTTTAAGCCGAAGATAAGACCCTTTATTTATTAGCGGCTCTTCTCCCTTCATCTTACACGAAAGCCTGCCCCGTGCGAAGATAACATCCAGTTCTACCAACAGTTCCTGATTATTCCTTAACTCGTCGGCAATGTCGGCAACATCTGAAGACAAAAGGGACAATATTCTTTGCACTTCCCTTTGTTCCGCCAATTCCAGCTCCCTAAGGTCGTTGTTCATATTAACTATTATTTGAGGCTCCATGAAAAGTGTAGCCCCTGAAGAGGACTGGTCGTGAATGATTCCGGAAATTTTTTGTCTGTGTTCTTGCTTGATCGGAATTACATATCTTCCCTGCCTTAAAGTGATCACGGCATCTTGAAGAAATCCTTTATTGTCATAAAAGGTTAAAATACTGTTCATTTTATTCCGTATAGCTTCGTTTTTAAGCGCTATGCTTCGGCGCAACCTTCCAAGTTCAGAACTGGCATTGTCGGACATCTCATCCTCTGATACGATGGAGCGATCTATTTTCTCCTCGATATTCTTATGGATACATAAAAGATCCCCTATTTCCCTGATTCTCGGTATAGACGGCAAATCGCCGCTAAGAAAAATATCGACGCGGCGGGCCGCTTGCAGATTACAGAGAACAAGAAGAAGCTGTTTCATGGATAAAACGCCGCCTTTTTCAGCCAGGCCTGCGTGAGAATGAATATCGAAATAGTCCCCGAGAGTCAAGGCCCCTTTATGCAGAATAACGGAAACCGCTTCCGAGGTTTCCGCCTGCCACTCTTTAATCTGGTGTAAGTCGAAGGAGGGCTTCATGCAATCTATAGTTGCCTTTGCCATAGCTGAATATGCCTCTTCCGCCAATTTTTCTTTTATCTTATTTAATTCTAAAACCTGGTACGTTTTATCGTTCATCTTGATCTATTATCTTCTTATGCCTGTCCAATTCGCCCTTGAGCTGAATGTTTTCCATCTGAAGATCAAAAAAGCTGCTTTCCAAATCCCTGCATTTAGCCTCAAGCTCCTTTGACATGGCTACGGTTGATTCTCTCTCCTCATCATAGGCCTCTATCCGCTTTATTAAATTATCGTTTTTGCGTTTTAGGCTTTCGTTTTTCAATTCCAATTCGCGAAATTTTGAAGCCAGCTCATTATATTCCACTGTTTTTTCGTTAAAAAGCCTTTGAGTCTCATCTTTATGGTCAATGGCCGCCTGTGCATCCTCTTTATACTGTAAAAAATTCCGCTTAGCCTCTTCCCATAGCTGAGCATAGTGACGGGCATCTTTATCCATCTCCTGGATCCCCTGGTTCAGCTCATTAACTCTATCCGCGGATTTAAAATATTCATCGGTACAGTTTACAGCGGTCAGCACCGCTAAGGATGACATAGAGCAGGATGGAACGGCGTCGGCAATTTCATGCATTTTTCGATCCACATAGTCGGCAATTTTTATAATTTGTTCTCTTGGCAAATCGCCGGAGATGATGAATTCCTGACCAAAGATTTTAACATTGACCTTGTTGCGTTCCTCCATGACACCAAACCTCCTATTGCGACAATATCTTTACCCTAATTCCGTTGTTGGAAATCAGATTTTTCGTAATTCCGCGCCTAATTGTTTTTTTAACTGTTCCAGTATCCTATTATGAATCGGTGCAACTTCTTCATCCGTAAGCGTGCGGTCATCGGATCTGTATGTCAATGAGAAAGCCGCGCTTTTTTTACTGTCGGGAATTTGTTTGCCCCTGTACACATCGAAAAGAATCACATCCTTAAGCAATTCCCCGCCTTCGCTTCGAATAATGCGTTCTACGTCGGCTGCTTTTACATCCTCATCGAGTAAAAGTGCAATATCTCTGTCTGCAGCAGGATATCTTGGCAGAGGCCTGTAATAGCGTGCCAAATTCGCCTGTCTAGAAAGAAGTCCAAAATTTAATTCCAAGCAATATATTTTTTGTTCCACATCATAAAGTTCCGTCACATCGGGATGAAGTTCTCCCATTATACCTAATTTTGTATCCCCTATATATATCAATGCACATTTTCCGGGATGATAGGTGTCTGATCCGTTAAACGCCTCGAACCTTGCATCGTACAGACCCAGTTTAATTAAGAGCTCATTAATTGTTCCTTTAAGGGTATAGAAGCTTTCTGAATCTCCATAAAAACCAATACATAAAGACTCCTGTTCTTTGGGCAAGCCTTTTTCATCGAATGAATTCAAAAAGGTGTTGCCTATTTCAAATGCTCTTACGGCCCGTACTCCTCTTGATATATTCCTTTCCAATGTCTCTAACATATTAGGGGTAAGCATAGTACGCATAACGCTGTTTTCCTCACCCAGCGGATTCATTAATTTAATAAAATCGTGAAAAGGGCTGTCCTTTTGCCTGATTATTTTTTCCATTCCTTTTGGATTGGAAAAAGAATAAGTCTGTATCTCATATAGCCCCATCCCGATTAAGGATTCTTTCGCCAGGTCCCGCACAATATGATTTTGCGATTTCCCCGCACGGCTGTTTCCTTTGGGTATGGACAAAGGAAGTCGGTCATACCCGTACATCCTCGCAATTTCCTCCGCACAATCCTCCTCAGTCATGATGTCCATTCTTACAGTCGGAGGGGTAACGTTTATCGTTTTTTCAAAAAACTCTGTAAGCATGCCCAAGGAAGTGAAAATAGAAATCATCTTCTTTTGAGAAAGATCGATGCCGAGAATTTTGTTGATTCTGTCCACTCTCACAGCAATCGTTTTCGCCGACCTTGGAGAAGGATATACATCTACCGAACGTGAAATAACGGTACCTGCACCGAGCAATTCAGCCAGGTAACAAACTCTGTTTGCGGCATCCGCCGCCAGATTCGGATCAATACCCTTTTCAAATCTGGAAGAGGCTTCGGTTCGGAGACCTAAAGATTTTGATGTGGCACGTACACTGTCATCTAGGAAGTTAGCCGATTCAATTACGATGGTATTTGTATCGGCCTCAATGCCAGAGTTAATTCCTCCCATCACTCCGGCGATGGCCACCGCCCTTTCCGAATCCTTGATCATCAACATATCTTTCTTGAGAATCCTTGTCGTTCCGTCCAATGTAGTAAATACTTCACCTTCCTTTGCAGTATCGACAATTATTCTTGATCCCCTTATCTGTCTTATATCGAAAGCGTGTATCGGCTGACCATATTCCAACATCACATAATTAGTTATGTCTACGATGTTATTGATAGGCCGCATTCCTGCATACATCAATCTTTTTTGAAGCCACCATGGCGACTGTTTAATCTTCACATCTTCGATAATTCTGGCAACATATCTTGAACAAAGGTCGGGTCTTTTAATTTCCACCTTGATACATTCATCCTCATCCGCGCTTTCCTTTATGCATCGGCAGTCAGGCAATAGTATTGCACCGCCGAATACCGCTGCAGCCTCTCTTGCCATTCCTATCATGGAAAGACAATCCGGGCGGTTGGGAGTAATCTCAAAATCTATTACTTCACCTTTCAGCCCCAGTGCCTCCACCAAATTTAACCCCGGGTCACAGTCTTTTGAAAGTATCCATATGCCGTCCCTGTGGAAAGCGGGAATAACTTTATCCTCATACCCTAATTCCTTCGCGGAACATAGCATGCCTTCGGACT
>CAYRNC010000002.1:41327-41844 GCA_964425645.1 uncultured Oscillospiraceae bacterium | reverse complement strand
TAATGCTTCCTTTTTTTATTGCCCTCCCGTTCGGCAGCCTTCCCCCTTCTAAAACGACCGGTACGTTGGCGCCGACATAGATATTATCCGCTCCTGTTACAATTTTTACAGGAACTTCTTTTCCTACATCTACGATGCAAACGAACAATCTGTCTGCGTCCTTATGCTTTTCAACGGACAGAACCTTACCTGCTACCGCTTTTTCAATCCCCTTGCCATAGATCCTGACATCTTCAATATTAGAGCCTGACATTATCATGCGCTCTTTAAAATCATCCATGTCTAAAGGCACATCGATGTATTCTTCCAACCATTCCCTATATACCAGCACAGCTAAGCCCCCTTATTTGAATTGCCTGATAAAACGCATATCATTTTCATAAAACAATCGTATGTCATCGATCCCATATTTTAACATGGCGATGCGCTCAACACCCATACCAAAGGCAAAGCCGGTGTATTTCTCGGTGTCTACACCTCCCACCGACAGTACATTGGGATGAACCATACCGCAGCC
>CAYRNC010000002.1:21561-41317 GCA_964425645.1 uncultured Oscillospiraceae bacterium | reverse complement strand
CTTCCTTTGCATACCCTGCACCCTGAACCTCCACATTTGAAACAGGAAACATCCATCTCTGCGCTAGGCTCTGTAAACGGAAAGAAATGCGGTCGAAATTTCGTCTTTGCCTGATGGCCGAAAAGATACTTGGCGAACATATCCAGGGTGCCCTTAAGGTCTGCCATGGAAATCCCCTCATCTACCAGCAACCCCTCTACCTGATGAAACATTGGAGAGTGAGTCGCATCCGGCGTATCGCATCTGAAACAGCGACCGGGAGAAATAATTTTAATTGGAGGCTTTTCTTTCAAAAGGGTTCTCGCTTGGACGGGAGAGGTCTGCGTCCTGAGCAATATGTCGTCATTGATGTAAAATGTATCGGTAAGATCGCGGGAAGGATGATTGGGCGCTGCATTTAAGGCGTCAAAATTATAATAAACCGTTTCTACCTCCGGCCCCTCCGCGATAGAATAGCCCATGCTCATAAAAAACCCCGATATCTCCTCGATAGTAATGGTGATTGGGTGTTTGGACCCCAAAGGTTTTTGTATTCCGGGCTCGGTAACATCGATATGCTCTTTTTTGAACTTCTGCTGTTTTGCCTTATCCTTAAAATGATCCATTCTGTCTTTTATTAGACACTCTATCTCTTCCCGAACAGAATTAGCCTGCTTGCCGACGGCCTTTCTTATTTCCAGGTCTAAGGAACCCATGGAGCGAAGTATTTCCGTTAAACTCCCTTTCTTCCCTAGAATTTTCACCCTGATTTCTTCAACTTCCGAAGATGTTTCTGCTGAAGTCAGCCTTTTTTTTGTTTCTCGTAAAATATAATTTAGCTTTGTCTGCATTTGTTTATATTTTTCCTCCGTTCCCCCTTATAGATTCATACATAAGTATCCCGGCAGCCACCGCTACATTAAGTGATTCCGACGCTTCCATCATTGGAATCATAACTTTTATGTCTGCATTTTCAAGAAGGACGGGGTCTATACCTCCTCCCTCGTTTCCCACAACTATTGCAACATGTTGTTTTAAATTACATTTATAATAGTATTGTCCCAGATAAGGGCTGGATACCACTATTTGTTTGCCGTATCTGTGCAACAGCTCAAAAGCTGTTAAGGAGCCCTCCGAAAACAGTATGGGCAAACGAAAAAGGGAACCCGATGCAACCCTTACTGTTTTAGCGCTGTAGACGTCGGCTGTCCCCTTCAGTATTAAAGCGCCTTGAAAACCGGCGGCCTCCGCGGTCCTCAGAATTGTTCCCACATTACCGGGGTCCTGCAAGCGATCCAAAACTATGATGTTTCCATTGCCTTCCTTTTGGAAAAAGTCATCGGGATTCCAAATTCTGCGTTTGATTACGGCCATCACTCCTTGGGATGTCTTTGTGTCGCATATCTGTTGAAACGCATCATCCTGTATCGAATATAACTCGGCACGGGATTTATGCAAATCTGAAATGTCTTTTTTAAATTTCTTGTTCCAGACAAGCGATTCCCTTATCAGGATACACCTTATGCATTCATCATGCTTTAAAGCCTCTTCAATAAGATTATATCCCTCGATCAGATAGCTTTTTTCTTTATCCCTGTTTTTTTTCCGCTTCAGACCTTTAACAGACTTCAGAATCGGATTATTTAAAGATGATATTCGCCTCAATTCTAATCCTTTGGTGTGAATAAGAATAGCCGGTTATTCCGGCCTCCTGCCAAGCGGTTTTTATCGATATTCGCCACTTCTGTCCCGCAGGAAAGACGGTATGGTGAAGCCTGAAACATCCTTCTTTTCAGTTTGATTGTCAAGTTCCGTTTCCTGCTGCCTAGCTTGCATCGCTTGTCCGTCATCGCCCGGTGTCTCACCAAGCATCTCCTGCTCACGGGCCGTTTGCGGCCTTAAAATATCTCTTCCTGCAGAAATATTCAGATCTGATCCGCGGTCCTCAAAACCGGTAGCTATGACCGTAATTATAATTTCATCCTGAAGCTCTTCTTTAACCGATGCGCCAAAAATTACGATGGCATCCTTGTCCGCTGATTTCTCGATTTGATCTGCAGCCTCATTTACCTCCAGCATACCCAAATCATAACCGCCCATGATATTGAGCAAAATTGCCTTCGCGCCGCTTATGGTGGTTTCTAGCAGAGGGCTTTCTACAGCATCCTTTACTGCTTCCGAAACACGCTTTTCCCCCTTACCGCGGCCGACACCCATATGAGCTATGCCTCTGTCATTCATAACGGTTTTAACATCGGCAAAATCCAGGTTTATCAGGCCTGCCTCCGCTATAAGGTCGGATATTCCCTGTACGCCCTGCTTTAAAACCTCGTCTGCCATATTAAAAGCCTCCAGCATAGTCGTGTTTTTTTCTGCTATTTGAAGGAGTTTATCGTTAGGAACCACCACCAGTGAATCCACATATTTTTTTAAGAATTTTATGCCTAAATCCGCATGCTCTCTCCTTTTTTTCCCTTCAAAGGTAAAGGGTTTTGTAACGACGCCTACCGTCAGTATTCCGGCATCTTTAGCCGCCTTAGCGATGACCGGAGCGGCACCTGTCCCGGTCCCTCCCCCCATTCCTGCAGTAATAAATACCATGTCGGAACCGGCTATATATTTGGAAAGATCATCGATATTCTCTTCAGCGGCCTTCTGTCCCACCTCCGGATTGGCCCCGGCCCCCAGCCCTTTTGTCAGCTTTTCTCCTATTTGAATCTTCGTTTCGGCCTTAGAGCCGGAAAGGGCCTGTTTGTCTGTATTTATAGCAATAAAGGCGACACCCTTCAATCCTGCGTCAATCATCCGATTGACCGCGTTGCTCCCACCGCCGCCTATTCCGATTACCTTTATTTGAGCGCTTCTTTCTTCGTTTACTTCAAAATGAAGCATTTCAGCCATCCTCCTGGTTCATAATAGTGAATCATACTAATTATAGCATCTGCATCGTGCATATGCACCTATTTCTTGTAGATATCTCCTGCTTTTTTAAGAAAATACTTTTCGATTATGACCCTGCGAATTACGGCCAGGTTTTGGAACAAACGCCCTCCGAACACAAATATCACCGCATAATAAAGGGGTACTCCCAGTCGGTCACCGAGATAGACGAGAACCGCAGCCAACACCGCATTGACAAGAAATCCGCTTATGAAAATTGCGTTGCTGTATCTTCCCTCCATATAAGATCGCACAGCCCCCAACAGCGAGTCCATGGCTGCCAAAAGACCCATCGTAATGTAAAAAGAATACGCACTAGGATAGGTAACGTCCAGGCCAAAGCCCAATACCAAGCCGGCGATAAGACCTAAAAACATAACAAGAATCAATTGCTTTCACCTTCCTTATTTTTGACAGTAGCTACTGCACTCATATACCTGTAATAGTGGTTTTCCGCATATCCGGGAATATATATATCGTCTGTAACTTTCACTTTAAATATTAATCCGTCACCCCTTAAAACTGTGCCGTAGCCACCGGGGCCTACAAGAGCCGATGCCATTCGAGAGCCGTTTCCTATAGCTCTTATGACATAGGGGGTTGCGAAGAACTGTTCATTTATTCTAACCGTATATCCCGAACACACGATGGCGGATTCGTCCACCAGCCTTTGGCCATTCACTGAAATAATCTCTGCACCGGCCTCCTTTAGATCATTTATGATAAGCAGGATATCGGTGTCGTGAACTAAAATATCGTTTGGATTTTCCCAAGGCAGCAGCTCCTGATCACCGTCGTCGATAAACACCTCAACACCGGGCCCTATGGCGGGAGCTACACCGCTTTTCAAGCGATAAAGGGCTATATCGTTAGCCAGCTCTTCCTTCATATGAGATGACAAAGCTGCCTCATCATCGACCCTTGCCACATACTCCCCGTACCTGATCTCCATCTCTTCAATTTTTTCTTTAAGCCTGTCCATATCCTGTTTTTCACCCTCAATATTAATTCGATATTCGTCCAGCACTTTAGGTGATACATAAAGCCGTTGGCCGTTTGACATTCGGGCAAGAACGATCAAAGACAATCCGATCATAAAGCAAAATATGAAAAGCATGATTTTACTTCCCCTCATGCCGCCCCCTTACTGCTCTTGTCCATTGGAATCTTCCGCCTGTTCCTCAGGCTCCTTTGCATAGCGGAATTTTATCACGCCGGAATATTTGGGTATACTCAATTCTTTTTGCTTGGTGATGCTGACCTGCAAACCGTGTGTGTTGCGCATTATCTCAACAATCCCATACCGTATGGTGAGCGTGGAATCAAGCGTATCGGGGTTTCCAATTGCCTTAATCGTATAAGGAGGTGCTGTAGGGATAGTATTTATGTTGACATTATCCCCTGCAAGGCTGATCTCTGTTGTGGCAATTATTCTTTGGCCGTTGATAGAAATCGCCTCCGCACCCGCATCTTTAAGTTTATTTACAAGTGAAAGAAGAAGATCATACCGAATCATGATAAAGCTGTAGCCATCACCCGGCGCATCCTCTGTCGGTATCGGGTCATCAACGGTGACAACAACTCCCGGTCCAACCACATCCACAACCCCTGAGCTCATCCTGTAGCGCTCCAGATCGGCCGCCATAGCCTGCATCAGGGCATCCTCGCTTAGATTCTTTTCCTCGATAGCGGCAAGCTTTTCCTCCAGATCATTATATTCCTGCAGTATAGCCTCTTTTTCTGCGCGAACCTTTTTTAACTGCTGTTCTAGGCTGTTTGCTTTTTCTACTGGAATAAGTCCTCCGATATCAGAGCTTTGTGCCGTCCCTATCTGCATGGAAATCAGAAAGCCGATCAGCAGCGCCAATACCGCCATCACTATGATCTCGCTCTTTGTTCTCATACACTTTATCTCCTGTCCTTTAATAGAATCTTAGCCTATCTTATTTCGCTTCAGGGCTGAAAGAATAATGCCCGTCGCCACCCACTTTTATAATTCCCCGCTCGATACCTTTAGCATATAAATCATACAATACATCCTTAAGACCGTCCATGCCTTTCATAATGTTTTCGGGAGTTCCTTCGCATACAAGAGAATCATATATATAAGCCTTGATGATCATCGGTGAGATTTCGATTTTTTTAAAGTACAGCTCGTTCTCCTCCATTGATGCCAGCATTTTTAGCGTGTCGTTAAGGACTGCATTTTCTTCAACCCGCAAAGGCGTTCCGGTTTCTAAATTAGCAACGGTCATGCCAAGTAGCTTGGTAAGCTTCGGCTCCACATCTGTTTTTCTTAAAATCATTCCCAAGCCATCTATTATAACGTAATCGTTATCAAAAGGAACGGCGGCGCTTTCCGCTCTTTCCTCAACTGAAATGACCAAATTATCAGGCAGCCTCCTGCTTATTTTGACGGCTCTTATGTAGGGATCCTGTAATAGCTTGTCCTTCATGCTCCCGGTGGAAAGGGCAAACATATTATCTCCTATTCGGGCCTCCGCTAATGCGATGACCTGCTGTTGTGTATAATAACGATTATTCAGTACCGTTATTTTTTGAATGTCAAAAAAGTCGGAAGAAAGAAATAAGTAACCCCCTGCTCCTATCAAAATCAACATAACGAATCGGACCAAATAGTTCCGTTTTTTTCTTTTTCTTTTTCTGGGCTTAATCTTTTCCATTTGTTCACTATCCCCGAACCATCCTTATAGATGCTCCCAGGCTTCTTAAAGCTCCTTCAAATCTATCATATCCTCTTTGGATATGGCAAATGTTTTCTACGACAGTTTCGCCCTCCGCAGCTAAGCCCGCAATAACAAGTGATGCCCCTCCCCGTAAATCCTTGGCTGCAACCCTTGCCCCTTTTAATCTGTGAATTCCGTATATATATGCCGTTCTCCCGTCAAGATGAATCCTGGCGCCCATCTTTCGTAATTCGTCAACATGCCTGAAACGATTTTCAAATATGGTTTCAGTAATCTTTGTGCAGCCTTCAGCCGAAGCCATAACTGCCATCATTTGTGATTGCATATCGGTGGGAAATCCCGGATAAGGCATCGTTATCACAGGATCTACCGAGCAAAGTCTCTCCTTGGCTTTCATAAAAATTGTCTCACCCTCTGTTTTTATAAAACATCCAGCCTTTTTAAAAACAGCCAGCGTCGCATCCATATGGGCAGGTACAGCTTTTTTCAGGAGTATCTCGCCGCCGCAGGCAGCAACAGCTGCCAAAACGGTTCCCCCTTCTATGCGATCCGGTATGACATCATGGCTGCTTCCTCTTAAGGGTCTTTTGCCCATTATCCTAATTTCATCGGTACCTGCGCCGGATATACGCGCACCACAGGCGTTTAAAAAATTTTGCAGATCCTCTATTTCCGGCTCCTTGGCCGGATTTTTTATTACAGTTTCCCCTTCTGCCGCCAAAGCCGCCATCATAATGTTTTCCGTAGCACCGACGCTTTGAAATTCCAAGGGGATAACGGTGCCTATAAGTTGTGATGCCCTGCATTCCAAAAATCCGTCACTCTCCTTAATCACAACCCCCAGACGCTCAAGCGCAGAAAGATGAATATCTATTGGCCGTGAACCGATGGCGCAGCCACCGGGGTGAGTAAGTTTAACCTGGCCGCAGCGGGCAATGGTGGGGCCCATTAGGAACACAGAAGATCGTATCTCTTTCATCAACTCGGGAGGAATAATAAATGTGTCCAATGCAGAACTGTCCACTGTTATGCTACCCTTTTCCCGACTGATCCGACAGCCCATCACTTTCAAAATTTCCGTCATTGTCCGAACATCGGAAAGATCGGGGCAGTTATTTATCCTGCACTCAGATCCGGATGCTATTACAGCCGCCAGTATGGGGAGCACAGCATTTTTTGCCCCTTTAAGGCTATATTCCCCTTCAAGTTTTCTCCTGCCGCATATGTGATAACAATCCAAGCAATCGACACCTCCGTCAAAAGCAAAATAGGGCTTTATTGCAACCGCTTTATAGAGCCATACTATGCCTTTGCAGTGGGTTTTGTGCCTGCCTGCAGCTCCAAGTGATCGTAGATCACGTCCACGCTGTCGGTTTTTCCCATGCTTTTACTGGCTTTTGCCATGCTGTTTAAGGCATCCCGATTGTTCATAAGCCTCAGAACGGTTCCCAATAATCTTTCCTTCGTCAATTCCTCTTCTTTTACTATAATTGCGCCGCCTGCGCTTTCCGCCACCTTAGCATTGTAATATTGATGATTTCCTGTCACATTAGGTGAAGGTACAAGTATTGAAGGTTTCCCGCAAGCGGTGATCTCGGAAACAGTTAAGGCTCCCGCCCTGCTCACGATAAGATCGGCTGCTAAAAAATAATCGTGGATATTTTCTGCATACGGGATAACGGAAATTGACCCGTTCTCTTTTATGGAGACTCCGGACGCCTCAAGGTTTCGAATGATCGAATCGTGATAGCGCTCTCCGGTGATAAAAACCAATTTTGAGTTTTCAATGTTAACTATTGACGGAATAATATCCATAATTGCGTCATTCAATCTGCCTGCTCCGAGGCTACCCCCGAAGCACAGCAGCATAAAGTCCTTAGGGCCTATACCAAGCCTGACTCTGCAATCCGTGAGTTTTGATATAAAAAATTCTTTTCGAACCGGGTTGCCTGTGACAACAATTTTATCCGCATGTCGAAAATAAGGAACAGATGCGGAAAAGGCTGTAAATACTTTTTCTGCGTACTTTTCTAAAAGTCGGTTGGTAAGACCGGGAACAGCATTTTGTTCGTGCACGTATGCCTTGATCCCTTTTTTATACGCCGCACGCACGACAGGTCCGCATACGTAGCCGCCGGTACCTATAACCAGATCGGGACGAAATAAATCCATGATATCTTCGGCCTGCCTGCTGCCTTTGATAAGATCCGTAAAAGTAAAAAGATTTTTCAAGATATTTTTCCTGTACAGCCCTCTTGCTTTAATAAATCGGATCTCATATCCGTACTTTGGCACGATATCTTTTTCCATACCCCTTTCTGTCCCGACGAACAGAATCCGGACATTTGGATGCCTCCTTTTTATCTTATCCGCAATGGCGATGGCGGGGTAAATATGCCCTCCCGTACCGCCCCCTGTCATGATTATTTTCATGGGCTTACAGGGCCTCCTTTCTGCAAACAGATTCAGCAGCCTGATGCAATCACTTTCCTCTCCTCATGCTGCCGAATGACGGGAGATGTTCAACAGGATCCCAAAAGAACCCATAAACAACAGCAAAGCATTGCCCCCGTAACTCACAAAAGGCAATGTGATGCCTGTAGGCGGCATGGATGAGGTAACAACGGCAATGTTTAATATCACCTGAACCGACAGCATAATAGTTATGCCTGAGGCGAGCAATGTACCAAACAGATCAGGTGCATTTAATGCTATATGAAATCCCCTCCATATGAGCACGATGTAACAAAGAATCAATATCAGACAGCCTATAAATCCCAGTTCTTCTCCTATGATCGAAAATATGAAATCATTTTGAGGTTCAGGAAGATAAAGAGTTTTTTGTATGCTCTTTCCGAGACCCACGCCAAACAGACCTCCTGATCCCAATGCTAAAAGGGATTGAATTACTTGCCAGCCACTTCCTAAGGGATCCTGGAACGGATCTATAAAGCCCGTTATTCTTTTCATCCAATACCCCTCTTTATCGATTAATATCATACCGAAAATACCTGCCGCCCCCAGGATACCCACGGAAATTAAATACAATATGTTCAATCCGGCTACAAACATCATTCCCACTATTATGGCGCATATGGTTATAGCGGTAGACAGGTTGGGCTGTTTAATTATCAGGAAAAAATAAAGACCGCAAAGTATCAACAGCGGTAGAATACCCTTTAGGAAGGATTTGATTCTTTTAGGGTCTTTTGACAAGAACCATGCGACAAATATTATTGCACATATTTTTGCAACTTCCCCCGGCATTATCGTAAAATTACCGACACCTATCCACCTTGTTGCATAATTTCTTGTCACCCCCAGTGGAGTAAACAGTAAAACCAACAATATGAGGCTTGCCACCAAAAGAATCGGTGCAAGACGACTGTACACACGATAATCCACCAAAGCGGCAATGAGCATAACGAAGGCACCGAAAACAGCCCATTTAATATCATCCTTTAAGTAGCCATAGGGATCGCCTGTTTCACTTATAGAACTATAATAGCTGGCGCTGAACACCATAATAACACCAAATACCACCAATCCCAACACCAATATGGTCAGAATAAAATCCCCCTGCTTCATCTTTCTTTTACGTTTTTTTGCCATGCTAAACACCTCTTTATTCAGCGTTTTACCAGGTTAGCCACACAACTTTTAAAGTGATCACCTCTTTGCTCAAAGCATGTGTACATATCCCAGCTGGCGCAGGCAGGCGAAAGCAAAACCGTATCCCCGGGCGAGGCGGCAAGAAATCCTTTTTGAACGCTTTCCTCCATGTTTTTGGACATAATTATATCGCTATAGCCCATGCTCCTTGCCTTATCATTTATCATCGAGGCTGTTTTCCCCATCAGAATAAGTGCTTTTACCTTGCCATCGAATGCTCTGATAAAATTATCGAAGGCCGAGCCTTTATCATATCCTCCGGCGATTAAAATTATAGATCCGGAAACAGCATTCAACGCTTTAATAGAAGCATCGGGGTTGGTCCCCTTTGAATCGTTTACAAAGCGTACTCCTCTTATCTCTCCGCAGTATTCCAACCTGTGGGCAACACCGCTGAACTTCCTGAGGGTGCTGCCGATGATCAAAGGATTTATGCCGGAAAAATAGGCGATAGCGGACGCTGCCAAAGCATTTTCCAGATTATGATCTCCCGGTATCGGAAGTTCCTCCGCCATACATATCCTAACCGGATCTCCCTCCCGATCCTTAATAACTATGGCCTCTTCGCTTATAAAACAACCAAAATTCAACTTTGCTTTGCGACTGAAAGGAACAACCTTCGCTTTGCTGTTTTCGGCGAGCTTTCTGCACAGAAAGTCGTCCCAGTTTATTATCGAATAATCATCTTCGCCCTGATTTTGAAAAATCATGCTCTTGGCCGCTGCGTAATTTTCCATCGTGCGGTGACGGTCCATATGATCAGGTGTAATGTTCAATACCGCCGCGATTCGGGGGTGAAAACATATCGTCGTTTCAAGCTGAAAACTGCTTACTTCGGTGATAAACCATGTATCATCGTCGGAAGAAACAGTTTTCCTTGCCAAAGCAATTCCCACATTACCTGCCACTTCAGTTTTTTTCCCTGCCGCCTTAAATATTTCGCCTGTAAGGACCGTCGTAGTAGTCTTTCCGTTTGTACCCGTTATTGCTACGTAATTACCTCGTCCTAAACGATAAGCGAGTTCTACCTCGCCTATAATCTCTATGCCTGCTTTTTTCGCTTTACTGATAAGGTCCAGAGTCAGCGGCACACCCGGGCTTATTACGACCAGATTGAAAATTGAAAGATCTTCAGGGTCTTTACCAAAGCAGCATCCGGCTTTTTTGTTCTTAAAATACTGAACAAAATTCGGACCCATTTCTTTAGAATCTTTTTTGTCATATACGGTAACATTTGCCCCCATTGCAAGCAAAATTTCCGCCGCCGCCACGCCGGATCTTCCCATACCTACTATTAAAACATTGATATTTTTAACGTCCATTTACACACATCCTATTCTATATTGCAAAAAGACCCAGAATGCACAAAGCCAGCGTCAAAACCCAAAAGAATGCAACTACCCTTGTCTCCGTCCATCCGCTAAGTTCAAAGTGGTGATGAAGTGGGGCCATTTTAAATAGGCGCCTACCCCCTGTCGTTTTGAAGTATAACACCTGCAGAATTACTGAAAGAGCCTCGACGACGTATACTCCCCCCGCAATCGGTATTATAAGCTCCATGTTCATAATTATGGCCGCGGCGGCAATCCCGCCACCGAGGGCCATAGATCCTGTATCCCCCATAAAAATCTTTGCAGGATGCCTGTTAAAAATCAGAAAGGCGAGGCATGCCCCTGACAGGGTGCTGCAAAAAAGTTGGGCGTCAACAAACCGATAGGCTCCGGCAACAAGCGCTAAAAACATGGCTACTATCATGGTAACGCCTGAGGCCAGTCCGTCCAATCCGTCAGTAAGATTTACGCTGTTTGCCAAGGACACAACAACGAAGGCTACGAATGGAACATAAAAAAAACCCAGATCCCAGTAGACATTGACAAAGGGGATTGCAATATAAGTTCCGTATGCGGAAACTTTTGCCTGATAAATTGCCAAACTGACGGCGATGATCATTTGTAGCGCTATCTTCTGTTTTGCAGTCAGGCCTAAATTCCGCTTCATGCTTATCTTCATAAAATCATCCAGAAAACCCAGGAAACCAAAGGCTAAAAATGACGCCAGGATGATAAACATATCGGGACTTAGCTCACTTTGGAATAAACATACGACAGTAACGCTGCAAATTATGGGCACCCCCCCCATTGTGGGTGTGCCGGCCTTTGTCAAATGGGACTTAGGACCTTCCTCCCGGATATTTTGCCCGGCTTTAGTTTTCCTGAGCAAAGGCAAAGCAATCATCGTGCCTGCCAACGTCAACACAAACGCCATTCCCAAGGGTAAAGCGATATTCACATATTCCATAGTCGTTCCTTTTTATATTTTTTCTGATGCTTAAAATGTTATTTTATCAAATTTTTAAGCAATTCAACTATACCCTCCATTTCCATTCCTCTTGAACCCTTTACCAGAATCACATCTCCCTTGCGTATCCACTGTGTCAGGACACCGCTAAGATTCTCCTTTGTTTCAAAATGAATTGCCCTTATACCCCCTGCTCTTGCGGCCTGCGCTGTAAACGGAGCGTTTTTACCTACTGATATTACCACATCAACACCAGCCTTGGAAGCGTATTCACCGATTTCGAAATGGTATTCTCTTTCTTTATCTCCCAATTCAAGCATATCTCCCAAAACAGCCAATTTCCTGCTGCCTTTTAACCCATTTAAGACCTGTATGGCCGCTTTAACGGAATCAGGACTGGCATTATAAGTGTCATCTATTATGCAAATGCCCTTCCCTTTGAATATGTGCAAGCGCCCCTCTCCCGAAGAAAAACAGGATATGCCCTTTTGGATGTCGGCGGGGTCTATACCGATGCAGGATACGGCACCTATGGCAAGGGCAGCATTTTTTACATTATGAAGCCCCGGCACATTTAAATAAAATGTATGGGGTTCCCCGTTCCAAATATTCGATGTCGGAGTAAGTACAAAACAAATCCTTCCTTCACGGGACTCATCAATGTTGCTGATTATTAAATCGGCACGTTTATCGCAACCGACTCTAAATATTTTAAGATGATCAGGACAGTGGATCTTAGAAAGTAAATCATCATCATCATTGATTACCAACACTCCTCCTGTCTCCATAAAATCCATGATTTCCAGCTTGGCCCTCAAAATATTTTCCCTGGTTTTCAGTTGCTTAATGTGCGATAAGCCTATGTTTGTAATTATCGCTGTTTCAGGCCTTACAATCTTCGTCAATTGATGTATCTCCGACGGGCGATCCATACCCATTTCAAATACTGCAAGTTCTGTATCATCGTTCACCTGAAAAGTCGTAAGAGGAAGGCCTATCAGATTGTTCATATTCCCGTAATTGCTGACGACTGAATATCTTTCTTTAAAGATGCAGGTGAGCATCTCCTTAGTCGTGGTCTTCCCCGTGCTGCCTGTTACGGCAAGGCGCCTTACATTGAACAGGCCAAGGTAATATGCAGCCAATTCCTGCAATGCAATCGATGTATTTTCCACCACGATTATGCACACATCTTTTTTTACTGCAGACGAAAGTAAATGTTCACCAGGCTTTTCTGAAACGACTAAAGCCGAACAGCCTCTATTAACGGCATCCTCCAAAAAATCGTGTCCGTCAAAACGTTCCCCGGGCAATGCAAAAAACATCATCCCTTTACTTGCCTTTCTGGAATCTGTCGTTACTCCCGATACAAGTGTATCGGCATCACCTGTTATGCACTGTCCGGACATAGCTTTCCGCGCTTCACCGGTTTTTATTTGCCTCATCGTCGTTACTCCCATCCATAGCGCCAATCAAATCCGATACGGTTTCCTGATCGCTGAAGTAGTTCTTCGATCCGCCGATTATCTGATAGGTTTCATGGCCTTTCCCTGCAACCAGAATGACATCTCCTTTACGATACATGACCAGGGCCCTTTCGATGGCTTTTCGCCTTTCATGAATGACATCATAATTGCAGCCGGTATCATAAAGCCCTTCCTCTATGCCGGAAGCGATAATGCTTTGGTTCTCATCTCTGGGGTTATCGCTTGTGATGATACAATGATCCGAATACTGTCCTGCAATCCTGCCCATTAATGGCCTTTTAGTAGGATCCCTGTCTCCGCCGCAGCCGAAAACGGTGATAAGCCTGCCTTTACCTATATCCCTTGCGGTTTTCAGCACGTTTTGTAAAGCGTCGGGGGTGTGCGCATAGTCAACAATAACTGTAATATCCTTTTTATTTCGCACGAGCTCAAACCTGCCGGGAACCCCCTTAAGGGATGAGAA
This sequence comes from uncultured Oscillospiraceae bacterium, assembly GCA_964425645.1. Lineage (GTDB taxonomy): Bacteria > Bacillota > Clostridia > Peptostreptococcales > Anaerovoracaceae > CAYRNC01. The sequence continues at coordinate 27,770 of CAYRNC010000002.1, read as the reverse complement.
CCCTTCCTTAACAGATTTAAACGGTATTTCCGCAGTAAGAAGGCCTGCTGCCGCGGTCAGCGCATTATATAAAAAGAAAGTTCCAGGGGAATGTACCGAAAGATTTCCCAGCAGCTGTCCTTGCCTGTAAAGTCTAAGCCCGGAGCCTTCTCGATCTGTTTTCATGCATTTCCCATAGAAATCTGCCCTCTTATCCCTCATCGAGCAACTTATTTTTTCAATGTGTGTATCTCCCAAATCACCTGTCAGCCGACTTCCGTATTCGTCATCTACATTTATTATGGCTGCCTTCTTTGTAAGATAAAACAGCTTCTTTTTCGACTGATAATATTCCTCTTTATTCTTATGGAAATCCATATGATCCTGAGTGAGATTCGTAAACAGACCGTAATCGAAACAAATGTGATCCACTCTTCCCAACTTAAGCGCGTGGGAGGACACTTCCATCACACAATATCCGATACCCTGTCTTTTCATTTCGTAAAAATACTGTTGAAGGCTCAACGGGTCCGGCGTCGTGTAGGATGCCTCATATGTCTTTTCCCCCACTTTATAGGATATCGTGCCGGTAAGCCCGGATAATTTTCCATCCGCTTCAAGACCGTTATGTATCATATAGGACACGGTGGTTTTGCCGTTTGTTCCCGTAATACCGAAAAGAACAATATCTTCAGAAGGATGTCCGTAGTAATTTGCGGATAGAGCGGACAATGCGTGCATGCTGTCATTTACATTGATATTAGGCACCAAGCTAAAGGGGATCGGCTTCTCCGATATTACGGCGGCGGCCCCGCGAACAACGGCATCCATCGCATAAATATGTCCGTCGGTATGCATGCCTTTCAGACATATGAATGCATACCCCTTTTTTATATGTCTGGAATCGCAGGAGAGACCGGTAATCTCCAGGTCCGACCACTCATCTTTAAAAGCAATTCCGGTTCCTTTTAACAGTTCTTTTAATTTCAATAATTACATCTCCCAACGCCTTCAAACGCACCTATTTCCAGTAAAGATATACACCGGCTTTTTTCTTTGCTTTTTCCCCCGGCTTAGGATATTGGTCCACCACCAAAAAGTCCTCGCCGCTCTCCCTTGCGGGGGCAACCACATAGGTCAGTTCAGCGCCGCCCAATATCCCTATAGCCTCACTGAAGTTTTTGCCGACTATATCGGGCACTACTGCCAATTGGCTTTCGGCCCTGGCCTTTTCCTCTTCACTGTATTGCGGCCTTATATTCAAATAGCGCAATGTGTCCTCTAAAATCATTTTAACCCCGGGAGCGGCTGTCTGACTGCCGAACTTGACACCTTGGGGTGAATCCACGACCATAAGTATTGTCAGCCTTGGATCATTCATGGGGGCCATTCCGATAAAAGAAGAATATGTTGCATCCACATATGCACCCTTTTCCACCTTATTGGCCGTTCCCGTCTTCCCGCCTATCCGGTAACCGGGTAATTTTGCGTTACCTCCGCTACCCTCCGATACGGCGGACTCCATAATAAAGCACATTTCTTCGGCCGTCTTTTTAGAAACGACCTGCCTGACAGCCAACGGCTTAATGCTTTCAATGATGTTGCCGTTTTGATCCAGAAATGCTTTAACAAGGCGGGGACGCATGAGCATGCCCTCATTTCCCAGAGCGGAAATCGCAGTTACCAGGCTTACGGGAGTGACAGCGATACCCTGGCCATAGGACATCGTAGCTAGCCCTACAGGACCGGCAGTCTCTATGCTTTGAAGAATATTTCCCCCTTCACCGGGATAATCCACACCTGTCTTCTCCATTAAACCGAATTTATTTAAATAATTATAATATGTTTCAATTCCAAGGCGTTGAGATAACTGAACGAACACCGGGTTGCAGGAATTTTCTACGGCCTCGACCAATGTTTGGGATCCATGGGGCTTGTATGAGCGCCAACATGACAATTTAGTCCCTGCAACTACATAGCTTCCGGTACACACGAAATTATCTTTTAAATGCGTAACCCCCTCTTCCAATGCAATGGATGTGGTAATCAGCTTAAATGTTGAGCCGGGTTCATAGGTATCGCTTACCATAGGGTTTCTCCACATATCATTCCAATATATCAACTTTTGATCGTCCGATAGACCCTGAACATATAAAGCCTCATTTTTATCTAAGGGGACCCTTGGATTGTTCGGATCAAAGTCCGGCGTCATTGCCATAGCCAGTATGTCTCCGGTTTTTGGATCCATAATCAGGCACATAACCCGCTTCGCAAGAGTATCTGCCTGCACCTGCTCTATAGCTTTTTCCACATAGTGCTGTATTACCTCATCGATCGTCAGCATTGCTGACAAACCGTCCTCTGCTTTATAATATTTTTCTATCCCGTAGGAAAGGCTGTCTCCCGCAACGTCGGTATTCTTTATCCAACGACCCGGAATACCTGACAGGTATTTATCATATTTCAATTCGATACCGGAAAGACCCCGATTGTCATCCGTGGTATTACCGAGAATGTGTGAAGCGAAAGAACCCAACGGATAGTATCTTTTAACATCCTCCGCTATGGATATTCCCGATAGCCGTTCTTCCCTTATCTGATTGGCTTTCTCTTTATCTATGTATTTTGCAACTTTAACCAAGGATTTTTCGGTTGTCAGGATTTTATATATTTCTGCCCTGTCCTGTTCTAATATTGACGCAAGCGCATCTGCTGCATGGTCAAGTTTTTTTTGCCCCTCTTCTTTAGTTTTTGCAGACCGCACATCCGAAGGCCTTGCCCATATCGTATTAGTTACAGCGCTGATTGCTAGTTCTTTACCGTTCCGATCGAAAATCATTCCTCTTTTTGCAGGTATCGGCGTATCCCTTGTCTGCTGTTCTATAGCCAGCTTGCTGTAATGCTCCCCGGCTACAACAGTAATCCACCCCACACGAAAACAAAGGCCTGCACAAAAAAGACCGAAGATTATAAAAACGGCAATCAAACGCCTTTTATTTTTCATGGAGCTTACAGACATTGGACTTCCTTTCAAAAGTAAAATCCGGATAGGCCTTTTTTTCGTAATGCAGTTACCCGGATACCTTTTTATTCTTATTTTACCTTATGTACCGTTAATATTTTACTTCTCACGGCTATGGTTTATGCCTATTGATTATATGCGACCCTTTTAAGAGCCAGCGCAAAATCTTTCATCGTATTGCAATCCGCCTCTATGTAAATGATTTGATCTATCTCAGGGTATACCATTCCCATCCCTTTGGCTTTTTCCTCTATCACCGATATTCCGGACGATGTCTTGATAGCCACATTGATATTTTCAATTTCCCCCCTTATCCTGTCCGTCTCAGCCAAAAGCCCGTTAATATTGTATTTGGTCTTCGCAGAATAGGCGGCCATCACAATAAGGCAGATGCAAATCATACCGGTAAAAACAGTAAGAAAGAGAAGTCTGATTCTGTCCTTTGGACCTATAATTCCATGTTTTGCGCCGGAAATCTTCTTAGTCTTTGTCGGAACGGGTCTCATATCCAGACCGTATCTTTGATAGTTCATCTGATGCTCGTACCATTTTTCCGCAGGTATCATTAAACATCACCTCTTTTCGATTGTCCTTAATTTTGCACTGCGGGATCTGGGGTTTTCTTCAAGCTCTTGCTTACCGGGTAACACAGGTTTTCCGGTGACTTTTTTTACATCTGTCAGTCTGCCGCAGGTACAGACCGGAAATTCCCTGGGACAGATGCAAGGAAAAAGGCGTTCCTTATAAGCGTTCTTTACAATTCGATCCTCTAAGGAATGAAATGTTATAACACACAACCGCCCTTTCGGAAGCAGTACATCCATAAACCTGTCTAAAGCCCTTTCCAATTGACGAAGCTCATTATTAACTTCAATCCTTATCGCTTGAAATGTTCGTTTTGCCGGATGGGGTCCTTCCCGTCTCGCAGCCGCGGGGATTGCCATTTTTATAATTTCCACCAATTGACCCGTGGTTTCAATATGACCTTTACATCTTTCCCTTACAATAAAAGCTGCTATCCTCGATGCCCATTTCTCTTCACCGTATTCCCTTATTACCTGCGTTAGTTTTTCCTTTTCGTATTTATTTACAACGAACCGGGCCGTAAGCTCGTCCGCCGTATTCATACGCATATCCAAAACTTCATCCCGCATGTATGAAAAACCTCTATCAGGATTGTCCAGCTGCAAAGACGACACGCCAAGATCCAGCACGGCTCCATCAAGCCCTTCTATGTCCAGATCTGCAAGAATTTCTTTTATATCTTCATAATTTCTTTGAATGAAGTATTTTTTGTTCCTAAATTCGGACAGTTGTTTTTCGGCAACGGACAAAGAATCTTTGTCCCGGTCAATACCAATTAGAATACCATTACGGCTAAGCCGTTCACATATGGCCTTCGCATGGCCCCCTCCCCCTAAGGTTCCGTCGGCATAGCAGCCATCAGGCTTGATATTAAGCATATTTATCGTTTCTTCCCAAAGCACCGGAATATGTGAAAATTCCATGGACTTAATCAAGCCTCCTCTATATGCCCAGCTCGGCCATTTTTTCAGAGATCTCGTCATAGCTTAGACTGTTGATGCCATAATCCACCCATTCCTCTTTGCTCCAAACCTCCACACGGCTCATAACACCTATTGTAACTAAATCCTTATCAATACGCGCATGTTCCCTAAGGGTGGGCGGAATAGATAATCTGCCTTGCTTATCTATCTCGCATTCAACGGCCCCGGAGAAAAAGTAACGTACGAATGCCCTGGCATCCTTGCTAGCTACGGGGAGACTAATCAGCTTGTCCTCAAATTTTTCCCACTCCTCCGTAGAATATAAAAAAAGACAGTTGTCAAGACCCTTGGTCATGATGAACCTGTAGCCCAATTCTTCCCGAAACTTTGAAGGAATAATTATCCTGCCTTTTGCATCAATAGTATGTTGGTACTCACCAATAAACATACACTTTTCTCCTTTGTAATTCACCTCCACTATACTCCACTCCGCTCCACTTTGCAACTATAATATTAAATAAATGGGGTCTCCCTTCCATCAGATCGATTGTAGCATCTTTACCTTTATTTCATATGATATACAAGGGCTTGCAGGTATAACCTGCAGTCAGACCCGCCTTAGGTCAATAGAGAATAACATTGTGAGGTTTAGTATATGTCAAGCTGTAAAAGTAACCGTAATTCTCGCTCGTCCGGATTTTGCGACACTGATGAAGTCAGGGAGAATTGTGGAATTAATATCGATCTGAAAGGGACCGAATTAAGCAAAACTCGATCCAATTTAGTATATTTAGATAAAGTCTTTTCTTTTAACGAAGCTGAAAGCTGTCCATTGTTTCTGGGTAATATTAACGTTGGTGAAATGAGCGGCTTCCGGGTATTTTTTGAAACTGAAGACCGACGGAACAGATGCTCCTGCGATTCCTGCATCATAGATGAGCGGGCAGAATTTATCGTGGAAAAAACAAATGCCACTTTAGATTTTATCGCTATAAAACCACCCGGAAACATCGATGCGTCACAAGTGACCATATGCGGAGAAAATCCTGACAGCATACAATTTGCAAACCACAGGTATATGATCAACGCTGCGCCGGTAACTGAAGCCGCACAAAAGATGAGCTGCCTCGATAAAGGCGAGCCGAGTCGATGCATGTTTCTGATTCAAAATGCCGGACCATGGGAATTTCGAGCCACATTTGCCCTTACCGGTCTTGTAAACAGTCAGGGCAGAACATGCCGCTTTCGTGCAGTTTTCACAAATGCAGACGGCCCTATGTGCACGCTTCCAGGACGCTGCGCGAACTTCGCCATACCGGACCTTGCCGTTCCTTGTTCTATCAACGGCGTTGCCCCGGATATTAATTTTCAATTCAGCGGATGCATTGATTTGTTGGACCCGAGACTATTAGCATCCTGCTGCAATGCGAAAGGGCCAAAATCAGAAGGAGCAGACCCTACCTGCAGAGAGTTAAGAGGCATGCAAACCTGCATGCTAAACCTTTGCACCAATCTCATTGTAGTGCCGAAAGTAAACGTTGAAGTAGTGCGAAAAACTCTATTTTCGGTTAATAGTGCCGAGGTTCTCCTCCCATGCGATCAGGCAGGAGAAGCAATTCTAAGCTTTGAAAAGGAACCTTGTGAAACAAAGCAGAATTTATGTTGCAAGCCGACGGGAACCATCTGTAACAATATCGGGC
>CAYRNC010000002.1:0-21551 GCA_964425645.1 uncultured Oscillospiraceae bacterium | reverse complement strand
AGAAGCGCATTTCAATATTTAGGCTGTAACGGGTGCAGTTGGTAAACTCTGGATTATCAGGTGGGGCTTCTGCCCCACCCCTACTTTTAGTTTCTTTTTTTATCTGCCCGTGCTTTCCTTCTCTTTTACATAAACCAGCATACTGCTTCCGTGACGGATTGTTCTTATATCAAAAAAACTCATCGAGCGAATAAAAGGAGTAAGTTTTTTATAGCCGAAATTGCGCACGTCAAAATCCGGATATCGTTTAAGCAACATGTTGCCGATATCTCCGATAAACACCCAGTCGTCTTCATCGGAATTTTCCCGAACTATAGTCAGAACTGCCTGTTCTATCGTTTCTAGCGGTGTCATTTCAGGATTCAGGCTCTGACCTTCCGTTTCTTCAAATCCCTCCGGTATTGCAATGATGATCTTATCTTTCTTTTTTAACTGTTCCGATTTTGATTTAATGATCCTATCCCTTATAGTCGCTTCCTTCTGCTTTGCTTCTTTATCCTGATTAAGCTGATTAGCCAGGATATCAAGGTACTTAAATTTATTGCAGGCGACAACAAAGGCCTTTGGGGTTTTTCTTTCGCCCATGCCTACAACATCCATACCGGATTCCCTCAGCCGGGATGCCAGCCTGGTAAAATCGCTGTCGCTCGTAACAAGACAGAATCCGTCTACATTCCCGGAATAAAGTATATCCATAGCATCTATAATCATAGCGGCATCAGTTGCATTTTTTCCTGTTGTATATCTGTATTGTTGGATCGGGGTCACGGAATACTCTAAAAGGATGTTCTTCCAGGGAGCCAGATCCGGCTTTGTCCAATCTCCGTATATTCTTTTATAGGTTGCTACCCCTTCATTGGAAATCTCATCGAAAATGAATTTTATATACTTATCTGAAATATTATCTGCGTCGATTAAGACGGCAAATCTATGGTCTTTTGGCATCAGCTACCCCCTTCGCAATTTATCAGGAGCCCATTTTGAACCACATCAACCATGGTATAAAGACCCGGCCCTTTATCCCGCATGAAAAATACAGCATCCATCGCACCCCTGGCAAAACACTCCCAGTTCTGCGCGTGATGCGAAATTTCAAGCCTTTCTCCCAAACACCCAAATATAACCTTATGACTGCTTGCAATATCTCCTGATCTCACGGAGTGAAAACTTAACAGATTTTCATCCAGAGTTCTATTCACAGCCTTCGATATCGTCTGCCCAAATTCCATTGCAGTTCCGCTTGGAATATCCACCTTCATGCGATCGTGTAAATCTATTATATCTATATCGGATTTCTCAAAAAGAGCCGTTGCTGCAATTTTGAGCAGCGCGTTCATGATATGAACAACGTACGAAGTGTTCGCCGATTTGAAAATCGGAATTGAATCAGCCCCGTCAATTATTTTAGCCAATTGTCCGTTCGAGAAACCCGTGGTTCCGCAAACCAGGGTCTTTTTATGACGAAGAGCCGCATCAAGTACATTCATAGATAACTGCACCGTTGAGAAATCAATGATCAGATCACATAAGCGGACAGCTTCATCCAAATCATCTGTAACCAAGGCATCCGCCTTGCGGCCCAATCCTGCGGCAATGCCTACATCTTGCCCGATATAGGGTCTATTTTGGGGTCCCAATCCGGCCACGATATCGATGCCGTCACTGTCCAGAGCCATCTTTACCAACAGCCGCCCCATCTTACCTTTCGGGGCGGTTATAACTACATTCATGGTTATTACCTTTCCTTTTTACGTATTAATTTATTATACCATATGAAAATACAGATCGGTTAACAGTTTTCACTCTGCTGTATCCGCTGCTCAATTTTCATTTTGCTGGATTTCCATAAAAATATAACGTATAATATCCATTACGGAGGTAGTAGTATGTTCCTTCCTACGCCAGACCCCATAGCCTTTTCCCTGTTTGGATTTTCTGTAAGATGGTACGGCATATTAATTGCGACAGGTATACTCACAGGAATGATCATCGCCTACTACAGGGCTCCTCGCCACGATATTCAAAGTGAGCGGGTATTGGATATTGTTCTTGTTTCCCTTCCCGCCGGGATAATAGGCTCCCGACTTTATTATATTGTGTTTCATTTTGATAACTTCAAAGGCGACATCATTTCAATGCTAAACATACGCCTGGGAGGCCTGGCGATTCACGGAGGCTTGCTATTCGGCCTTACGGCGGCAATTATCTTTTGCTTTATTTGGTCAATTCGACCGATGAACCTTCTTGATCTCATGGCTCCATCGATAGCCTTGGCTCAATCTATAGGCCGCTGGGGAAACTATTTCAACCAAGAGGCTCACGGCGGCCCTACAGATCTGCCCTGGGCCATAGCTATAGATGGAGAAGCGGTGCATCCGACCTTCCTCTACGAATCGATCTGGTGCCTGTTCATATTTTTTTTATTAATTGTTATTGATAACAACCGTAAATTTGAAGGGCAAACATTTCTGCTGTACGGAGTTCTTTATTCCGCGGAAAGATTTTTTGTGGAGGGGCTTCGGACAGACAGCCTGATGTTAGGCTCTTTCAAGGTAGCCCAAATAGTAAGTATAATAATATTTTTTTTATTCTTTATCATCTATATAAGGCTTCGGAGAAAATGTAATCGCAGCCGAATGTTTTATTAAAACAACGAATTGTAAGGAGATTCCATGAAATTAGGTATTGTCGGTCTGCCGAATGTAGGCAAAAGTACCCTGTTTAACGCAATTACAAAAGCAGGAGCAGAAGCAGCAAACTATCCTTTTTGCACAATCAATCCCAATATAGGGGTCGTAGCGGTGCCGGACGGACGCCTTGAACAACTAAAAGAAATGTATGAATCCAGAAAAATTGTTTATGCTTCCGTGGAGTTTTATGATATTGCAGGCCTTGTCAAAGGAGCATCTAAAGGGGAGGGATTGGGGAACAAATTTCTTGGACACATAAGAGAAGCGGCGGCGGTCGTACATGTTGTCAGATGTTTTGACGACCCTAACTTGGTTCATGTAAATGGGCAAGTCGATCCCATTTCAGACATCGAAACAATCAACACCGAACTGGCTTTATCTGATTTGGAAATACTTGACCGCCGCATCCAAAAGACTTTAAAAAATATGAAAGCGGACAAAAACCTACAGGCTGAAATCGACCGGCTGCAGCTTTATCGCCATACTTTGGAATCAGGCGGTCTCATTCGCGATCTCCAACTGACAAAAGAGGAAAAGGAACACGTTGTTTCTTTAGGACTGCTTTCGTCAAAACCGATAATCTATGCTGCTAACATATCTGAAAATGATCTTGCTTCGCCATGCAATAATTCATATGTAAAAACCCTTCATAATTACGCAAGAGAAAACAACGAACAGGTTATCGTCCTGTGCGCCGCTTTGGAAGCTGAAATTGCAGAATTAGAAAAAGAGGAAAGGGAAACATTTCTGACAGATATGGGAATAAAAGAATCAAGCATGGACAAACTGATCAAGGCTTCCTACAGGCTGCTGGATTTGATTTCATTTATCACAACGGAACCTCCCGAAATTAAGGCCTGGACAATTTTACGCGGCACAAAAGCCAAAGAGGCTGCAGGGAAAATACACACAGATTTTCAAAAAGGCTTTATTCGTGCGGAAACGATCGCCTTTGACAGGCTTATGGCCCATGGCGGAAACCTCAGCATAGCAAAAGAAAAAGGATTGGTACGCTCTGAAGGTAAGGACTATGAGGTAAAAGACGGAGATGTGATTCGCTTTCTGTTCAATCCGTAAGCAATAATCTTAGGATTACCTGCATTATTTTATTTCGATTGAGAATTTTCATTTTTTTCTTCCCTGATTATTTCCAGCAGCCCTGTGCATGCTAATCTGCAACAATAGCTTCTGATTGCAAAATCAAGCGCCATATCATGTAAAGCTTCCCCCTCCCAATGGGCGTCTATTCCATTGGCTACGTCGTTTAACATCCCATCCAGTATACCGACAAATTCATTGTAAAATTCTTCAGGTCCGTGTTTTTTATTTTTCAAAGATAAAAGGAAACCTGCATCCTTTACCGATAAGATCTGTTTAAGCAGGCATATTTCTGTCAACCCAGCGACATGCTCACGCACATACCTTTTACCGGAGGGTTTCGGCAACAGTTTGTCCTTTACATAATTGCTTATCATCGCGGAGGTAACCCTTTCATCTCCCGAGGAATCAATGGTTTGCCTTTGCATGTAAGTTACTACCTGGTCCTTATAAAGAGGCAAATCAGGAAGCTTGGCCCATGGCACAGGCCGCCGCGTCAATTTTTCTTTCAAGTTTACCAATTTCTCCATGTTAAACTTCTCCCTTCAATTACATCGATTAACAGATACTGTACCACGTGTGATAAAATCACGCAAACATTTTTAAGGAATTGACATTACTGTTATTGGGTAATATAATAATGATTATTAGATTACTGATCGATATTTATAAGGAGAGGTATATGTGCAAATCCATCGGCGCCTTTGGGGATTCCATCATGAAGGGTATCATTTTCAATGAGCAAAAAGGTAGATATACAATTATAGAGAACAACTTTGCAGATCTCTTTGCCAAGGACACGGGATGGCAAATCGATAATTATTCAAAATTTGGCTGCACTGTTGCAAAAGGCAGCAAACTGATAGAAAAAGCTGCTGAAAAACTTCAGAATTATCGCATTGCCGTATTGGAATTCGGGGGCAACGATTGTGATTACGACTGGAGTTCCATATCGAACAACCCAAACGATTATCATCAGGCCAATACACCGATTACCGAATTTAAGCGAATGTATGCCGCTATCATAGATCGCCTTAAAAATGCAGGTTGTTCCCCTGTTGTCCTATCCCTGCCCCCGCTGAATGCCCGAAGTTATTTTTCATGGATCTCAAAAGGGCTGAACAAAGATAACATTCTTAAATGGTTAGGAGATGTGGAACATATATATCGCTGGCATGAGAGGTATAATCTGGCCATAATAGAATTAGCCAGAACAAAGGAGGTTCCTTTGATAGACATAAGAGAGGCATTTTTGGAACGCAGAGACTGCCAAAATCTTTATTGTCTTGACGGTATCCATCCTAATGAATCCGGTCATTTGCTGATATATAACACTGTAAAAGCATATCTTTGCAAGGCACGGTACAATATGAATGCAGGATATTTGAATTCATAAAAAACCTGTCCGGTTTCAAACAGAGTTCTGCATTATTTTTACCGAACTTGAAGTGCCTATACGCTCGGCCCCCGCTTTTATCATAGTCAAAGCTGTTTCCCTGTCCCTGATCCCGCCGGAGGCCTTAACCTTCACCTCATCTTTTACAATTTGTTTTATAAATCGAATAATCTTTTCATCGGCGCCTTTTTTTGAAAACCCTGTAGAAGTTTTAACAAAATCCGCTCTCGCCTGACAGGCAAGTCGGCAAGCGGTTTTTATTTCATCATTTGTAAGAAGGCACGTTTCTAATATAACCTTGACCAATGCGCCATTTTGATGCGCAGCATCGACAACAGCCTTAATATCCGATAGCACATAGTCTTTGCGGCCTTCCTTCAAAGCACCGATGTGAATAACCATGTCAATCTCGTCGGCACCGTCGGTTACGGCTTTCATGGTTTCAGCCAGCTTCACTGATGTATGTACTGCACCTAAAGGAAAACCTACAACAGAACAAATATTCACTTTGCATTCTGTCAGTTCTTTTTTGCAAACAGCTACATACGAGGAATTAACGCAAACCGCATGAAAACCGTACTTATGTGCTTCGGCGCAAAGCTTTTTTATATCGCTTTCTTTTGCTTCCGCCCTCAAATCCGTATGATCTATATATTGATTTAATGTCGGCATTTTATCCCCCGTAAAAAGACAGCATAAAGATGATCTTTATGCTGTATGTATATAATCAGATTATGATTTCTACCGTATCATTGTTGGAAAGTCCTGCTGCGTTTCCTTCATCCGTATCAAAATGAACTTCCGCCTCGTGTCCTTTTCCTGAGCGGACTAGCACATTTTTGAAAATTACGCCCCTTTCACCCCCTACTCGGATACTGACTATTTGCTTATCCTTCACGCCCGCTTCTTTCGCCTGATCAGGTGAAAGATGTACATGACGAAGTGCGATAATTGCACCGTGATCGATCTCTACTTCTCCTGCCGGACCTATGATCTTGATACCCGGAGTCCCCTCCAACTTACCGGACTCCCTTACAGGAGCCATAACACCGATTGCCCTTGCATCGGTCATAGCCAACTCAACTTGGGTCTCCGGTCTGACCGGCCCAAGAATTCTTATCCCCTTGAGAACACCTTTAGGACCGACTATATCGACCTTTTCCTCGCTGGCAAATTGGCCGGGCTGCTTCAGGTCTTTAAAGGGAGTCAGTTGGTAACCTTCCCCGAACAGGATTTCAAGATCCTTTAAGGAAAGGTGCAGGTGTTTGTTTGACAGGCCTACCGGCACAACATAAGACATATTATTCATCCTCCATAGATTCTTTTACTCTTCTTCTAAATAACTGATATACGGAAGGTTTCGATACATTTGATTGTAATCTAACCCGTATCCGACAATAAATTTGTTCTCCACCGTGAAGCCTATATAATCCGCTCTTACTTCGGCTATACGCCTTTCCGGCTTGTCCAGCAAAGTACATATGCGAATGCTTTTTGGATTTCTTGCCGTAAGGTAGTCTTTCAGGTATTTAAGCGTAAGACCTGAATCGATAATATCTTCTACAATCAAAACATTTTCACCCTCTACATTCGAATCCAAATCCTTCAAGATACGTACTACGCCGGTGCTGTTTGTAGATGCGCCATAACTTGTTACAGCCATAAAATCTATTTTCGTATCTACATTGAACTCCCGAATCAAATCGCTCATAAATATTACTGCACCTTTTAACACGCATATTGCTATCAGGCCTTCGCCCTTGTAATCTTTTGAGATTTCCGCACCGAGTTCGGTAACTCGTTTTTTAAGCTCTTCCTTGCCTATCATCACTTCCCCAAACACATAGTTTTTCAATCTTGTCGCTCCTTATCCTTTTCCTCGCCGACATCGTCTTTCACCTCAAAGCTTACACCATTTATAATCTTTTTTCCACGAAATCTTTTCTCCGGCTTCACTTCCTTCACACCTAGCCAGTAAGTGTCCAGTTCCTTTCTGAAATAGTGTATGATGAAGCCCCAAAGCACTATATCATCTACAAAACCGAAGATTAAAATAGGGGCAGGTATTAGATCGATAGGCATTAAAAGATAAAATATGCCGAATAAGATGACGGCCTTCTTTCTTTTTGGAACAGTTTTATCCCGCAAAAAAGCAGGGATTGCTTTTATCCTTCTGATAAGCACTTGCCAGAATATAAATTGCATTGCTATCCCTCCATCAATCGCATAAGCTCCGCTGCCAACTCCTTAAATCCCGTCTTTTTTAACGATGAAATCGGAATGATCAAATCTTCATCATTCAGTCCGAGCTCCTTTCGAAAGGAGTTAATGCGCTCATTCAGCCGGCCTTTGGGGATCTTGTCTGCCTTCGTCGCTACCACAAGACCGTCCATGCGAAAATGCTTAATCCATTCATACATTTGCAGGTCCTGTGCCGTCGGGGTGTGTCGAACATCCAAAAGCTGAATCACCTTAACCAGATCTGAACGATTTTCTAAATAGGCTTCGATCATATTCCCCCAACCGCAGCTTATAGATTTTGAAACTTTGGCATATCCGTAGCCGGGCAAATCCACAATGCGGAAAGCATCGTTTATCTCGTAAAAATTGATGGTCCTCGTCTTACCCGGGCTTCTGCTGGTCCTGGCAATTTTACGATTGAGCAGTTGATTAATAAGAGAGGATTTCCCAACGTTTGACCTACCCGCAAGTGCAATTTCCTTTTTCCCTTCCGGAGGGTATTGATGCATTTTACTCGCTACAGCAACTAGCTCTGCCTTTTTTACGATCATTATTCTGCCAGACTTTCCTTAAGCACCTGGTCTATGTTTTCAACGAAAATTAATTTTAATTTTCTCCGCACGTTTGCCGGTATCTCTTCAATATCCACCCGATTTTCTTTAGGAATGAGAACGATTTTAATGCCCGCCCTGTGAGCGGCAAGCACTTTTTCGCGTATACCCCCCACGGGAAGTACCTTACCGCGCAGGGTAATTTCACCGGTCATCGCCACATCCTTTCTTACGGGTATACCGGCAAGAGCGGAAATAACGGAGGTACACATTGTAACTCCGGCCGAAGGCCCGTCTTTAGGCGTTGCCCCTTCGGGGATATGGATGTGAATGTCACAATCCTTGTAAAAATCCTCCGATATCGACAGAGCCCTGGTCCTAGACCGTATATAACTAATGCCGGCCTTGGCTGATTCCTGCATTATTTCACCAAGCTGCCCCGTCAAAACCAGTTTACCGGTGCCGGGGACTACCGTTGTTTCAATAGAAAGTGTATCTCCGCCGACTATTGTCCATGCCAAGCCGACAGATACGCCAATCTCGTTATCTTCTGATATCTTATCATAGTGAAAACGTTTTTTACCTATATATTTTTCTAAATTCGCCGCGGTTATCTGTATATTATTTCTGCCCTTTTCTACAACCTGTCTGGCGGCCTTCCTGCATACATTGGCAATCTCCCGCTCCAGATTTCTTACTCCTGATTCCCTCGTATAGTTATTTATAATAATTCTTAATGCGGGTTCAGATATAACAAGATTCTCTTCCTTAAGTCCATGCTCCTTAATTTTTTTAGGTATCAGATACCGCTTGGCGATATTCACCTTTTCCTCTTCAGTATAACCGGTCACGTCTATAACTTCCATTCGGTCAAGCAAAGGCCTTGGTATTGTTTCTGTTGTATTGGCGGTCGTTATGAACATAACCTTAGAAAGATCAAAGGGCAATTCCAGATAATGATCGGTGAATTCTTTATTTTGTTCCGGGTCCAGCACCTCAAGCAAAGCCGAGGCGGGATCTCCGCGAAAATCCGATCCGATTTTATCAACTTCGTCGAACAGGAAGATAGGGTTGTTAGTCCCCGCATCTTTAATCGCAGAAATAATTCGCCCCGGAATGGCGCCAATGTATGTCCTTCTGTGTCCTCTTATTTCCGCCTCGTCCCTGACTCCTCCAAGTGACATGCGCACAAAGTTCCTGTTCATTGACCTTGCTATCGATCTGGCTATTGAGGTTTTTCCCGTGCCGGGAGGTCCCACAAGACACAGTATCGGTCCTTTTATACTTTTTGACAGCTTTATCACCGCCAGATACTCAAGTATTCTTTCCTTTACCTTTTCAAGGCCGTAATGATCCTCGTTCAATATTTTTTCAGCTAATGTGATATTCATATTATCCTTGGATGTCTTGTTCCAAGGCAGGGCCAAAATCCATTCAACATAGGTTCTGATAACGCCTCCCTCTGCGGAGGAAGACTGGATCTTTGTCAGCCTTTTGATTTCCTTTTCTACCTTTTTGGATATTGCGGGCGCAAGTTTAAGTTTTTTAAGCTGCCTCAGCCATTCGTTAATTTCGTCTTCCACATCTCCCTCTTCGCCTAACTCTTCTTGTATGACACGGAGTTGCTCTTTCAGATAATATTCCCGTTGGCTTTTATTAATCTGACTTCTGACCTTACTCGTTATTGCATGTTCGATTTTGAGTATCTCTATTTCTTTATTCAGCAAAGCTGAAAGTATTTCCAGACGCTTTTCAACATCAAAAGCCTTCAAAACTTCCTGTTTATCCTCAATTCGAATCTCCAAATGGGAGGTTATCACATCTGCTAAACGACCCGGATGTTCCACAGAAGCAACCGAGGGAAATATATCCTGGGATACCTTTGGATTTATCTCCAAATATTCTTCAAATGAAGCGAGCACCGTCCGCATCAGCGCTACTACCCGCGGAGGGAGTTTATCAAACTCCTGCTCTTTTATAATTCTAACTTTGCATTTAAAATAGGGAACTTCAAAAATGTAATCAACGATTTGACCCCTGCTTACCCCTTCAACCAATACTCTGATTGTATCCCCGGGCAGGCGGAGCATCTGTTTAATTTTTGCAACTGTGCCCACCTGGTAGAAATCGCTTCTCGTAGGCAGATCCAGATCAGGAATCATCTGTGTAGAAAGAAACACTGTCTGGTTCATCATCATTGCCTTTTCAAGAGCGCTTATCGATTTTTCCCTCCCTATATCAAAATGCAGCACCATGGAAGGGAATATGGATAAGCCCCGAAGAGGAATCATCGGCATGATTTCCTCATCTGTTCTCAGTCCCTCCACTTGTTTTTCCTCTGTCATTTTCTATTTCCCCCCTTAGTTGAAAAACAGGCGGTTAGGGCCGTCTGTTTTTATTATGCAGTCTCTTCTTTTTCTTCTGTGTCGATCTGCTTCAGCACTAACGTCGGTCCTGTGTTTAAATCAATGGTGCCCTTCGTTATTATGCATTTTCTGATATCTGTTCGAGACGGTATCTCAAACATAATATCCGTCATTACATGCTCAAGTATGCTGCGAAGCCCTCTGGCACCTGTTTTGCGTTCCAGCGCTTTTTCAGCTACCCGTGCAATGGCCTCGTCTTCGATTTCCAATTCAACCCCGTCAAATTGGAATAATTTTTTATATTGCTTTAAGATAGCATTTTTCGGTTCTTTAATTATGCGAACAAGGGCGTTTTTCGTAAGCTCGCTTAAGGTCACCATTACAGGCAGTCTGCCCACAAATTCGGGAATCAAACCGTATTTCAAAAGGTCCTCGGCCTGAAGTTGTTTCATAATCTCTTTGTCATCGGATTTACCGGCTTTAATGACGGAATTAAAACCTATCGTCTTTTCCCCAACGCGTTTTTGTATGATTTTGTCCAACCCATCAAACGCTCCGCCGCAGATAAATAAGACATTAGTTGTATCGAATTGAATGAAATCCTGATGAGGATGCTTTCGTCCTCCCTGAGGGGGCACGCTCGCAACTGTCCCTTCCAGTATTTTAAGCAGGGCCTGCTGCACTCCCTCTCCGCTTACATCTCTTGTGATGGACGGATTCTCGGATTTTCTTGAGATTTTATCGATTTCATCGACATAAACAATGCCTTTTTGGGCCCGTTCAACATCGTAATCAGCTGCCTGGATTAATTTTAGCAGGATATTTTCAACATCCTCCCCAACATATCCGGCTTCAGTCAATGCGGTTGCGTCAGCGATGGCAAACGGTACATTAAGAACCTTTGCAAGTGTCTGGGCCAGCAAGGTCTTGCCTGAGCCCGTAGGACCCACCATAACTATATTGCTTTTTTGCACTTCGACATCGTCATGGTCAAGAGACCCAAGTGATGCGGTGCGCTTGTAGTGATTGTAGACAGCTACGGCCAAGGCTTTTTTGGCTTCTTCCTGTCCTATAACGTAATCTGACAGCGCTAAAGCGATTTCTTTGGGTTTCGGCAAACTCGCGGCATCATGAAGGCCGTACCTTTCATCTGCTGCATCGCTGAACTCCTCTTTAATGATGTCTTGGCAAAGCTCGATGCATTCGTCACATATATATACGCTTGGTCCCGCAACAAGTCTACGGACCTGATCCTGCGGTTTGCCGCAGAATGAGCATTTAAGCTGTTTCGTTTCGTCATATTTCCCCATTTTATTCCCCTTTCCTTAAGTGCTGGTCAAGCCTTTCTGGAAACGATTATCTGATCGACAATGCCATATTGAAGAGCCTCCTTGGCATCCATAAAATTATCCCTGTCAGTATCCCTTGCGATCCGCTCCAAGGGCTGACCTGTATTTCCACTTAAGATATGGTTAAGTCTATCTCTTGTCTTTATGATACGCTCAGCATGAATTCTTAAATCCTCGGCCTGGCCGCTCATTCCTCCCAAAGGCTGATGAATCATAATTTCAGCATTCGGCAGCGCGTAACGTTTGCCTTTTGCGCCTGCCGCCAGAAGAAACGCCCCCATGCTGGCTGCCATACCGATGCATATCGTCGATACATCCGGTCTGATATATTGCATGGTATCATAAATCGCAAACCCTGCTGTGATAGAGCCCCCAGGGCTGTTGATATAGAAACTGATATCTTTTTCCGGATCTTCGGATTCCAAAAACAGCAACTGGGCTATGATAAGGCTTGCCGTACGCTCATTTACATCCTCGCCGAGCATTACAATTCTATCCTTAAGCAACCGAGAGTAAATATCATACGATCGCTCACCGCGGCTTGTCTGTTCGACTACAATCGGTACCAGTGACATACCGCTACCCCCTTTCACTCCAGGTATAGTTATTTCTCAATTACAGCATTTTCAAACATATAATCTATAGCTTTTCTATATTTAATATCTTGCTCAAGTGCAATACGGGTTTCAAAGCTCATCTGATTCCTTATTCTATCGGGCTCTATTCCGTATTGTTCAGATATGATCGATATCTCTTTGTTCACATCTTCCTCACTGACATCAAGCTCCTCGGCTTCCGCCACAGCCTCTACCAGCAGCCTGGTTTTTACTTTTTTATAAGCATCATCCTTTAATCCCTTTTTGAATTCTTCAATATCCTTGTTAAGATATTCCATGTATTTATTTATATCCAGACCCTGGGCTTGCAGCTGCCTGTTAAATTCCCTCACCATCTCTTCTATCTCATTCTCGACCATAACATCTGGAATATCTATTTCATTGGCCTCATACAGCTTGATTAACATAGCATTCTTCATTTCGCTTTCCGCTTTTTCGGAAGCATCCCTTTTCAGTCGTTCCATAATGTCCTGTTTTAGTTCCCCAAGAGTTTCGAACTCACTGACTTCGACCGCAAAATCATCATCTAAAGGGGAAAGCTCCATCCTTTTAATATCGTGGACTTTACACTTAAAGGTTGCATCTTTACCGGCTAACTCTTCCGCTTGATATTCCTTGGGAAAGGTAACATTCACATCCCTTTCCTCGCCGGGGACACATCCTATAAGCTGTTCCTCAAATCCCGGGATAAAAGTATTTGAACCCAGAATCAGTGGCTGGCGACTCGCCGATCCTCCCTCGAACTGTTCACCGTCTGCAAAGCCTTCAAAGTCTATTATTAAAGAATCCCCATCCTGTGCGGGCTCTTCAATTACTATCATGCGGGCATGTTTTTTCTGCAAAGCAACCAGCTCTTTTTCAACATCGCCGTCTTCCACTGTATTATCTGTTTTTTCTATTTTTATATTTTTATAATCTTTTACATCCACCGAAGGCGCAACGGTCACTTTGATATTCATCTCCAACCCTTTACCTTGTTCAATGCGGTCAAAGCTTACCGTCGGGCTGTCGACCGGTGAAAGATTCAGCTCCTTTATAGCACCGGGATATGCCATTGAAAATAGATGGTTAATGGCTTCTTCATAGAATACATCTCCACCATATTTGGCCTCTATCAATTTGCGGGGAACCTTCCCTTTTCGAAATCCGTCCAACGGATATTTGTTTTTTTCGGACTGATAGGCTTTATTGACTGCACCTTCGAAGTCCTCTGCTGAAAAATCCATCCGAAACGATGCCTCGTTCTTCTCTTTACCGATGAATGTTGATTTCATTTAATGCTATCCTCCTGTATTCTATGCGGGTATATTTCCCCCATTGCGCATAATATTATAATGATTTATACCCATAATGTAAAGTAATAATAATAATATCGGTCGATTTTATGAGGTTTATCTGTTATTATAATAATATTTGTAATGATATTTTGAAAAACCGGGGCGGAAAGAGCAAAAACCGGACGAATCTCCGGTTTTCAACTCGATAATCGACATGTTCACTTAAGTTTTATTATCGTTGATGTGCTTTATTCCGCGAGCGTATTTGCTTTCATCGAGGGGCTTTAAATCATATTTTTTGGCCAATGTATCACCTATGGATGTTACATCCTCTTGTTTCCCCGAAAAAAGTTCAATTTCGAGTTCACAAATGGGCAGACTGCCGTAGTCCGTAATGATCTCCCCCGTATCCAGGGAAATCTCTAAAATGCTTTCCCCGCTGTCAACCCTTATCCTGCGCCTGAGAAAATGGGTTTCAAGTAAACTCAACAGGGGTTTTTTACCTACAAGAGACATCATGCTTTGACCTGTCTTGCTTTCGCGAAAAATAGAGGCGGAAGGCTGTATGAAACAGGCAGGATCGTCAATCGGGACATTTATTTCCTCGCGGACATGGAGACCTTTTTCGCTGCGCCCGTTCCATTTAAGGGAGGCAACTATGCGATTTCCTTCCATTCGTACGCGAAATGCGAAATCGTTTTTAGATAAGATATAATCCTCTGTATCAAAATATGCTGCCTTCATATAAAGGGTCTCACGCGAATCCTCATCTCCTATTTCGTTTAGATAGTCATCTTCCCATATAGCATCTGCGCCGGATTTATTTTTTATGGAGTATTTCATTTCAATTTCCATATGGTGCCCTCTATGTTTTTCTTCAATGTCATAAAGACTTTTTAGCGTTTCTTTATAGTAACACCGTTTCTGCGTTTTTACAACCTGTACTTAGGAATGCTTTCATATATATTAGATGGCTCTATTCTCCTTTTCCAATTCCAGCAGACTTTCTTTGCGGTTAAGGCCGCCGCCATAACCTACAAGGCTGCCGTCTTTCCCTATAACCCTATGACACGGTATTACGATTGAAATGGGATTTCTGTTGTTTGCCATGCCCACCGCCCGACTGGCTTTCGGGTTTCCGACTGCATCGGCAATTTGGCTGTAGCTCCGGGTTTCCCCGTATGGGATTTCCAATAAAGCCGCCCACACCTTTTTTTGAAATTCTGTACCGATCGGAGCAAGCGGCAGATTAAATTCCCGCCTTGTCCCTGCAAAATAATCTCTAAGCTGGGATGCAGCTTCTGCAAGCAAGGGGGTCTCCTTCTTCACCCCTTCTAAAGAACTTTCCCCGTCAACGAAAACCAAAGAAGTGATGGCATTGTCACTATCGGATATCCCCACTTTTCCCATCTTTGTATCATAATAATAAAAGTTTTCCATTGTTTCGACCTCCGTTACAGAATTAAAAATGTTCATCGTTGCTTTTGACGAATATAATAAAAAATGTACTGCTGTATGACCCCGGCATAATCTTTATATTCTTTCCAATCAAACTTTCCGCCGTAAAGATCATTTTCCACACGTTTAATCCATGTATCCCTGGGCACGGCATCGAGATGATGCAGACCGTATAAAGAGATACAGCAAGCTACTTTGTCACCTACCCCCTTAAGGCGCTGCAGCTCCGCTCCGGCCTCCTCATGGGTCCGTTTTGCAAGCTCTTTCATGTCGATATCACCGCTTAGAACGGACAACGCAGCCTCCTTGACATATGCATCCCGATAACCGAGTCCTGTTTTTCTCAGATCTTTCATTTCGGCAGCCGCCAAAGCTTCGGGCGTAGGGAAGGCATGGTATGCAAGTCCGCCGTACCTCGCACTGATCTTTTTTTCTCCAAAGCGTTCCGACAGCATTTTGATGCATTTTTTTATTCCCGGGATGTTCTTGTTTTGAGATATTATAAAGCTTATCAGGGCTTCAAAAGGCTCCTGTCTTACGATTCGAATCCCCCATCCTCGAGCAACGGCTTTTTTTAACAGCTCATCTTCGCCGCGAACCAAACGGTCCACTATGCAACTGTAATCACGATCGAGATCAAAATAATCATTCCAAATGTTTTTATATTCCTTGGGGCTGCAGCCGATTTCCACCTGATCTGCAGAAATCTGGGTAAGTTCTGTATATCTGCCGAATGCTATGAGGCTGTACCTTCCTTCACCTATCCTGTCCATGCGAAAACACTGCCCGGATTCAGAGATATGTTCTAAATTAAAGTTTTTCGATCGTATAATCATTTTTACCGGCTTTATTCTTTATCCCATACCCTTTAATCTGCGAATCCGCTCTTCAATGGGGGGATGGGTTGAAAAAAGTCCGGCCGCCTTTTTTACGATGGGAGGGCTTATGCAGAGAGCATGAATAGAAGCATTGTCAATAACGGTTTTATGATTTTCCATATAGCCCCTGTTATATTTATCGATCTTTTCCAACGCCGAAGCAAGACCGAGGGGATAGCCTATAATCGCCGCACCCGAAGCGTCGGCAAGATATTCCCTTTGCTTAGAAACAGCGCTTTGCATTGCCCTGGCAATAAGCGGGCCAAGTACGACAGCAACCAAGGATACTGCCATTAGAACGATTACAGCTAACGGATTACCCCCCTGTTTTTGACTTCTCGATCCCCCCTTAATCCCGCGCCCGGAGAAAAGCCAGCCTCTCCTTAACATATGCATGAGCATAAGCAGTGTAGCTGAAAGTGCTGCCGCCAACGACACCCATTTTATATCGTTATTTTTAAGATGGGATATTTCGTGAGCGATCACACCCTCAAGTTCTTCCCTGTTAAGCTTATTTAAAAGACCCTCAGTTACTGCCACCATGGATTTACTTTTGCCTGTTCCGGAAGCAAAAGCGTTCATTTCATCCGAATCTATGATATAGACTTTAGGGGGATTGATCTGAGCTCCGGCAGCTATTGACTTTACGGTTTCATACAAATAAGGGTTTTCCTCCCGCTTAATCTCCCTGGCGTTAGCAGCCTTTGCCAATATTTTACCGCTTCTTCGATAGGTAAATATGGAGATAGAGAGTGAAATCAACAGGCCTATTGACGCCCCGCCCAGAACAGCGGTAATAATCTCCTGCCAAGAAAGGTAATAATACGATGCTCCGCTTGCAAAATAGCCGATAATTGAAAACAGTAGCATGAACAGAAAAATAAATACGACAACCACTATCATAGAATTTCGCCTGCTTTTATTTGCCCTGTCATAGACACTTACATATTTCTTTGACATATTCGCCCCTTTTGTCAGATATCAACTTTAACGGCTTTTCTTGCTTCTTCGTTATCGGTCTGAAAAAATTCTTTTTTACTGAATCCCATAGGCGTCGCAATTAAAATGCCCGGGAAAGATTCTATGCCTACATTATAATTCATTACAGCCATATTGTAATTATTTCTGCTGTAAGCGATTCTATTCTCTGAGCCTGCCAGTTCTTCCTGCAGCATTAAAAAATTATGGCTTGCCTTTAAGTCGGGATAATTTTCTGACACCGCAAAAAGATGCTTTATCGCCCTGTTCATCTGGGTGTCAATTCTGCCAATTTCAGCGGGGGAATCCGCAGCGATAAAGCTGCCTCTCAGTTCGGTTATCTTTGCAAATGTTTCTTTTTCATGAGTGGCATATGCTTTTACCGCTTCCACCAGGTTGGGAATAAGATCATACCGCCTTATCAATTGAACATCGATATTGGACCAAGCGGTATCCGCATTATTCTTTTTCCTCACTAAACCATTATAAATCAGCACTGCAATGATGACAAGAAGCAGTAATATTCCAACAAAAACCCAAACGAACAATTTCTCCATAGATTGGTCCTTTCACTGTCAACAACGATTCTTCCAGATTTCCTTTTCTAAAGTTTTTATTAAATGACAGGTGATACGCGCTGTCAATCCCCATATAATACGCTCCTCAAACCGATATATCGGTACTATTGTTTCACCCTTGCGCCAACTGTACCCTTTTTTTAAGTCGAGATATTCATAAGAAAAATCATCTGTAAGTTTAGGTATCACATCGAATTTGAACACCATAGGTTCGGTTTCCCCAAAATAGGATACCGGAACTAAAAAGATTTCCTTAACCTCCTGGGTATTAACGCACGCATTTTTTACATCCTCGTATTCCAGAACCCCTAAAAAAGGATACATGGTAAATCCGCTGTACGCGTGAATAAAATCTAAAGCTGCGATTATTTTCACCTGTTTTGGGGATAAGCATAATTCCTCGCAGCACTCACGCAGCGCACATTCCAAAGGTGTTTCACCCTTTTCTAGCTTGCCACCCGGAAAACAAATCTCTCCCGGCTGGATTTTAAGGGATTCAGCCCGAACCTCATAAAGGAGATACAGCATCCCATCCTTTTCCACAAGAGGAACGAGAACGGAATAGCACCTGTAATCTCCCATAGGCACGGCCTTGCGTTTTTCAAATACGTTTAAAAAATCTTTCATTTCATATTGTCTCATACGATGCCTCACTTGCATACACCTGCCAAAGATTGCTCATAAGGCGGATATATTATACCTTTTTCGGTTATAATTGCCGTAATATAGCCATTATCGGTTACATCAAAAGCCGGATTATATGTTTTAATATTCTTCGGCGCCATAGGTTTCGAATACCAAGCCTTATATATCTCCTCTCCCGGCCGCAGTTCTACAGGTATGTCGCTGCCTGTCCCTGCATGCAGATCTACAGTCGATATAGGTGCGTGCACATAGAAAGGGATATCGTATTCTTTAGCTAATACAGCTATGCCGGAAGTACCTATTTTATTTGCGGTATCACCGTTGGCAGCAACTCGGTCGCAGCCTACCGCCACCGCATCTATCCAGCCGTTTTTCATTACAATTGAAACCATGTTATCGCATATAAGGGTAACGTCCACCCCGGCCTCATTCAATTCCCAGGCAGTGAGCCTTGCTCCCTGAAGCAGGGGCCTTGTTTCAGAAGCAAAAACTTTAAATTTATAGCCACGCTCCTGTCCCAGATAAATCGCCGCTAATGCCGTACCGTATTTTGCTGTAGCAATGGTGCCGGCGTTGCAATAGGTCAGTATCCCCATTTCCGGCTTAAAAAGCTTTAAAGCATGCCCACCTATCTTTTTACAGGTCAGTTCGTCTTCGTCCCTTATCGAATGCGCCTCCTTCAATAACGCCTGCTTTATTTTCGAAACGGTCTCATGCTTGTTTTTCAGCAAACAGTCCTCCATTCGATTTAGTGCCCAAAAAAGATTGACTGCCGTAGGCCTTGAAGATCCCAGATAGGTTTTATTTCTTTTAAATTCCGAATAGAAATCTTCAAAATTATCTGCACCGCTATTTTTTGATGCCAGATAGATTCCGTACGCTCCGGCGATCCCAATAGCGGGGGCGCCCCTAACCTGAAGCATACGGATAGCATTTCGAATATCCTTTATGTCGGTTAATCTTAAATGGTTTATCTCATTCGGCAGGGCTGTCTGATCAAGTAATATGAGCTCACTTCTTTCATCATCGAGCTTTACGGCATCGTATTTCAACACATCATAAGACAAAAATAGGCCTCCTTACCTTTATTACAGCGTAGTAAATGTCACTTTACCCTATCTGTTTCATTATTATTTAACCGCATTAGCTTGCTAACATGTTCGGGCTTTAGTATGTTAGCTTTCCCAATGACGCTGCCGGTGTACATCATAATTTCTGCGTAATGCTCAAGGCACTCCATCCTGAACCATGCCTCCATCAGATCCTTACCCCAGGTCAGTGCACCGTGATTGGCTAGTAAAACCGCATTATATTTTTTTAAATATGGTCTAACTGAATCCTGCACTTCATCGGTTCCGGGTATGGCAAAGGGTGCAACAGGTACTGTACCGAGCATTATTATCGCCTCGACAAGGATTTCTTTGTCAAGGGGTATTCCGGCAACAGCAAAGGATGTTGCCACAGGCGGATGAGCATGAACAGCCGCCGTTACAGATTCATTGTTTTCATAAACACAAAGGTGCATCTTGATCTCGGATGAGACTTTCGGCCCGGAATTTTGAATGCCGTCCATATCCACAACCGACATCATATCAGGTGACATAAACCCCTTTGAAACTCCTGTAGGCGTACAAATCACCTCGCTGTCCAACCGACAAGAAATGTTCCCGTCATTTCCTGCCACAAAACCCTTAGCATACATACGCCTCCCAATTTCACAGATCGTTTCTTTTGCCTGCGGCAGGGAAAGCAAACGATATTTTTCACGCATGGATAAACCTCATTTCACAATCAAATATTTAAGCGTTTCAGCTGCCTGACATCATAGCCTGTTGGATTTTGAAACACCCTTAACCCGAACTCCCCAATAATAGCAAACAAATGGTCAAACACATCCGATTGTATTCCCTCATAAGTTTCCCAGGTTGTGGTATCGGCGAATCCGTATATCTCAAGAGGAAGTCCGTTTTCACCGGGAGGCAGCTGTCTCACCATTGAAACAAGATCCTTATTAAAATCGGGATGGGTTCTGATATAATTTTTGACATACATTCTGAACATCCCTATATTTGTAAAGCGCCTTCCGTTAAACAACGTTTCTTCGCCCACTTCCCTTTCTGCGTTGTATCTTGATATCTCTGATTCTTTTTTCTCTATATAGTCTGAAAGGCAAGCAAATTTCTTAAACTTTTCAATCATCTCTTCCGTACAAAACTGTATACTCCCCGCATCTATATAAATTGAACGCTTAATTCTCCGTCCCCCTGATTCCTGCATTCCCCTCCAGTTCTTGAAAGAATCAGATATAAGCGCGTAGGCGGGAAGGCTTACGATAGTTTTGTCAAAATTCTGCACTTTTACCGTGGACAGCGACAATTCCACCACTTCACCATCGGCGCCATATTTGGGAACCTCTATCCAATCCCCTATCCGTAGCATGTCGTTCGATGTAAGCTGGATTCCGGCAACCAAACCCAATATCAAATCCTTAAATACAAAAGAAAAGACAGCTATCAAAGCTCCCAAACCGCTTAACAGCAAAAAGGGGCTTTTTTCAATCAAATTAGCGATAATGACTATTATAAAAATAGAAACAACTATAATTTTAAGCACCTGAATAAAACCTTTTATTGGTCTGACGTTCGATATGGGCAACGTGCTGTAGTAATCGTTTACGAAGTCCAAAAGGGCACCTAAAACAAATATTACAATAACGAATATATAGGTTAACGCGAGCTTTTGAATAAGGTCCTGCACAGGCTTAAAAACCGGGGCAAAAAAATATATGATAATTCCGGGTATTAAAAAAAATAACCTTTGAAGCAACCTTCGCCTAATCAATATTTCACTCCAATTAAACCTGTCACGCCTTGCATTGGCAAATACTTTTAGAACCACCATTTTTACAATATAATTTGATGCAAGACATGCTGATGCTATTATAAGTACAATTATACCTATAGAAAGATATATAGCAAACTGGGGACCTATACCACTTTTAAGAAATAAAACTGTAAAATAATCCAATTGCCCTCACTCCTTACATGAACAGCAATCAAAAATAAATTCATTCTATTTTGCAACATTGTACCACCTGGTGTTTTGAAATTCAAGATGTCTCGGACAGTAGAAACAAACAAATAACAAGCTTAATATCGGGCATCGGCAGTCCTATTGTTTTTATATCAACAATCTTAATAATGTTCTTTTTATTCCAGCAGATAATTTTTAAGGCCGCTCCATAAGTAACCTTTATCGGTTCATTAACGTCTGCCTCTGATAAGTAGTTAAGATCATATCCTTTTTTAATGACAATATATTTGCATATTCCCCACGTCAAAGTTTACTTTGGCAACCGTAAATGCATTTCAGGCATAGTGTAAATTCGCATTTTAAATCAGGGTGAATGCATTAATTTCTACCACACTA
>CAYRNC010000001.1:39942-69458 GCA_964425645.1 uncultured Oscillospiraceae bacterium | reverse complement strand
ATATCCTGCAAGCGTCGCCCCACCGTGATGGGAGGCCAAAAGAGGATTCACCTTGTTCTCCAAAACATCCTTTATTTTCATTTCAGCTTCGACATGTAAAGATTCTTTCATTTTGATACCTCCAATATCAATTATATTCAATGTACCCTCCATAATCAAGCGCAAACAGTGAAAATAGTGATGTGCTCTTTTGACAATTGTGGTACAATATCTCATAAACGTCACACTATGCAATGTCACACTACCCCCAGGAGGACAATGATATGAATAAATACAGATTCAACACTAAATGCGTTCAAGGGTCTTACAGACCGAAATCGGGTGAGCCACGCGTGATACCAATAGTACAAAGCACTACATTCGCCTACGACGACCCTGATGATATGGCGGACTTATTCGACCTGAAATCCTTTGGATCATTCTATACCAGATTAGGAAACCCCACATCAAACCATTTTGAAAATAAGATGGCTCTTTTGGAAGGCGGAATAGGAGCCTTATCTCTTTCTTCGGGTCAAAGCGCCAGCTTTTTCTCCATCGCTAACATTTGCAGCGCAGGAGACCATGTCATTTGTTCCTCGAAAATATATGGGGGCACCTTTAACCTATTTAACGTATCCTTGCGAAAGATGGGAATAGACTTTACTTTCATAGACCCGGATGCCGACCGTGAGCAGTTTATTAAGGCCGCAAAGCCGGGCACAAAAGCGCTGTTTGGTGAAACTCTTGCAAATCCCATTCTAAATGTCCTTGATTTTGAGAAATTTTCTTGCGTGGCCAAAGAACTGGATATACCCTTTATCGTTGACAATACACTGGCTACACCATATCTTTGCAGACCTTTTTTGCATGGCGCCAACATAATTATCCACTCTGCCACAAAGTACATCGACGGACATGCCGCCGGCGTGGGAGGCATACTTATAGACGGAGGAAATTACAACTGGACAAACGGTAAGTTTCCGGGGTTGGTGGAACCCGATCCCAGCTATCACGGCCTCCGATACGCCGAAACCTTCAAAGACAGCGCCTATATTGTAAAAGCCCGCGCGCAGCTCATAAGAGATTACGGCTGCACGCCAAGCCCTTTCAACTCTTTCCTGTTTCATATGGGTCTGGAAACGCTTCATCTTCGTATGGAACGCCACAGCAGCAATGCCTTGTCTCTTGCCCTGTTTCTTTCAGACCACCCTATGGTTGACTGGGTACGCTATCCCGGGCTTCCTGACGATCCCGGATACAGACTGGCAAAAAAATATCTGCCGAACGGACAAAGCGGTATTCTTTCTTTTGGTATCAAAGGGGGAGCCGAAGCAGGTAAAGAATTGGCAAAACATCTTAACATGGTCTCCATGGTTACTCATTTAGGGGACCTGCGGACAAGCATACTTCATCCGGCAAGCACCACCCATCGCCAATTGACGAAGGAAAAACAGATTGAATGCGGCATATATCCTGAAATGATACGTGTGTCAGTAGGCATAGAAGATATAGACGATATTACAGAAGACTTTGACAAAGCGCTAAAAAACATATAATATATAATAAATGAATACGAAAGGGACGGCAACGACGTCTCTTTCAACAAAAATGCTAGGGGAGCCGCTGCTAAAACATAAGGCAGCCATTGCTGAGAATGCCGCCTTACAGGCGCATACCCTCAACACCTGATCCGGATAATGCCGGCGTAGGGAAGCATATGATATCCCCTCCTATGCATTGGCTGCCAAAGGAGGTTTTTTTATGTCAGCAGAACAATTACAAACATTTTTTGAATCTTTAACAGGCCAAATTGTGACCCTGGGCACTATTCTTTTGCTTTTTCTTCTAGTGCTCATTTCAGGAAAAGACAAAAAACCCGATGCCCAAGCGCTGGTTTTATCAGCCATTTTTGCAGCGCTATTTCTCGTTCTTGATCAGATCATCTTGTTTCGCATGCCCCAGGGAGGTTCAATAACTGCATTCAGCATGCTTGCTATCACTGCCTGCGCCTATCTTTTAGGCACCCGCAGGGCTGTCATGGCGGGCATGTGTGCAGGGTTAGCCAGTCTGATTTTCAATCCCTATGTCATACATCCAATTCAATTGCTTTTGGATTATCCCCTTGCCGCAGGGGCCCTTGGATTTGCCGGACTTGCGGGAAATAAAAAATTCAGCCTGCCGACAGGCTACCTGATAGGGGTAACGGGACGATATTTATGTGCCTTTTTATCGGGAATGGTTTTTTTCGGCCAATATGCGCCTTCTGGCTTTAATGCTTTTTCATGGTCCCTTTATTACAATTTGAGTTACATAGGTCCGGAAGCGGCGGGAACATTTATAATACTTTTGCTGCCTCCTTTCAGGCGCCTGTTTGAGCATCTTAAAAAGCAGCTTTACTGATGCAAACGTCTCTTGCTTAATTTTCGGAGGACTTCGCCGTGCCTTTGCTGAGGCCCGGCTTTTTCTTTAAAGCATGAAACAATCTCATAAAATCCAGTTCCATCAAGAAAACGCTGGAAAGAAGAAGGAATGCGCCGAAATAATTCCGTCCGCTTAAAACTTCACCTGCGAAACAGAACGCTACTACTCCGGCGAATACCGGTTCCAAGGAAAAGATGACGCCCACATGTGATGCAGAGGTATACTGCTGGGCCAGGACCTGTACAACAAAGGCCACACCGGTGCAAAACACCGAAAGCATCAGAACGGACAGCCATACTTCCTTGGATTCGGGCAAGCGCGGTGTTTCAACAGCTACGCTTATCAGAAGCTGATATAAGCCCGCAAAGCCCAGCTGGAACACCCCAAGAAGATAGGCATTAACGCTTTCTTTATGTACCGCGGTTTCAGTTACAATAAGGTGTATCGCATATGCAAAGGCACAGAATATACAAAAAATATCCCCGGAAGCAGGACGTAATTGTTCATTCAAAGTTAAAAGACCTATACCGATCAGCGCCATCGTCACAACTAAAACCAATTTCCTGTCCGGCCTGTAACCTTTAAAAAAGAACTCTAAAACAGGGGTGATTACGACAGTCAAAGCGCATAAAAAACCCGCATTGGAAAGGCTAGTATACTGAACACCATACGTCGCTCCCATATAAACAAATACCAGTATGAAGCCGAGAACCGCACCGTATTTTACAGTGATTGCGTTAGCGTTTTTAATTTTCGTCCAGGATAAAGTAAAGGCGATGCCAAACGCTATTAAAAATCGGAGGGCATTTAAATTAAAAGCCTCAAGCTCGGTTAAGCTTATATCCATCATGTAATATGAAGCACCCCAAAAAAGGGTTACGGTCAGAAGCGCAAGGTCTGCCTTTATTTGTCTGTTCATAGGTCCTTTTCTTTTAAACGGCTGCGATGAATATTTCAAAAGCCAATTCCTTATCCAGCAAGCCATTTTTGATATTTTGCTCAATTTCATATGCCAGGATTTGTATCCTGCGCAGTTGATCTACCGTAAAGCATCGGGACTGCTGAATTGCTTTTTGCAGCCTGAAAGGGTGCACACGAAGCAGTTTTCTCATATCTTCGTATGCAAATCCTTCCTGTTGCATCTCCTTAGCCGTCAAAGTTAATTCCATCTGACCGCAAAGTGTCTTCAGTATTTTAAATTCATTTTCTCCCGACATCAATAGATTGTGAAGGACTGCAATGGCTGTATCCTTCCTTCTTTCGGAAACAGCATCGAGCATGGCAAAAATATATGACAGGGCATCGCAGGATGCAATATCCTCAATATGTGAAAAAAGTATTTCCTCCTCATCGGAATAGGCAATCAGTTTTTTTATATCATTATCGAAATTATAAAGGGAATAGCTTGATTCGTCGTTAAAATAACCCGAATAACCTATAAAGCGACGAAGAGTGTCCTCTTTAATGGATTTTTTTGCTTTTGCCAGCCTTTTGACGATAAATTTGCAAAGAAGCCCATAGTCCACCCGGGTAAAATCATAGCCTGCGCCTCCTGCGGATGCGATCGCCTTATAAAGTTTTAGTCTTTTATCCGCCTTTTTACCGGTGAATACAAGAAAACAGGTCTTTGGAAGATGATGGAGATATTCTGCAAGCCTGTCCTCATCATCGGATGTAAAATCCTTCAAACTCTCATTTGCCAGCGGCGAAAAAGACCCTATTATCACTACCCGTTTTTCCGACATAAGAGGCAGAGTTTCGCATTGATTAATTATCTCCGAAAGACAGGTTTGTTCGCCGTCGATTACGGCATGGTTCAATTCTTTTGTTACGGCTGACACGTAAGTCTCTGTTATCCTTCGGACAGCCCAGTGAATCAAATAATCTTCAACCCCATATAAATACACAGGGCTTTTTAATGACCTGTTATTCAGCCGGTTTTCAATTATTAAAGAGTCATGCTCCTTCTGATTTTTTCGCATTTAGTTCGCCTCGGCTAATATTTACTGAAGCATTGCGTGAACAAGAATTTTTTGTTCCCTTATCCGCAACAGAACAGCTCCGTTCTGATCAGTTCTATATAGCATTATACCCGCTTTATCCAACTTTTCAATGATCTTGGGGTGAGGGTGGCCGAAATTGTTTTTACCGCTTTGAATAACAGCGATGCAGGGATTGACTGCCAAAACAAACCCGTTGCCTGTGGAAGATGCGGATCCGTGATGCCCGACTTTCAAAATATCCGATTTCAATTGCGGAGAATCAGCTCCGTATAAAGCGATTGCCGCCTGTTCCTCTTTAACTCCCATATCCCCCGTTATAAGTACGGACAATCCTGATATATGTACCCTGATAAGCAGACTTCTGGCATTCTCATCATCTTCGTCGTTTGACCCTTCAACCGGGAAATCCTCGCCAGGGGAAGGCGGATAAAGAATTTCCAGTGCAACATCATCATCAACTTTGATTGTATGCCCTTTTGACAGATACAGCAGCGCTTCCGATGTAAGCTCGGTTTCCGATAAAATATCGTCCTGTTTGCATCGATTAAATGAATACAAGGCTAAACGTTTTATCGGCATAAGCCTGCATAAGGAGGATATGCCTCCGAAGTGGTCGGTATGAAGATGGGTCACTAAAGCTAAATCGATGCGGGCCACCCCGTTTTTTAAAAGATAGGGCAATAAAATTTTCTTTCCTACGTCATAATCCAGGCTTCCTCCCCCATCGACCAAAATATTTTTGCCGGAAGGAGTTCTGATATGAATGCAATCCCCCTGCCCCACATCTACAAAAACAATATCAGCCCGAAGACCATTTCCTCCTGATGTTATGGATAGCAGCGTGCTTAAAGCCAACAAAGACAGTATCACAACTGCAGTATGCTTTAACCTGCGCCTCCTGTAAAAATCCCAAAAGCATTCCGAAGTCAGAAAAAAAATTAGCGTATAAAATGCAATAACTACGGCCTTGTCAGGAGAAACCACGTTGAAAGAAGAAAAACTGCACTCCCCGACCAAACCGTTCAAGACCTTCATAGCTTTTAAAAGAATTTCGGTTGCTGCAGACAAAAAAGAAAAGAGTTCCCCTCCACCAAAACCGACAATAAGCAAAAGAATTCCGAGCGGAATGATAAAGCCTGCAAGCACTATAACCGGGATATTGATCAAAAATGCCGACAAAGAAATGTATTGGAAATTGAAGGCTGTAATCGGAATCAGCGTTAACTGAAGCGATACCGTAGATATCAAGATCCCCAAGACAGCGTTTTTCAAAGGGTTGTGGCGAAAACAAAGCATTCCCAGCCTGCTTTCGGTAAACGGAAGCACAAACGCCAAAGAAAACACCGCAAGATATGAAAGCTGAAAACCCAACTGAAACAGACTGTAGGGATGAAGTAAAAGCATAAGAAAAGCGGAAAAAGCGGTGCTGCTTAGAAGATCATATCTCTTGTGAAAATGCTTCGAAAGTATGTGGATGACGATCATTGTAAAGGCGCGCATTACGGATGGTGAAAAGGAAGCAAGCGCCGCATAAAACAGTAGCAATATAATCGTAACAGCCGAGGAAAAGATGCTTCTTTTATTGCGAAACAATCTGTTTACGAGTGCGTAGACTACACCCACATGTATACCCGAAACAGCTAAAATGTGAGCGGTTCCGTTTTTTCGAAAAATATCGTAAACATCCTCAGAAAGTGATGTCTTATCGCCGAACAGCATTCCCAAAAGAAGGCTTTTGGATTCCGAATCCATACTTTTATCTAGGGCTTGGGAGAATCGATACTTTATGCGGGCCATATTTGCCGAAAATGGATTAGAGATCCCTTTTATTGTCATATGACGAAGGGATCCGCAAAGTATGTATTCTATCCCCTTTGTTTTAAGATAAAACCTGTAATCAAAAAGGCCGGGATTTCTTTGACCGGGCGGTGCCTCCACCCTTCCAAGAAATGAAACATTTCTGCCGACGATGGATTGTGAATTTTGTAAAGCAATGCCCTCAATCATATCCATATTCCCTGAGGCGTTAAGCAGAAATTTTTCCTTTAACCTACCGCTGTATCCATCGAATTCAAAGGAAGTGCCAGATACGACCATTTGATATCCGTAGGGCTTTTCTTCGACGCTTTGTACATGACCTTCGATGACTGCCAAGTTTCCCGTAAACTCTGACAGGGGACTGTTTCTGCTGTCAATCAGTATAAAATCCATTGCCCCAAAAACGAAAAGAACAAGCTGGAGATATATGGCCTTTTGTCTGCATTGCGTGATAAACAGCACCAACAATATCAGGCCAAAGGCTGAAAATACAATCAAAGAATCGCAATAACGGGCAGTGAAAATTCCGCCGGCGAAGGAAATCATCACCGCAGCGGCAGGCCTTCGCATCTTCATACTATCACCCCACATTATGGGATATTATACTATTTGTGGTGTTATATGTCAACCGCCTCCATTGCGTCATTATCTCTTTTTTTACTGTCCAACCTTTTAAAATCGTGCTATAATCAGGCTGTGCATAAAGCTGCATCACTTATGAAGGAAGCAGGGATTTTTATGAGCGACAAATATGAAAACGGCAAATACGATGAAATAGAAGAATTTCTAAACGAATTCGATAAAATAGCCGACGGATTCGAGAAGAGACTGAATCAGCGGGGCGGCGACAATATGTCGGTATCGGCCGGGAATAAAACGGAGTATGCAAAATCGGCGGGCGATGATATGGCAAAGAAAAAACCATCTAATAACAGAATAAAACCCAAAGAAAAAAAGAAGAGAAAATATCGCCTTAACATAAAAAGATTCCTGCTTACGATTCTGGTTTTTACAGTCATTGTATTTTGCGGGGTTGCCGGATGGGCGGCATCAGTGATAGCGGGCACCCCGGCTATAGATGCGGGTAACCTTTATTCGATGCTGGCTGAAAACTCTATCCTGTATGACGATAAAGGAAACGAAATCGAAAGTATTCATTCCGGCGGGACCGGTCTGCGCACAAACCTAGACTATACCCAAATGCCGCAGAATCTCATCAATGCATTTATCGCCATAGAGGATAAGACATTTCGCACCCACAGCGGATTTAATGTAATTCGCATATTCGGCGCGATATTTGAGGGCATAGTTACGGGAGATTCCATTAAAGGCACCAGCACCATAACTCAACAATTGGCCAGGAATCTTTACATAGAAGACAAGAGCCGCCGCACGATGAAACGAAAGGTAAAAGAGGCATATTATGCAGTTTTGCTGGAACGGCAGCTTTCAAAGCCACAAATTGTGGAAGCATATTTGAATACCATCTATCTGGGCAGCGGGGTATACGGAGTTCAGGCGGCATCCCAAGCCTATTTTTCAAAGGATGTCGATGATCTTAGCATAGCGGAATGCGCTGTCCTTGCCAGCATCCCTAAAAGTCCTCTTAAATATTCGCCCATTAAACGATTGAACAATGAAGACATTGAGGATCCGGGATCTTTGGATTTCATTTATCGAGGGGATTCTTTCAGCATCTGGTATCAACCTGAATTCGTAGACAGACAGAAGCTTGTACTCAAATTTATGAAAGAACAAGGGAAGGTTACCCAGGACCAGTATGAGGAAGCATTGGCGGAAAATATTCGGGACTCCATTAATCCCAATATAAATGCGGCATCGGATATATCCTCCTACTTTGCTGACTACGTTATCAGACAGGTCACGGAAGGTTTAATGCGCGAATACAGCATCGATGAGGATGAGGCAAGAAACATAATATATAACGGCGGACTCAGAATCCACAGCACCATGAATGTAGACATGCAAAAAATAATTGAAAAGGAATTTAAAAATAATAACAATTTCCCCACCGTAAGCAGACTTAAAAAAGATAAGAAGGGAAATGTGCTTGACTCATCCGGTAAAATTTTGCTTTATCATCGACCGAATATCATTGATAAAAATGACGATTTTGTTCTGTCTTCCGAAGAGTATCGAATAGACGACAAAGGTAACCTGGTTTTGTTGCCGGGATTTCGGCTTAACTTCTACAAGACCGAAACCCAGGGGAAATCGGATTACAAGATCGAATTCAAACCGATGTATGAAGTCTTGGATAACATTTTTTACAGCATCCCCGGAGGGTACCTGCTGATTCCTTCGGAATATAAAACAAAGGACGAAAAAGGAAATCTGATAATAGATAGAGAATATTTTTCCGAAAATATCGACAAAGATCCAAGCCCGAAATTCGGAAAGGGTTATTATCAATTAAGAGAAAAAGTAGTACAGCCTCAATCAGCCATGGTGGTTTTGGATTACAAAACCGGGGGAATTAAAGCCATGGCGGGGGGAAGAAGCCTTTCAGGAAAACTCCTGTTTAACAGAGCTACTGCAACCAGACAACCGGGATCAGCGATTAAGCCCCTGGCTGTATACGGACCTGCTCTTCAGCGATCGGCAGAAATGGTCCAAGGCGACACAGACACGGATAACATGAAGCTGTGGACCGCTGCATCGATAATCGACGACTCCCCTCATGTGGTTCAAGGAAAGCTTTGGCCGAAGAACTGGTATCCGGGCTATCGGGGGCTGAACACTTTAAGACAGTCTGTGGAACAATCGATTAACGTAAACGCCGTTAAGGTATTCACGGATATCGGACCCGCAACATCTTTGGCCTTTCTGAAAAAAATGGGAATTACCTCGGTGGTGGAATCGGGAAATGTAAACGATATGAATGCCGCAGCCCTTGCCTTAGGAGGAATGACAAAAGGCATTTCTCCGCTTCAAATGGCTGCCGCCTACGGTACATTCCCTAATAAGGGGATGTACGCTGAACCGATATCCTACACGAAGGTTACGGATAAAAGAGGAGATGTGCTGTTAGAAGGAACCTCTTCGAAAAAACAGGTGATGGACCAGGGAATCGCCTTTATAATGACCGATATCCTAAGCACAACGGTTACGAGCGGAATTGCGGGACCTGCCGCCATCGGATCTCATCCTGTAGCGGGAAAAACAGGAACAACCTCAGATAATTACGATGCCTGGTTTGTAGGGACTACACCCTACTATTCCGCAGCGCTTTGGATCGGAAATGATATAAACCTTGAACTTTCTTCAGGCAGCACCTCTGCGGCAAGGCTGTGGAGCAGGATTATGAAACAAATTCACAGCGGCATGTCCGCCGCATCTTTTCCTGTCGCTGAAAACGTAAGCAGCATAGCTATAGATACAAAATCAGGTAAGCTGCCTTCAGAACTGTCCTCGTCAGATCCGAGAAAAACAGTAAGAAACGAATATTTTTTAACAGGGACTTCCCCGGTTGAAACAGATGATATCCACGTTTCTGCAACCATTTGCGCCGAATCAGGCTATTTGGCCACACCCTATTGTCCAAACCAGCAAAGCAAGGTAATGATTCAGCGGCCAAAGGGATCCGTAACGTCCTACGGAAATGCTGTAGTCGGCGACATTGAATACGAAGTGCCAAATTATTACTGCAACCGGCACAACCCTGATCCTGTAAGCTATCCCATATCCCCGAATGAGGAACTGACTTTTATCGATAATTGGGATAATGACGATGAGAATGAGATTTCGTTTGACGAATGATCATCGAATTGATTTTGGGGTAAATATCAAAGCTATAAAATATCCGAATGTAATAGCCGCTGCGATACCTGCAGCGGTATTTTTTATACCTCCGAAAACAGCCCCCATGAATCCATCCTTTGACGCTGCGTCCATCGCTCCCTTTGTCAATTGATATCCAAATCCGGGAAGAGGTACGGTGGCACCGGTCTTTGCAAAATCCGCAAAACTCTCATAGATCCCCAATCCGGTCAGAACAACTCCAAAAACGACGAATAAAACCAGGACCCTTGGTGCCGTCAGCCTAGTTGCGTCTATCAGAATCTGACCCACAAGACAAATGCTTCCGCCGATTAAAAACGCCCACAAATAATCCATTCTATGACACCTCCAAGGCAATAGCATGGGCGATCCCCGGGATGGAGTCCCCCTGTTTTAGGCTGGTGGGGGAAAGCAGTGCTCCAGTGGATATCAAGAGGACTTTTCTCAGTCCTCCTTTCAAAATCATTTGATAGATATATCCAGAAAATACGGTCGCCGAACAGCCGCATCCGCTGCCGCCTCCGTGCACATCCTGATCTTTTCTGTATATCATGGCGCCACAATCATCATACCTATCCTCTATACTGATTCCGTTATTTTTCAGCATATCCAATAGGATTTCTTTGCCGATATAGCCGAGGTCTCCTGTCAGAATCATATCGTAATAATTCCAAGGTCTTCCCGTATCAAGAAAATGTGTATATATGGTGTCAAGTGCAGCTGGAGCCATCGACGCACCCATCTGATTTGAATCTGTAATACCCGGATCGACGATTTTCCCTATTGTGGCGCAGGTACAGGAAAAATGAGGTTCACCCACTTTACCTATAACCATGCTTCCCGAACCCGTGACCGTCCATTGGGCCGAAGGGGGCTTTTGGTTGCCGTGCTCTAAAGGAAGCCTGAACTGACGCTCTGCGGTGCTGTAATGACTTGATGCGGCGGCAACGGCGCATTCAGCATAACCCCCATCAACTAGGGCGCTGCCGATAATCATGGATTCAGTCATGGTGGAACAGGCGCCGTAGACCCCCAAAAAAGGCAGGCCCAGATTCCTTGCGGAAAAAGAAGCTGCCATAAGCTGATTTAAAAGATCCCCCGAAATCATAACATGGATTTCCTCCATGGATTTCCCCGATCTGCCGACAGAAAGCTGTATCGCTTCGATCAGCATTTTTATCTCCGACTTCTCCCAGGTTTTTTCTCCGTAACTGTCTTCCTTCAGGACAATATCAAAATATTCTCCTAAGGGCCCCTGTCCCTCTTTAACACCGACCACTGAACCCGCACCCACTATTTCCGGCCTTGCATTAAACAGAAACGTCTGTTTCCCGATTCTGTTTTTCATCATACCGCTCTTCCCCCATAAGTTTCTATTTTCCCAATAGCCACGATAAAATACCTACAACTACCGATCCCGCAATTCCAAGAACCAATACGGGCCCCGCCAAAGTAAACAGCTTTGCACCCGCCCCCAAAACCGGGCCTTCTTTTTTAAACTCCATTGCAGGGGCGACCATGGAGTTTGCAAATCCGGTGATAGGCACTATCACACCGGCGCCTGCAAATTTTGCAATAGTATCAAACCATCCTAATCCTGTTAAAAGCTGGGCAGTACAAATGAGCAGCACTGTTACTGCTGTGGCAGCATCTGTCTTCCCCATGCCCTGCTCTTCAAATACATTTTGAACATATAAGGCCGACGTACAAAGAGCCCCTCCTATAAAGAATGCCTTTATACCGTTCCATATATATCGTGGGCGCGGAGTGAAACGTTTGACGTAACTTTGGTAGGCCTTGGTCTGCTGTTTTTTCGGCATATCCTCCTCCGGATTTTTTATTATAGGTTTATTCTTGCCGAAACAAAAAAAATAATAAGGCTAATCGAACAAAAAAGAAATGTTAAAAGATGATATAATGGTTTGTATATCGATAGCGGGTTTTGCCTTTATGCTTGAATGGAGGAATCAAATGAACAAAAAAGTAAGACGGGCATTGCTGTGCCTTATATTAATAATTGCATTTTCAACAGGCTGCAATTTTGATGGAGACATCACAGAAGGGGATGTTGACTTGGATATGCCGAATGGAGTGCACGAAATCATGGACAAAACCACGGAGTTCGCTGCGAACTATGCATTACAGCTAAACGGAGAATGGGCAGATATTTACTCTTCATGCCTGAAGTCCGGTAAAGGCCAAGATTATGAAAGATACCCGGACCTTAAAGCCACCTTGGATCAATTCCGGGCAGAAAGCGGCGCACACCGCGTTTACGTTCTAACCGATCGGAACCCGGAAGATGATTATTTTGAGATCACTGTTGACGGTTCAAAGAACCCCGATCCGTGGATGACCCAATATGAAATCGAAGGACAATTCCTGGCGGCACAGGATGGACTGCCGATAGCCGCCTTGTCAGCGAAAAATAACGATCAGGGCGATCCCGTATGGTCAGCTTTTGCACCTGTATATGATAGTGATAATGTAGTTGTAGGCATATTGGGCATCGATTATCCTGCACCCGAAATATTAAAATTCCCTAAATGGAATCGCGATTCTGACCAATGGAACCGAATGGAAGTATTATATTGACATTATTCAAGCTGTTTTTTCAAATTTGCAAGCACCCTTTTTTCGATGCGGGATACTTGCACCTGAGAAATTCCTAAGCAATCAGCAATTTGCTGCTGAGTCATATCTTTAAAATAGCGGAGAACGATAATCTTCCGCTCTTTTCCCGAAAGCTTGCCGATAGCACCCTTGAGTCGGATCATATCTATTTGATGATCTTCCGCTTCCTTATAAACTGTCTTATTCAAAACTTCCTTTTGCAAGGGATCATCCAAGCTTTCAAGGCTCCCCATGGCATCGCTTGCCTCAAGCAAAACAATAAGATCCTCCACGCTGATTTCCATTTGCTTTGCCAGCTCGCTCATCTTTGGGGACCTGCCGTGAGCATGGCAAAAATCTTCCTGGACACGCTTCATATTGCGAACTTCCTGCTTGATCTGCCTTCCGACCTTTATTCTGCCGTCATCTCGAAGATAGCGTTTAATTTCACCAAGTATCATCGGAACTGCATATGTGGAAAACATGACACCGTATTCAATCTCGAAGCGATCCACCGCTTTCAGGAGCCCTATATAACCTATCTGCAGCAGATCATCAAATTCATGATCGGTTCCGATAAACCTTAAAGCGATGCTTTTTACAAGCCCCGTGTTTTGCATTACAAGCTGCTCCCTGGCCATCTTATTTCCGGATTGCGCCTGCTTTATAAGTTCATAGGTATCTTCTTTGCTGCAGGGTATGTAGCTAAATGCCATTCGCCCGGTCCAATACCTTTATCATTGTAACCCGGGTCCCCTTACCGGGTTTGGATTCTACCAGTACCTTATCCATGAAGCTTTCCATAACGGTAAAGCCCATCCCTGAACGCTCATTTGCGTTGCCTGTAGTAAACAGCGGCTCTCTCGCTTTTTCAATATCATCGATGCCTATACCAAAATCCTCAACCGCGACAATCAGCTTGCCGTTATCAGATAATGAAAGCTCAAGAAAAATCAGGCCTTCTTTTCCGGTTTCATATCCGTGAATTATCGCATTGCTTACTGCTTCGGATACCGCTGTTTTTATTTCGGTTATCTCTTCCACTGTCGGATCCATTCTAGCGGCAAAGGCTGCGGCAATGGCTCTGGATAACGCTTCGTTTTCAGATTGATTCCACATTTCAACCTTAATTGTACTGATGTTTTCCAATGTCATTTTCCCTCGCTTTCTTTCCTCATTTCACGAATCGCATCCTCTACTGTCTGATAGCGTTTTGCTATGGTGTAAATTGCTGCCATGTCGAATATACGATCGACATGTTCACTTAACCCCACTACCGATAAGTTTCCCTGCTTGCCTTTAGTCTTGTTAAACCTGCCCATTACAAGACCCACTCCGGAGCTGTCCATAAAGGACACTTCTTCGAAAGATAAAATAAGGTGCCGGGCATAAAAGGTGTCGAAGGTTCTATCTATAGATTTCCTGATCTCTTTGATGGTGTGGTGGTCCAGTTCGCCGGAAAGGATTGCAATTAAAATATCATCAATCATTTCAAAAGTGACGCTCATAAAAAACCCCCCTCTTCCACCATATTATACAACCGGTCAAACAGGCTTGTCCAAAGGAGAATAAGAGGGAAATTGTCTACTTTTGTCAAACAGTGATTGTCTTTATATCAGCCATTGCTGCGTCGATCAGAAAAGCGCTGTCTAAAAGGCGTTCAGAAGCAAGTATTCTTTCAAGCCTCGGTTTTGTATCCGGATGCTTTGGAAGAAAAACCGTACAGCAATCCTCGTAAGGCAATATGGAAATCTCGTAGGTACCGATTTCTTTGGCCTTTTCTATTATTTCCGATTTGTCCATTGCAATCAGGGGTCGCATTACAGGCATTGCGACCGCTTCATCTATAGCCACAATGGCAAAAGCGGTCTGACTTGCCACTTGTCCCAGATTTTCTCCCGTAATCAGCATGTTGCATTCTTTTTCCTGAGCTATCCGCTCCGATATCTTCATCATAAAGCGTCTGATCAACACAGTAATTTCATCCTCAGGGCATTTTTTAACGATTTCTTCCTGTATCGGCAGAATGTTCACACTGTGAATCCTTATGTCCCCGCAATAAACAGACAGAGTTTTCGAAAGATCAAGCACTTTTTGAAAAGCACGTTCACTCGTGTAGGGATAGGAATGGAAATGTACCGCCTCAATTTGCATGCCCCTTCTCGCCATCATAAATCCAGCTACCGGGCTGTCTATACCCCCTGAAAGCAAGACCAAACCCCTTCCGTTGCTGCCCAGAGGCAAACCGCCAAATGCCGGTATTTTTTTAAGAAACACAAAGCTTCGCCCCCTGCGCACGTGAATATAAACACGGCAGTCAGGATTGTGAACATCTACCCTTATTCCTTCGCTTTCTTTGAGGATCTTTGCACCGATAATACTTGCAATTTCGGGAGATGTAATTGGAAAACTTTTATCCGAACGTTTAACCTCTACCTTAAAAGAAGAAACCCCGTTACCGCAAATCTTCGTCCTCAGCATTTCCAAGGCTGTATTTCCTATCACCTCTAAATCCGTAGGAACCTCTTTTGCAGGACTTATGGAATCCACACCGAATACTTTGCCTATTTCACGAATCACTTCGTATTCCGACACCTCTTCCGGCGTCCTTACTATCAATAGACCTTCCTCCCTGCTTATTCTGACATCCTTCAGCCCTTTCATCTTTTTTCTGATGCGGTTCATTAGAAGACGTTCAAAATAGGGCTTATTGGAGCCTTTTAAAGCCACTTCTCCGTATCTTACCATATAGCTTTTATGATTCAATTTATCCTCGTTCAATTCTGTCGACCTCTTATTAATCTGCGCATATCTGCCACCGTCCTTTTCAATACTTGCAGGACATAATCCATCTCTTCTATCGTATTAAACTCGCTAAAGCTGAATCGTACGGCATCTTCCG
Source organism: uncultured Oscillospiraceae bacterium (assembly GCA_964425645.1). Taxonomy (GTDB): domain Bacteria; phylum Bacillota; class Clostridia; order Peptostreptococcales; family Anaerovoracaceae; genus CAYRNC01. The sequence continues at coordinate 53,918 of CAYRNC010000001.1, read as the reverse complement.
AAGAAAGACCCAAAGCGGCAAGAACATGGTTTCCCTTTTTTTTAGAGGAACAGGCGGATCCGGTAGAAATAAAAACACCTTGTTTCTCTAAAAAACGGAGAAGCACTTCACCACGGCATCCGAAAAAGCTCACATTCAGAATTGCAGGACTTGAGCATGGTCCCTGCCCTTCGGATTCCCCATAAACAGCCATAGGGCTGTTTATTCTTACATCGTCAATTTCCTCAATTATCCCATCCAAAAGGTATTTTCTGACTGATTTCATTATAGCGAACCTGTGTTCAAAGCTGTTGTGCAGTTTTTCCGCCGCCACACCAAAACCCGCTATCCCGGGTGTATTTTCAGTTCCCGACCGAAGGCCTTTTTCCTGTCCTCCCCCCAGCAAGTAGGGTTCAATTTTAAGACCCTTACGAACATATATCGCACCTACTCCCTTAGGGCCGTGTACTTTATGTCCGCTTACAGTAAGCAAATCTACAGAAGAATGTTCCATTCCAAAAGGCAATTTCCCGAAGGCTTGAATTCCATCGGAATGCAGAATAATATCCCCAAAAGCCTTTACTTTTTCCCCTATAGCCTCTATAGGAGCTACAGTCCCTAATTCGTTGTTTACCCACATCAATGAAACCATAATAACGTCTTTATCCAGCCTTTGATAAAGTTCCACAGGATCCACGCAACCGAACCTGTCTACACCGATATATTCAACGATAAAACCGTCTTGCTCCAATCTGGCACAGGCGGATAGAACTGCCTTATGCTCCGTTTTTGCAGTTATAATACGCTTTCCTCTGTTTTTTCTTGCCGTGGCGACGCCAAATAAGGCCGTATTATCCGCTTCCGTACCGCTGCCCGTAAAATATACTTCCTTTTCCGATGCACCGAGGGCAAGCGATAATTTATTCCTTGCCTCATTTACGGCGATTTCCGCTTCCATCCCCATGCGATGAAGAGAAGAGGGATTGCCGTATATCTCATTCGCCATCAAAACCATCATATCTGTCACTTCATCGTATTGTCTCGTAGTCGCACTGTTATCTAAATAAACTTTCATATTGAACGTCACCTATCTTCTTAATGATCCTAAAATACCCCTTACGAGGGTTCTGCCGATCTCCCTTCCTATGGCGTTAAGTGCGGCTGATGTCGCCTTCTCCAGCGGGCTTTGCCTGGCGCTGCGCCTCTTAACGCCTTCCTCCCGCACTTGTCTTTCGGCTTTTAAGTACGGCTGCCTTTCCCGAATTGCTAAAATTTCATATGCGGATTCCCGATCAAAACATTTGTCATATTTTCCATTTAGTGAGGATGAACCGATGATTTGTTTTCTAACCTTGTCATCGATTCCCCCCGCCTTGCTTTGAGGCGGTAAAACGAGTGCTCTTTTTGTATTGCCCGGTCTGCCTTCAGTATCAGCGAGCGAAAACAACGCTTCACCGATATCCAACTCGCATATTGCCTTTTCAATATCTGTATCCTCGCTTGCGGGAAAAAGATCTGCCGCACTTCTCAATAGTCTTTTTTGTGCCGGAGATACCGCATTTAACGCATGTTGTATCTTATTCTCCAACAAATCCAATATATCATACGGAAGCCGGCCCGGATTATCCGTTATGAAATAGATCCCTGCTCCCCTTGCAGAAATCAAGCGCATCAGCTGCCCGATATTTTTTAACATGATCTTAGATGCCTCATCAAGCAACAAATGAACCTGATCAATAAAAAATATTATGCGGGGCTTACCGCAATCATTATATTCAGGCAGGGCTTCATAAATCCGTGACAGCAAAAACAGCACGAAAGCGGAATACAGTGCAGGCTCATAAACGAGTTCCACACTGTCCAAAATATTGATATAACCTCTGCCGTTCTCGTCAGATTTAAGAAAATCATTTACGTCAAGTGAAGGTTCCCCGAAAAATGATGTTGATCCCCGGCCCTCTAAGCATGTAAGCTTACGCAATATGGCCCCAATGCTTTTTGTCGGTATGCCTCCATAAGATAATCTGAAGTCAGCCGCATGATCCGCTACATGCTGTATCATTGCCCTCAAATCTTTTACATCGATTAGAAGCAGCCCTTTATCATCCGCAATGCGAAATATAAGATTAAGGACTCCCATCTGAATCTCGTTAAGCCCCAAGAGGCCCGACAGCATCATGGGCCCCATTTCTGAAACAGTGGCCCTGACAGGATGCCCCCTTTCTCCGCGAATATCCCAAAATCTTACCGGATAGTCCATGTAGTGAAATTCCCTGATTTGCAGATGTTCTATTCTTTTTTTGATATCGCTGTTTTCTTGACCTGCCATCGCAAGTCCCGATAAATCCCCCTTCATATCAGAAAGAAAAACAGGTATCCCCATCTCACTGAATGCTTCCGCCAGCACTTTTTGGGTATAAGTTTTCCCCGTTCCGGATGTACCCGCAATGAAGCCGTGTCGACCAGCTGTTTCAGGGGGCAGGCAGATCCGGTCTTTCCCGCCTGCAAGCCAGATCCCTTCATCAAAATACATTATCGGTCTCCTTTGACTTTCTTAAATTCCTTTTTGCACAATATCCAATATCTGTGAGGGACTGCCGATTACACAATTCGCTCCCTCTTGTTTAAGCATCTGCGGGGAACGGAAGCCCCAGTCCACCCCCACAAATGTAAGACCCGCATTTCTTGCGGTTTTAACATCTATGTCGGAATCGCCCACATATACAGTGTGTTTCGGATCTGCTTCAAGAATGCTCATTATCATAAATACATTGTCCGCTTCCGGTTTAAGGCGGTTAAATGAATTGGCGCCAAGTGCATAGTCTATATTTTCTCCAAAAAATTGTCGGCAGCTTTCCTTGACGGCATCATCCGCCTTATTGGATACCACACCGATCTTAATTCCATCTTTTTTAAGCTTTTTAAGCAATTCAGGAATGCCTTTGTAAGGCTTTGTCTTATTTCTTAGATTTGAAGAATAATAACTCTTAAACAGTTCTACGCTGCGCCCGAGGACAGAACTATCGATCCCATCGGGAAGGGCCCTTGCCAGAAGCAAAATATAGCCCTCCCCCACAAAGCTTCGTATTTCTTCTCTGCTGCGTCCGGAAAAACCCATAACCTCAAGGGTGATGTTAACGCTGTCATGCAAATCATCAAGGGTATCTAAAAGGGTCCCGTCTAAATCAAAAATAACAGTATTATATTCCATATCTCTATTTATTCAAAAGCTGCCTTGCGGCAGCTTAAACTCATTTAGCGTATTCAATTGCCCGCGTTTCCCGGATAACATTTACTTTGATTTGCCCCGGATATTCGAGCTCGCTTTCAATTTTCTTGCTTATTTCCCTCGCCAGGAAAACGATTTCCTCGTCATTCATTTCCGCCGGCTTAGCAAGTATACGGATCTCACGCCCTGCCTGAATCGCAAAGGATTTCTCCACACCTTGAGTTGTATTTGCTATATCTTCCAGAGTTTGAAGCCTTTTAATATAAGTCTCCAACGTCTCTCTTCTGGCACCCGGTCTCGCTGCCGACAAGGCATCTGCAGCCGTAATAAGAACGGCTTCAAAGCTCTTTGCATCATAATCACCGTGATGGGCCGCCATGCCGTTAATTACCGCCTCTGATTCTTTGTACTTTTTCAGTACATCCATACCGATGTCCACATGAGTTCCTTCTACTTCATGATCGAGGGCCTTACCTATGTCATGAAGAAGGCCTGCCCTTTTGGCAAGCTTCACATCAAGACCCAACTCTCCGGCCATAAGACCCGCCAGATGGGCAACCTCTATAGAGTGTTTCAATACATTTTGTCCGTAACTCGTCCGATACTTTAACCTTCCTAAAAGCTTTATCAATTCCGGATGAAGGTTATGTATGCCGATTTCAAATGTTGCCTGCTCCCCTTCCTCCTTTATGATGCCACTCACCTCTTTTTCTGCTTTATCCACCATATCCTCTATTCTTGCCGGGTGAATACGGCCGTCCACTATGAGCCTCTCAAGCGCCAACCTGGCTATTTCCCTCCGAACGGGGTCAAAACCGGATAAGATGACAGCCTCAGGTGTGTCGTCGATGATAAGGTCAACACCCGTAAGCGTTTCTATAGCCCTGATGTTTCTGCCCTCACGCCCTATGATCCTCCCCTTCATATCGTCGCTGGGAAGGGGTACCACCGATACCGTGCTCTCTGTCACATGATCTGCAGCACAGCGCTGTATGGCCCCGACTATGATCTCTTTTGCTTTTTTATCTCCTTCCTCCTTTGCCTTAGCTTCGATATCCCTGATCATAACAGATGCTTCATACCGTATTTCTTTTTCCACGTTCGTCAGTAAAAGTTGTTTAGCTTCTTCTACACTGAAGCCTGATATTTTTTCAAGCTCCTCAATCTGTTTGGCAATAAAACTGTCAAGCTCATTTTCTTTCTTTTCTAGTTTACCTTCTTTTTTGATCAGATTCTCTTCTCGTCTCTCCAGATTCTCTATCTTACGGTCAATAGTCTCCTCTTTTTGTATCAGCCGACGCTCCGATTTTGTGATATCTGATCTTCTTTCCCTAATCTCTCTTTCAACTTCGCTGCGCACTTTGTGCGCCTCTTCTTTAGCTTCAATGGTAATCTCCTTCTTTATGGTTTCTGATTTATTCTCCGCATCGAGGATCAGATTTTTTGCCATTTGTTCAGCACTTCCGATAACCCGCTCACCTATGGTCTTCCTCAATATATATCCAATCAAAAGCCCGAAGGATAAGGCTGCAAAGACTATAACCACTTTTAATACTATGTCTATTTCAATGCACCTCCTTCTTCTCTGTTTGTATATTTTGTATAATCATAATTGTATATTGCTATAATTACACAACCTATATTATAATGTAAAAAACGATATACTGTCAAGAAAATAAGGGAGCATGCTGTTGAGGTATTTAAATGAGCTGCTAAAAAACATCGATGTTCTGCTGCTGTTGATCCCGCTAATATTTGCCGTAATCAGCATCTTGGTAATCGGAAGCACAGCATACGAGGAAACCTTCATTTTTACACGAAACATGAAGGTTCAAATCATCGCATTCGGCCTGGGCCTTTTCTTAGTTGGGATAATTCTGTTATTCGATTACAACCTGCTTTTCGGAATGGAAAAAACAATCTATATAGCTTCTATTATATTCCTTTTTACTGTTTTCTTACCTAAAATCGGTAAAGAAATGTACGGAGCCAGAGCCTGGCTTAACCTTGGACCTATAGATCTGCAACCGGCGGAGATTGTAAAGATATCCTTCATACTGGTCTTTTCCGCCTATCTTTGCCGCAACAAAGAAAAGCTTGCAACATTCAAAGGTTTAGTATTGGCAGGCGTTTATATGCTACCTTTTATAGCGGTTATAGCAATAGTACAAAACGACCTCGGCAATGCTTTGGTCATAATCGCAATTGCAGCTGTAATGATTTACGCTGCGGGGGTAAACGGAAAATTGTATGCTAAAGTAGCCGCCGCGGCCATACTTTCAACCCCCATTCTTTACAGGTTTATGGCCGGGTATCAGAAAGACCGGATTGACGCCTTTCTCCATCCCGAGGTATTAACCCTGCCTGGCAACTACCAGGTATGGCAATCCAAAGTCGCTATAGGATCAGGGAGGGTGTTGGGTAAAGGACTGTTCGAAGGTACACAAAAAGAATTGAAATTTCTGCCCGTACAGGAATCCGATTTCATTTTTTCTGTAATTGCCGAGGAAACCGGATTCATTGGCGGAGCAATTATTATAGGTCTTTATACACTGTTTCTTTATCGCATGATCCGCATCGCACGAAACGCAAAGGATCTGTTCGGATCCCTAATCGTGATCGGTATGCTGGGTATGTTTTTCTTTCAGATATTTGAGAACATTGGGATGACGATGGGTGTCATGCCGGTAACGGGGATAACCCTGCCTTTTATCAGCGCGGGGGGCAGTTCTGTAGTAACAAATATGATCGCCCTGGGTCTGATTTTAAATGTATGTATACGAAGCAAGCTGATCAACTTTTGATTTCGCATTGACGGAATATGCGGTCAGCGATACGGCTAAAGTTCCTCGCTATATAATTTCCGTCCTTTTTTATCCCTACAGGCACCCCGATATTAGCTGAAATGCGTATATTTTCATCATAGGCTATAATCCCGCACACGGGAAGCCGCAGGCTTAAGGCTATATCCTCCGGATCGGGAACCATACCGGTGCGATAAAGCCCCTTCATTACCTTGTTTATCGCTATGCAACGCTGTTTTATTCCCGATTCTTGAAATATTTGGTCTAGAACCTCTGCATCCCGAATCGATGCATATTCAGGTGCGGTAACGATAATAGCCCCCGTTGCGGCGGCTGCAGCGCAAAGCAGGCATTCATCGAGTCCCCCTGAGGAATCGATTAATATTATATCATAGACTTCTGCCAGATCCCTGCAAAAAGATTGCATGTTTTCCGGCGTAATCCCGGTTCTTTTCCTGTATTGGGGGGCTGCTGCAAGATATAGCTTTGGAAAGCGCCTGTCCCTTATCAGGGCCTGTTTCATGCTGCAAACCCCGGACAAAACATCGCTGAAATCATATACTATCCGATCCTCAAGGCCAAGACAAATATCCAGGCTTCGCATTCCGATGCTCATGTCCAAAAGAACAACAGATGCACCTTTTTGGGCCAATGCCACACCTAAATTCGCTGTAAAAAATGTCTTTCCAACACCGCCTTTTCCTGAAGCGATAAGAATTGCTTTTCCCATTTCATCTCCTATTCCAATACCTTTGTATGATCGGTCGTCAATAAAGTTTCAAGATTATAGTCATCATATGTCTTATCGAACCCAAGATATTTGCCTATAATTTCCCTTGCAACCGGGCCGGCATAACCGCCGGAACCGCCCTGAAACAATAAAACCGCTACAGCAATCTTAGGATCCTCCGCTGGAGCCATAGCTACAAACCATGAAAAATTATCATAATCCGCCTTATAGGCATTCAGGCTTGTCGGTGTAACCTTCCCTCTGGAAAGGTTGATCACCGCCTGCCTTGCAGCGGAATTCTGTGAGGTGAATACATCCGGATAATCCTGCAAAAGCCGCTTCATTTCCTCTTCGACCGAACCCCAGGATAAAGATGAATTGATTCTTCTGAGATTCTCTTTCAGATATTGCACTTCGTCAATAGGATTTATCTTTCCCTCTCTTTCCGCTGTCCCTGTTTTAGCGGCAACATGCACAGGGAAATTCCCAAACACGCCCCTTGCACTTCCTCTCGTGCCATGCGCCACTCTTCTCATACCTTCAACAATATTTTTTAACATGGAAGGGTCTTTAATATCGATCGACTCGCCTTCATCCTTTTCGGTCAAACCCCTTCCTCCGATTGCACGAAGCAGTTTAACTGAATTGCGGGTTCCTCCATTACCGATTGTCGCCACATAATTGGCCATCTGTAGCGGTGTATAGGCATTTTCACCCTGCCCTATGGCAATGTTCAATTCATCTCCGAGCGTCCAAGTCGCCTTATTAAAATAGGTAAACTTGCATAAATCCCCTACAGTTTCAACCATGTTCTTCTTTATACCGAGCTTGTCCAGACGTTCAAGTATTGTCTTGCGTCCGGGGTTTTCTTCGGTCCAGTCTGCGATGGTATCAATCTGGGACATCAACAATTTCTTATCTGCTACAGTCTCTTTTGTAAAATAGAGCTCAGCCCTTCCGATAAGTACATTTTTTAGCATATTTTTCACTGTTGACATTTTCCGCGCCTCGGTTGGAACAGGAACCACGGTTTCGGGAATTTCGATTCCTGTAGATACACCAAGACCGTACTGATTCGCATATCGCGTAATCTTTTCAATATTCATCTCCTCTTTAAGCCCTAAGGATATTCCTTTGGAAAAGTCTCTTCCGGTAGCTATATCAAAGAAATAATAATTGCAGGATACCTCTATGGCCTCGTGAAGATTCAGATACCCGTGAGTACCCCTGCTTGTATTCCATAGTATGCAGCCGTAGGTGCTGTTTCCCACCTTGACTGCGCCTCCGTCCCTGAGCTTTCGCATAGGATCCAGCCCGCTTTCCAATGCAGCTGTTGCAGTGACCATTTTGAATGTTGATCCGGGCTGCACAGCAGTCCTCGCACAAACATTGAATAAGGGTAAAGGTGATAAAGGATCCCTGGGGTTTTTAGATTGAAGGGCAGCCCAATCCTCTTTGCTGATTCCTGTGGCAAAGAGGTTGGGATCAAAAGCAGGATAGGAGGCCATTGCCAAAACTTCTCCTGTCTTAACATCGATTGCAACGGCCGCACCTACATTGGCATTTTGATATCGCCTGCCGTATTTGTAATTTCCGTATATGCTTTCGAACGTACCTGCTGTACGAATCTTTTCTAATGCATGTTCCAAGGCCTCTTCCGCGGTCTTTTGAAGCTCTAAATCTATAGTGAGGTAAACATCAGTTCCTTTTATTGATTTCTTATCGTTTATAACCCGAACCAAATTACCTAAAACGTTTACCTCGACATCTTTAACACCGTCCCTGCCCCTTAAAATATCTTCGAAGGCCTTTTCAATCCCTTCTTTACCAACCATATCGCTGATATTGTACTCTTTTGCCTTATAGATTTCTTTTTCACTTTCGCTTATCTGCCCGAGATAGCCGAGTATATGGGCAGCCGTGGAACCATTCGGATAGTACCTTACTGATTCTGCCGCCACAATTGCGGCTTCAAGCGAATCCCTTCTTTCCTCAAGGGTTACTATGGTTTTTTCGCAGATGTCGGCAGCGATTGTTGCAGGTATATAGCCCATATACCCCTGGGATGCCAATTCATTTCGGACCACCATTATTTTTCGGGCTTCCTTATCAGAAACATCAGGGTCTATTTTAAAGAATTCTCTTAACTTGTTAAAGGCTTCTTCCGCCGTCAGATTTAAATCTAATTTGTATCTGCCGAGAAAACTTTCTTTGTTGAAATCCTCAAGGTATTTCATTTTCTTAACGGATATGGGCGGGTAAATGTTATATACGCTTTGCAGCTTTTCCTGTGCATCGTATTTGCTTAACACTGAATCCATATCATTTCTGCCGCACAGTTCCCAGAAGGCTTCTTCTGCGGTAAAGCTGATAGGCATATCGTTCGATATCAGCCATTCCTCAATATTTTTTTGATAGGTGTAATAGTAGCCTCCTCTTTCTTCCTTAATAATAGGCAATTTATCGTTTATTCGATCGCCGTTTTTCTCTAAAATAGCCATGATCTCCAAAGCCTGACGATTAATTTCTTTATCATCCAGATCGCCCTCAACAAATTGTACGGTAAAACTGGGGCGATTGCCGGCTAACAGACGCCCATAGCGATCTAATATATTTCCCCTCGGTGCAGAAGTATAAATGCTTTTAACGCTGATGGATTTAGCAGCCTCATCCCAGCGACTTCCCTCGACAACGGTGAGCCCGAAAAGGCGTAGCCCAAGCACAGCCATTAGAATCATTATCGTAAGCATTATCTGATTGTCTCTATTTTTAATCCACCTCATTAATCCGCCTCACTCTATGTTAAAATAGCTGCCTCTGTAATACCTGTCCTGGGGATACCTGATAGAGCTCTTACCAATTGTTAAATAGAATATCAGCATTATCCCAAAATTATAACCGGACAGTACGGGCAAGGACATTATAACATGGGTAAAAGCATAATTGCCTCCGAAAACCGTCATGATACCAAAGCACAGTAGCTGATATAAAACCGTCCCCGCCAAGGCTATGATTAATACAGAAATTATGCTGTCCCTGTGAAGGATGCCTTTGGCATAACCGGTGAAAACAGCCAGAATCAAAAAAGCCAAGGCTGTGGGTCCTATAAGGTGCGAAAAACAGATGTCTTGAAGCAGGCCGAATAAAACCCCAAACAGAATCACCGGATTCTCCTTAAACAAAAATGATATTGAAATGACCAGACAAAGCAGCAGATTAGGGGCGTGCCCGATAATCCTGAAATGAAGGAAAACAGTAGATTGTAATAGAAAGGCAATAAAAAACAGTAAAAATACAGTTATATTTTTCATAATTATTCCTACTTCAATTTGATTTTACTATCACGGCAACTTTTTTTATTGCCGAAAAATTTACAGCCGGTTCAACGTCAATGGTTTCAAGCAACGCATCTTCATCGCTTTTTACCCGATTAATTTTGCCAATGGGTATGCCCTGAGGATATAATTCCATTCCGGAGGTGATCAAAACATCGCCTTCGATCACTGACACTTCCGCATCAAGCATATATCCGGACAGGCTTCCCTTTCCATCGCCTTTTACGATCCCAAGCAGGCCGGAATCTCTAAAGACCTGAAAGCTTACCTTGTTGTTCTCATCAATTATGGAAATGACCTTTGCCCAATCGGGCCCAAGCTCGAATATGCGGCCAACTAGTCCATCGGAATTTATCACTATATCATCCTTATTAATCCCTTTTTTATAACCTTCATTTATTGTAAACACTCTATCCCAGCGGGAGCTGTCCATGGCAATCACCGTGGCTGCCACATAATTAAAACCGTAAGATGGGCTTTCATAGTGCATTAGCTGCGACAGTCTTTTAAGTTCAGCCAATTCCTCCTGCGACAGAGTCTGATTTATTACTTCTTGTCTCAGTTTAGAATTCTCCTCTTTCAGCATCTCATTTTCCGCCATTATTCTCCTGTGCTGAAATATGCCCTTCAATGTTGATGCTACTCCATCACCCGCATAAGTCAGAGGTTCCTGAACAAAGACAATAAGCCTTTCTGCCTGCCTTCCCAGCCAGGAATTGTTTCCCCGATTTATATAAGATGCTGTAATAACCGATATAAGGAGGAGAAAGACTGCAAAAATGATGGTCGCTTTCAAATGTTCTCTATACCACTTCATCAAATCCACAGCAAGGATACTCCCACATTTTAGCTATACACAGGTGGAAGAAATATTAAAATCAGGGCATATTCCTTGCGTTCCCCTTTCCCTGTACAATGCGCCCTTCCCGACAACTGTTATTTAACGCCATCCGTCTTTTGAAATTTTTTACGCTCCGATATGAAACGCTGCGGCATCCATGATGCTATACGGTAACATCATTCACTAATATCTTTTACTCTTCATAGAATATCTTTTGATTTTTTGTATGTTGTCAAGGCTTTTTCCTGTTCCTTCAGCCACCGCCTCAAGGGCATTTTCAGACATCATAACCCTCAGACCTGTCCTATGCTCAATCAATTTATCCAGCCCCTTGAGCAGGGATCCTCCTCCGGCCAAAGTCATTCCGCCTGCCGAGATATCGGCGGCCAATTCGGGTGGGGCGTTTTCTAATGTGTTCTTTATACCTTCAATGATAATCTCCACCGTTTCTTCCAGGGCTTTCAGCGTATCCGTAGAATCCACCGTAACGGCCTTAGGAAGTCCGGTCAGAACATCCCGCCCCTTCGCCTCCATCGTTTCCCTTTTATCCATACTGATTCCGTCAGGAAATGCACAACCGATTCGCATTTTAATCTCCTCAGCAGTCTTTTCACCGATCAGAAGATTGAAGGTTTTTCTCATATAGGCGATAATGGCATCGTCCATTTCATCCCCGGCATCCCTTAAGGATATACTCGTAACTATACCCCCTAAGGCGATGATAGCGATATCAGAAGTTCCTCCTCCTATATCCGCTATCATATGCCCAACGGGTTCATCCACCGGAATTCCCACTCCTATAGCCGCAGCCATGGGTTCGTTTAAAATGAATACATCGCTTGCCCCCATTTGACGTACAACTTCTTCAACTGCCCTTTGTTCTACGCCGGTCACTCCCGAGGGAACACCGACCACAACCCGAATTTTAGTTAAAAAAGCTCTGTCGGGAATAACCCTGCGCATAAATTCTTTGAGCATCGTTTGAGTCATTACAAAATCCGATATGACTCCATCCTGCAAAGGACGGATTACGCGGATGTGCTCAGGAGTCCGTCCTATCATTTCTTTTGCAGCTTCTCCTGCAGCAATTACTTTTTTCGTGGAATCCTCCACTGCTATGACAGAAGGCTCATTCAGAATAATTCCTCTGTTTTTAGTATAAATCAATGTATTTGCAGTTCCTAAATCAATACCGATATCTTTTGCGAATAATTGAAGGCACATGGATTCTCCTTTCGTTAGTTCCCTTATTCAACAATCACAGTTCGATCACATGAGCATTTTTTCTTTTAGACTTATGTAAACACCATCCCCTATAATCAGATGATCAAGCAAAGGAATACCCATCAATTCACCTGCTTCCGCAAGCCGTTTTGTAATGTCCAAGTCGTTTTGACTCGGCAAAGGGTTTCCGCTCGGATGATTATGAATCACAATGATGGCTGCTGCACTTTTTTTAACAGCGCTTCTGAAAACTTCCCTGGGGTGTACAATTGAGCTGGACAAATTACCTATGGACACATTCTCATACGACCCGATTTCGTTTTTAGTATTAAGAAACAGAACCTTAAAATATTCTTTTTTTAAGTATCTCATTTCCTCCATAAAAAGGTCCGCCACCGCCTTAGGTGAGCACACACTGACCCTGATGTCCTTTGGGCTTCCGGCAATTCTTTTTCCTATTTCTATGGCTGCCGCAATTTGACATGATTTTGCGATACCTATGCCGTTGACTTTTGAAAGCTCCTCCGGAGAGCATTCAGCTAAATACACTATACCCTCCTCTTCCAATGCCAGCAAACGGTTTGCCAGACTCAAAGCCGACAGATCTCTTGTTCCGCTTCCTATCAGTATGGCTAACAATTCCGCATTCGAAAGAAATTCCCTTCCGTAACGCAAAAGCTTTTCTCTTGGCCGTTCACATAAAGGCAGCTCTTTAATAGTAATATCCTTGTTCTTCTTATTCACTGATGTTTCCCCCTAAGCACACCTCCTGACAGTTTCCCCTATTTCGATCCTATACCCCAAATGATATCTATTTTTATATTTTACCATACGGAAGGACAAAAATATATCAAGAAATTAATGTTACATGCGCTGTGAATTTTTTAGATTTTTAGACATACTAAAAAGAGGTTTATCAAAAGGAGGTGTTATTAAGTGGATCACAATCAGGCTAACCGAAGCATAAATTGCACCGTTCATGAATGCAAATATCACAGCGGTCACGAGGACTATTGTTCACTCGATGCTATCCAAATCGGAGCCCATGAAAGCAACCCGACAAGCATGGAATGCACCGACTGTGAATCGTTCAAGGTAAAATAGGAAAGCATTCCGCAATATTGAACCATGCATGCCCCGTCCCCTTTTCAGACGGACAGACACGCAGACTTGTTTTTTTGCATATACTGCTAACACTGAAACAGCTGCGGTTTTCTTTATACGGTCCAAGAAAGGGGCGGGGCATGAGTTTATCTTTTATATTGGCATCCTTACTTCTGTGCAACCCTTTGGTCTTGCTGACCTCATATGTATCCGTAGGCAATTCCTTTCCGTTGCCTTTGACAGATGAAGAAGAGGCCCGCAACCTGACTCTGCTCGAGCAAGGAGATCCGGAAGCAAAAGATATTTTAATAGAGCATAACCTTCGCCTTGTTGCCCATATCGCGAAAAAATATAACATTGGAGGCAACAATTCCGATGACCTGATATCTATTGGAACAATAGGACTCATTAAGGCCATCAATACATATAACAGAAGCAGGGATGTTCGTTTAGCCACATACGCCGCTAAATGCATAGAAAATGAAATCCTGATGCATCTTAGAACCTCAAAGAAAAACCGGGTTGAGGTTTCATTAAATGAGCCTATCGGCACCGATAAGGACGGCAATGAGATCAGTTTTTATGACATACTCGGAACCGATTGTGACGATATATTGGAACACATCAGCACTAAAATGCAGATAAAAAAACTGTATAAAGCCATTTGCACCCTTCTCACGGACAGGGAAAGGTCTGTGGTGATTAAGCGTTTCGGTTTAAACGGTGAAGC
>CAYRNC010000001.1:36845-39932 GCA_964425645.1 uncultured Oscillospiraceae bacterium | reverse complement strand
AAAACACAAAGGGAGGTTGCATGTCAGCTGGGAATAAGCCGCTCTTATGTTTCGCGAATTGAAAAAAGGGCCATTATTAAGCTTAGAAATGCATTCCCAAACGATAGCGAGCTTTAATCGATTTGAATCTGCTGCAGCAGATCACTGAAAAGGGGTACCGCGGATTTTCTCCCGGCTCCCCCTCCTTCTACAAATACAGTAACAGCATACTTTGGATTTATGGAGGGAACAAACCCGACAAACCAACTGTGAACCTCAGAGTTGCCCCGTATACCTGCCTCCGCAGACCCTGTTTTTCCTGCCGCACTTAACGACACCGGCAATATAAGATTATCGGCAGTTCCATTTTTTACTGTCTCGGTCATCATAAGCCGAAGCGCCCGGGCCGTATCTTTTGAAATGACCCGCCTTCTTTTTTTCGAGGGTATTCGTAAAATGTTTTTAGATTCGTCAATAACACCCAGCACCAGCGTCAGTTCAGCATCAAACCCTCCTGAAGCTATTATGTTATTGATTCGTGCGACCTGCATCGGAGTAACGAGCATTTTACCCTGTCCTATGGAAAGATTCCCTATCCCCGCACCCAAAGAATCTTCTGTGGCAGGAAGCCTCCCTTTTTCCTGTCCCGACATCCCGGACACCGCTTCTTCGCCGAGACCGAAGTTCCGCGCAACGGTAAGTATCTCCTCTCCCCCCACCATCTCCCCTATCTGGACGAATACCGAATTGCATGAATCAGCAAATGCCCTTGTAAAGCTTATTTCTCCGTGTCCGTTTGCCCCGCCAGTAGAGCATTTCACCCGGAGACCTGCTGTTTCATAAAACCCCCTGCATAAGAATAAGGTGTCAGGCGCGGCCACTTCATTTTCTAGCGCAGCGGCAGCAACAATTATCTTAAACACCGATCCGGGAGGATACTGACAACCGACAGCCTTATTAAGCAGCTCTTTACCGTCACTTTCAAGGTATTCTGCTATTCGGTAAGGATTGAACACAGGACTGCTTGCGGATGCAAGAATTTCGCCGGTACCAGGATCCGTTATAATTATGACGCCCTTTGCTTCCGCATCGGCCAAAACTTTTTCTGCCGCCTTCTGCAGATTAAGGTCCAACGTGGTCATAATGCTGAAAGGGGTCGCCTCTTTATTTATCATCAGACCCAGACCCTTTATTAAATATCCCTGGCCGTCAACCTTCCCTGAATATGCCGGCTGATCTTTTGCCAGTAGCTTTTCATAATCCTTTTCTATACCGTAAACTCCTTTTGCATCCCGCTCATTCAGGTAACCCACAATATGGACCGCCGGCTGATTTTCGCTGTAGCGCTCCCGTGTCCTAAGCATTATCGCACCGTATTTTCCACATAAAACTTCTTCCGCTTCCCTGTTTTTAACTCCTGTACTAAAAATCTGATATAGCTTATTAAAGCGATTGATATTTCTTGCATTGATCGAGGTCAGAAGCTTGTCGAGATCCCCATCCGCCTTTCGTTTTTCAATCAACAACAGATAGCCC
Organism: uncultured Oscillospiraceae bacterium; assembly: GCA_964425645.1. GTDB lineage: Bacteria > Bacillota > Clostridia > Peptostreptococcales > Anaerovoracaceae > CAYRNC01. Next base: position 38,417 of record CAYRNC010000001.1, on the reverse strand, counting down.
TCATCTGCCTCCGTTATGGGATTCATATTTCTGTCATAGATGGTTCCCCGAACATTAATTCCCGACAGCACAGCGCAGGAATCCTTTTCAGATAGCGCAGCGTATTTCTCCGTCTTAAAAAGCTGAATTACGGAAAGCTTTATGGTAAGAGCCGCAAGAACTAGAACAAAAAGCAAAAATAATACAAGATACCGTCCCCTGATCTTTACTTTCAACCTGATCACACCTCGTTTCCTTTTCTTTTTATTGACCGGAAGACAGTTTTTTATGCTATAATGTTCACCGTAGCTTTAACAACACTTGAAAGGATAATTATGGCGATCGTCAAACCCTTCAGGGCAGTAAGGCCTGCAAAAAAAATTGCAGAAAGACTGATCTCACTGCCCTACGATGTAATGAACCGGGAAGAAGCAGTTGAAATGGCAAAAGGAAACCCCTTCAGCTTCCTGCATATCAGCCGGGCAGAAATTGATCTTCCAGACCAGGAAAACCCATATGACATGGCAATATATGATGCCGCAAGAAAAAATTTAGAACGTTTTCTTGACGAGGGCATACTCATAAGGGACCCCGCACCCATGTTTTACATCTATCGTCAGATAATGAACGGCAGAGCACAGACCGGATTGGCTGCTTGCGTATCCATAGACGAATACAGACAGAACATAATCAGAAAGCACGAATTTACGCGACTGGACAAGGAAAACGATCGGATTTCACATTTTGACGTCTGCGATGCAAATACCGAACCTGTATTTTTGACCTATCGCGATCGTAAAGATATCCGTTCTGTTATAGAAAACCAAATTGAAAATCGCCCCGTCGAATATGATTTTGTAACTCCTGACGGAGTAAGACATACCGTTTGGGCTATTGAAAACGAAAAAACCGCAAGGATCGTTGAAGAGATGTTCTCTTCTGTTTCATACCTTTATATAGCCGACGGACACCACCGTTCCGCATCAGCCGTAAAGGTAGGACTGAAAAGAAGATATGAGCAACCTGATTACAGCGGATTTGAAAACTTTAACTACTTCATGGCAGTGCTTTTTCCTGACAGTGATCTTAAAATATATGATTACAACAGAGTCGTAAAAGATTTAAACGGGTTAACCGAAGAAAAGTTTATTTCACTGTTATCGAAAAACTTCTCTTTAAAGAAAAAGGATAAAGGGTCTGAAAAACCGAATCAAATACATGAGTTTACCATGTATTTGAATAAATCGTGGTATTCTATGACCGCTAAAAAACATATCTTGTCTGATGATGCAATAAGCGGACTTGATGTTTCAATCCTGCAGGATCATGTTCTGTCGCCTGTTTTAGGCATAAAAGATCCGAGAACGGATGGGAGAATTGATTTTGTAGGAGGAATCAGGGGCCTTTCCGAACTCGAAGACAGAGTGGATGAAGGCATGGCTGTAGCCTTTGCATTATATCCTGTTACGATAGAGACCTTAATTAAAATATCCGACCTGGGCCAAATCATGCCGCCTAAATCTACTTGGTTTGAACCAAAATTAGCAAGCGGTCTCTTTGTTCACCTACTCAGCCGATAGTATTCGTCCCCCT
>CAYRNC010000001.1:16402-36835 GCA_964425645.1 uncultured Oscillospiraceae bacterium | reverse complement strand
TACCGCATCCAGTATGGTGTTAACGACTTGGTTTACAGTAAGCTTTGTCGTATCGAGCTCCAATGCATCATCGGCCTTCATAAGGGGGCTTACGACACGCGTACTGTCTAACCGATCGCGTTTTATTAAATCGTTTCTGACGTCTGAAAAAGAGACTTCGTATCCTTTGTCCCGCATTTCCTTCCACCTTCTTCTTGCCCTTTCTTCGATGGAAGCAGTCAAATAAAATTTAAAGGCAGCGCGTGGAAATACTTCAGTCCCTATATCGCGTCCATCCATGACAACACTTTTACCCTTGCCCATTTTTCTTTGCATAAAGACCAGCTTCTCCCTCACTTCAGGCAATGCCGATATGTCTGATGCCAGCCCGGAAATCTCGGGGGTTCTGATCAGATCACTTATAATCCGGCCATCTAATATGGTTTCACCGTCGGAAAAATCTATTTCGCTCGATTTTAATACATCGTTTATTCCGTCCGGATCATTTATGTTTTGCTCCAGTATCTTATAGGCTAGGGCACGGTACATAGCGCCTGTGTCGATATAATCAATACCCAGCTGCTTTGCCACGCATTTTGCAATTGTACTTTTCCCGGCACCGGAGGGTCCGTCGATAGCTATTTGGATAGTTTGTTCCAATTTAATCATCGTCCTTTCCGGTCTCAAGAAGCTTCTCTATTTCCGCAACAAAGGTATTTACGTCCTTAAACTGGCGATATACCGATGCAAAACGCACATACGCAACCTCGTCCAGTTCTTTCAATTGCTCCATTATAGCTTCTCCTATAACCTTGCTCAATACTTCCTTTTCAGCTATATTATTGGCAATGTTTTTTTCAATTTCATTAACCACACGCTCAATCTCCGCTATGGAAACCGGCCTTTTTTCACAGGCCTTGATTATTCCTTTAAGCATTTTATCACGATCAAAGTCCTCACGGCTTCCGTCTTTTTTTACTACCATAATGCGGGATTGCTCAATTTTCTCGTATGTTGTAAATCTCCTTCCGCAATGATCACATTCTCTGCGACGCCTTATGGCATGTCCTTCTTCGGTAGGTCTTGAATCGATCACGCGGGTATCGTTGGTCTCACAAAACGGACATTTCATAAACATTACCTCCAATTGACTGCTTAGGGCAGCCTTATGACTGCTCGCTGTCATTATTGTAAATCATATCCTGCGATACATGCAAGTTATTTCCGTTTTCTACCTCGACCAGAATGACATCATCACCTATTCTTTTTATGTCTTTCCATCGTATGACCTGATCCTCCTCGCGCCCAAACAGCTGGAACATGCGGCGCGGTGAAGGAACAACAATACCTTCAATGCTTCCTTTTTCAAGATCTATCTCTATATCTTCCACATAACCCATGCTTTTGCCGTCAAAGATGTTGATAACCTCTTTATAGCGAATATCCTTTGTACTGATCAAGAAAACCACCTCCCCTCTAAAGAATATGACAGGCAAAAGCCTGTCATACATATTTTATAAAATATCGATTCAACTATTTTCTGATATATTCCATGAAACCGGTACTGAATTTTTGTTCACCGCTGGGAAAAAGCCAAAACGCCTCTGTGTTCGGCAGACTTTCAATCAACGCCGACCCCTGCTCATAAGGCATATTAAATACAGCAGTTGAAAGTGCATCCGCCATCCCTGAATCTAAACATATGATGGTTACTGCAATAAAATATTCAGAAGGGTAAAGCGTATCGGGATCGATGATATGATGATACTCCTTGCCATCCACCGTATAGTACCTGATATAGTTACCGCTTGTGACAAGAGATTTTTCCGCCAGGTAAGCGATGTGCAGATTTGCTTCTCCGTTTTTCATATCGGGATTTTGTATACCCACGTTCCAAAGTTCCCCGTTTTCTCCCTTTGCTCCGATTACTCTGACATTGCCTCCTACACTGACAAGACCCGAAACAAAGCCCCTTTCCTTTGCATTTTGGCTGACTTGCTCGGTCGCATAGCCTTTAGCTATGGCTCCTACATCGAGACTCATTTCAGGATCAGCCAAATAGACGGTTGAAAGAACCTCGTCGATGATTATTTTATCAATATCGGTATGTAAAGAGGCAGCTTCAAGTAATTCATAAGGGGGAAGACCGGCGGCACGAGGATGCATAGTTCCCTCAGTCCTGTAATTATGCCAAATGGATAGCACTGCTCCAAATGCAATGTTGACCTTGCCGTCTGTCAGCTTGTATACTTCCTTTCCAAACAGGAGCAGATCAATTATCTTTTGATCCACTTTTAGGGCCTGCTTACCTGCATTGTCATTAATAGCTTTCAAATTATTTATGCCCGGATAATCGTTATAAATATCATACAGCTGATGGTAGACTGCCAGATCTTCCTGAATCATTTCAACCTGCCTTTCGAACTTCTGCTTGCTGTCGACGTACGCCACTACCTGCGTAACCGTATCAAAGAGTTCTAAAAATTGAGCCTCATAGCGCTTTAAACTGGAAGAGCAGGCTGAAACATTCAATATCGTTACGAATATAATAGCTGTTTTAAGTAATCCACGCATATTAGTTCCTTCCGGCAAAGAGAGACAGGAAGCCTGCCTCTCTCTTCATTAATTGAAAAAACTATTTGGCCGCATTATAGGCTTTCTCTATCACATCGATAAAAGGTCCTATATGCACCGATACGGAGGAGGCAAGCTCGGCGTCCCCTGCCCTGCCTTCCTCATCCAAGGCAATCCCTTTCACCGAATCGACGGTCTTGCCAATCGTATACCTTGCAAAGGCACCAGCCTGTTCGTACCATTCTTTTCCGATAGCTGAAGCGGCTTTCATATCGTAGGCATCTCCCAGTTCGTTTTTTGTAAACAGTTCAGCATTTAAATCGGTGGTAATTTTTCCGTCTGTGGTGAAATTTACATCGGATTGAGATGCATCGATGATGCATCCTGTGATCACACCGTTTACGTCAAAGGTAGCTAAAGCATAATTTGTGTATGCTTGTGCCAATCCCTCTTTGTCTGCATTGGCATCCAAAGATTTATCAATTGTAGAAATCACCCCGATGCCGATCATATCGTCGGCAGAGGATCCCAGATCCCTGGCATTTCCAACCGCCTTTTCGATGGCATCTATATAGTTTCCAATACTTATCGTCACAGAAGCTGCCAATTCCGCATCGGCAGGCACACCTTTTTCATTTATAGCTATGCCTTTAATCTCACTGATTGTTTTGCCAATCACATAATTGGAAAGAGCTGTAGCCTGCTCATTCCACTCCTTGCCTATGGATGAGTTCTTTACTAAACCATAATTATCCCCCAATTCCTGTTTCCCTGAAAACACAGCGTCAAGAGGAGTGACAATCATGCCTCCATTAGAAAAATCGATCTTTGTTTCTACAGAATCGATAGCGCAATTCACTATCCTGCCGTCTGCATCTACTGTTACACCTGCGATTACCGAATCAATTTGGGCTATACCGTCTTCATTACCGGCCTCCGCCGATTTCGTTATCGATGTAATCACCGCCATACCGGTATTTACATCCCCATCCACATCGACAGGCGCAGCGTTATTCTCTTTAGGACCGCATCCGGCAAGAGCCATCATGATCAACGATAAGCCTAAAACGATTGCTAATTTCTTCTTCATTTTTCTCCTCCGATAAAATATATTTTTATCAAACCAGCCGTTTAAGTGCCGGTAGAATAAACCGCAATAGTGTTGAAGTTATTATTCCCGCAATTATCCCCGATATCACTAATATTGGGAGGTATACCCATATATTCATACCCGAATAAAGAACCATAATCACAACAAATTGTCCCGTATTGTGAGAGATTGCACCAAAAATGCTTATTATTAAATATGTAATTCTTTCCTTGCAGATCAATAACAGTATTAGCATAACAGTAATTGAGAACAGCCCTCCGGCCAGGCTAAGGGAAAAGGCCACAAAACCTCTTGTAATAAAAACATAGAATGCCTTTAAAATCCCTATTATATACGCCTGTTTCGGCCCAAGAAAGAACAGCGCATACATGACTGCAATATTGGATAGACCGAATTTCACACCGGGCACGGCAAGAGGAAGCGGGGGCAGTATGTTTTCTACAATGGATAAAACCAAGGCCGCTGAAAAAATCAACCCCGTCAAAACAATTTGGTGTGTCCTGCTTAACTTATTTGCCGTCCTCACTGTCTTCATCGTATTTAAGCTCCTATCTTCCGACGATAATATCCGTTTCATCATTTTTTTTGGATTTAATCTTCAATAGTATACCGTTTGGTATGCAGGCGGCGAATTCCCCTCCTTTTCGAAGTATGCCCGTATTTATACATACTTTGTCAGGGCAATCAGATTTTTCAAAGCAAATACCCCCGTCTTCATACAAATGAAAAATCACATTGGGGTTTTCAGGTATGGAGAATGTTTGATCTTCCTTGCGATTAAGGTCAACCGTATGCACCAATTCTCCGTAACAGTAAATTTCAGCGACAGATGAATTGCTGTCGGAAAAAGCCATGTATACCGCATATGAAATCACACTGATTAAAACGAGCGCCGCTATAATCAACAGATCAGTCTTTTTAAAATACTTCATTTCAAGTCCATTTCAAATTTACAGAAACCCCGACAAACCAATCAAAAGAATGTCCGTCCCCACGATTATGATATAGTTTTTAATTGATACGGGAAATGTAAGCTTTTTATCCTGCATTTTTAAAAATATATTTATGTTTCTTTTCACCGGAATTACGGTCAGCAGCAAAAGAAGATTTACCGGGTGCAGGGCTCCCATCGCTACCAATAGCATGGTTGCCGGATACACCGCATAATATGTCCATGCAAAAAGTCCTAAAGCCTTGCCCTGTAAATAATACGCCAGCGTAAATCGTTTCACGGATATGTCTTTGTCCATATCGCAGATATTGTTCGCCAGCATAATGTTTGCCGTCGAAAGAAAAGGAGCTGCCGACAAAAGAATTACCGTAAAACATGAAATGAAACGGATTTTAATTGCAACAAACTCCGGCGCCAGTTCAAATTCAACATAGGTGCCGGGCGGCATGTTAATGTAAAGGAACAAAAACGGAATAAAGAACCCGTAGAACAATCCTGACAATATCTCACCAAGGGGAATCCTTGAAATGGGCACCGGGCCGAAGGTATAAAATATACCGCACAGAAAACACAACCCGCCCAAAAGAAGAACGAGCAAATCAGTAAGGCAGACCAAATAAAGGCCCAAAACCATGCTGCTGAGCAGCAAAATAAGCAAGATGATCAAAGCCTTTTTACGCTTAAAAGGCAGCTCTTTATCGTTTGTTTTTGTATCGATGTAATTGTTTATTGCAGTTGTGGCTAGATCTAAAAGGATCATTGAGGCAAAAAATATCCCGGTTAATTTAACATTTAAAGAATGTTCCCTGTAAAGCAGGTAAGCAAAAGCCATAAAAAAAGCAAAAATGCTTGTAATTTTCGTTTGGATCTCAGTAAATGAAAGAAATCGTGCTATCACTTTCAACTTCCTCCCAAAGATTAAAAAACCCGATATGCTTTTTTAAGAACCCCTTCGAGACTTTTTCTCTTTTCTGCAGTAAGATCAAGCTCATTTAGCAAATTCAAAGCTTTCTTATCATATTTTTTTGCCAAGGTGCGGGTATACAGCAGACCGCCTGTTTTTTCTACCGTATCGTTTATATCCTCTCTCGTCAACCGGCCTTTTTCAGCCTTTTCTTTTAAACCTTCGACAGACCTGAACGCGTGAATCAGCGGGAGGGTTATCACATTATGTTCGTAATCCGATTGAACCGGTTTTTTAGCGGTGATTACAGTAGCCTCAAAATCCATACAATCATCCGTAAGCTGAAAGATCATGCCAATATAGCGGCCAAACCTGCCGTAGCGGTTTAATAGCAGTCTGTCTTTTTCGATCAGCGCCGCCCCCCCGAAACACGATGCCTCAAACAGCGCCGCAGTTTTTCCCGATATAATCTTTAAATAGTCATAAACACCGAGATTGTAATTGCCGTTGTTAATATGCTGTGAGAGTTCGCCCATGCAAATTCTGCTCACATAATTCGGCATTTTTAGCTCTCGGTATTCCTCTTTTCCCGTGACATCGCTCGCAAGGTTCAATGCCAGGGAGAGGAGATAATCGCCGCAGATAACAGCAGTTCTTTTACCGTATTTTTTTTGTAAAGTCGGCCTGCCGCGGCGAAAATCGGCATTGTCTATCACATCATCGTGAACCAATGTGGCAAGATGTAGTATTTCCACGGCTGCGGCCAGCTTTACCGCGTTGACACAAATCCTGTCATTCTCGCCCATAGCACAGGTCAACACACAAATCGCCCGAACATATTTGCCCTCGGTCTTGGTTAAATGCTTTGTATATTCACGAACAATGACAGGGGAAGAGGATAAAACCCTGACCACTTCCTTTTTGACCTGTTCAAAGGCTTCGTCAAACGTATACGTTACAGTTTCATTACTTTGTACTTCTTTAGTCATTATAAATATACAGCTTTCTCGCTATCCCTACTTTTTTCCACCATCTTTTCAAGGCAGGCATTGCATAGTAATCAAGCCCAAACGTTCTGCCTCCCCCGATGAGGATCGCTATGCCGGAAAAGACCATCCAAAAGGTGCCCAGATAGAGCCCTGTGGTGCATAGAAACATAAATTGTAAAACCAGGGAGAAAGCCGCAGCCGGGAATGTTAACAGCCCTCCTATCAGTGCAAGTCCGATCAATATCTCCGCTGCAACGATACCGGATTGCATAAATATCTGCATCGAATCTCCCGACAGAACAAATTTATCGATAAACCAATCCATCAGCGGAACATTCAATTTAAAAGCATAATCACCTATGGCAGATTCAGATAAAGTTTTCCCGCTTACGAAAAAGGCCTGAAAGACCCCAAAAAAATCCCAGTTAATTATCGTCGTACCAACGGCTTCTGCAACCTCTTCACCTGCTGCGGCGGTTGCCGATGAAACGGCGTCGGATCCGTTTGCAGTCCCGGATATTATCATATCATACCAGGCATTTGCACCGCCAAAAAACTCCGTTAATTTAGGGTCGGAGAACCAACCCTCCACCCCTTTCATTATTCCTTCAAACAGCCACACAGAACCGAGCCATATCCGTAGGGGTACTAGCAAAAAACTTGGCGTGCGATTGGAAAAATGACCCCCCACAAAACTTCTGCCGTGGCGTATTGTAAAAAACTCATGCTTAAGATAACTCCATACCTTATTCCAGCCTAACACCTGAACAAAATAAACAACATTTATTAAATGCTTAGCTAACATGGCCAGAAATGAAGGCAAATTTATCATATGATCAGGCAAGCCCACCCGGGCGACTCCGTAGCGCCCTCCGATGCATACCATAAAGCCATGGAAGGAAGGCCTGTATTCTTTCATTTCCCCCTTGCCGTTGATCAGGCAGGTAATATTATAGGCGCAGGTTGCCGCACTATGTTCGCAGTTCTCCACCACCTGTGGAACGGGTTTTTCCTCCCCTTCCGGAATATAAAGCATGTTGTCCCCAATGACGAAGACATCTTCGTTATCCACGGAGCGAAGGTAGGGATCGATTTTTATGCGGTTTCTGGCAGCGGATTCGAGAACCTTAGCCGCCTCCCCCGTAATATCGGCACTTTCTATACCGGCCCCCCATATAACCGTATATGTATTATGGCGAGTGCATACATCTCCTTGTTTCAATTCAACATAATCAGCCCCTATACCGCACACACCTGTTTTTAAAATGCAGTTTACCCCCATCTTTCTCAACCGCTTTTCGACTTTCACCGAAAGCTCGGGGGGCAAATTCGGAATAGTCCTATCCAATATATCCACTATGTTAATTGATACCTCTTTTGGATCTATCTCGAACTTATCAGTGATTATAGGAACATATTCGGCAAGCTCTCCTGCCATTTCAACCCCGGTAAACCCGGCGCCGACTATAAAAAATGTAAGCAGTTTTTTACGTTCTTTGGGGTCTGAAACCTTACATGCCCTTCTGAAAACATTTAATATATGATGCCTTATTACTATTGCATCGTCATATGACCACAGCTTAAAAGCGTGTTCCTCCGCCCCCGGAGTCCCAAAAAATGTCGGTTTTGATCCCGCTGCAAGGATCAGATAGTCATACTTGTAGACGTCATTCTTGCCTACAATTTTTTTCTTGTCGAAATCAAAAGAAGTAATAGTATCAAGAACCACATTGACTTTCCGGCCGGCAAACACCTTTTTCAGGCTGACCCGAATACTTTCTTCATCCACGCGGTTTGCCGCAACTTCATGAAGTTCTGTCAACATAGCATGATAAGGATTCTTATCGATTATTGTAACTGTAACAGAGTCATCTTTCCTGAATCTTTTTGCAAGTTTTTTAGCAGTTAAAATTCCTGCATATCCTGCACCTACGATTACAATTTTTGTACCCATTTTAATCTCCTTAATAAAAATATCTATACCATTGTCGCAAAAGACGTTTGCATTGTCAAGGGCCTAAGAAAGTCTTAAATTTAACGATCCTGTTGGTTTTTTAACGTTCCCGCTCGTTTAAGGCCACGCCGGACCGTTACTTTACTATACCCTAATGATTGAATATTAATCAGCCGCATATCTACCCCTTTTTGCTTTTTTATTTTGCAGCAAACGATTAAACTCGTTAATTGGCAATGCCATTGCGGTTAAACAACCTTCCCGTACTTTAACACAATATATACCCAAAGAATATAGTGGTAGTAAATGACCACGTTTGAACTAAGGAGCAACGCATGAACATTTCCACGCCGGAATTGATATTGATTCTATCTGTTGCGGCAGTGATTTTGATACTTGCAGCCTCTAGATCAAGAAAAGACAGGGATTTATCCGACATTCCCTTGGAACAGATCATCAAAGATGCCGGCTATGCCTACGATTCCAAGCAGAATATATTTTATTCGCGAAAAGATGCCTGGCAAAAAAACTTCGGCTACAGTCGCATCTATGACGAAGCTGCAGCGCTTATGGGTATGATAATCGACTGCGAGCCTGTTTATTTTGATTACGGCGGCAGAAAATGGCTCATTGAGTTATGGAAAGGCCAATATGGAATCGCCACAGGCTGCGAAATCGGCATTTATACTAAAGATGATAGATCTAAGGATGATTTTTACAAAAGCGCCAAGGAGCAAGATCAGCTCCACATGATCTGCAGGATTAAAAAGAATGAAAAAATTCTTTTTATCAGGAAAGACAGACACTGGTGGCTTACAGGTTTTCTTCTAGGTGAATTTTCAAACCCGAACGAGCTGTCCGTGGATGTCAGAATCACACTGCTTAACCAGGATATGTGCGACGCCTTTGTTTCCAGTCTTAGAAAGACAGGCTACACCGAACAAAACATTAAAGTTATTGGAAGTACTGCATGGTTCCGATTTAATTACCCCCTGTCGCCCCAGCCCTTCTCCAGAACACCTGTCATAGAAAAGCCCATGCAAAAAAAGAATCAAATATTATGCTGTCAATATCTCCGGCTGACTAAGGAATACAAAACAGCTCCCGAAAAGATTGCCTCTCTTAGGGAAACAGCTCCGGGCCTTTATAAAACAGCTATAAATCTAAAAAAGGCGGTAAAGGAGATTTGATGATGGAAATATGGGAAAAATATGCCTTCAAACGCATCTCCGAAACATATCGGGATGCATATAAAATAACTTTCAACGACGATTCCAAATATGTGATTATGAGTGATTGTCACCGGGGCAACGGGGACTATGCAGATAATTTTTCAAAGAATCAGAACCTGTTTTTTGCCGCATTAAACAAATATCATTTTCATAATTTCACCTATATTGAACTCGGCGACGGCGACGAACTTTGGGAAAACAAAAGAATGTCCGATATAATTGAGGTTTACAATCCGATTTTTTGGCTTTTGGCCCTATTTTATAAATCGAATCGATTTTATTCCGTTTACGGGAACCATGACATCGTTAAGCGAAACAAATACTTTATCCGCAACAATCTATGGGAGTATTACGATATACGTGAAAAAAGAATTGTGCCATTGTTTCCGGGAATAACTTTTCACGAAGGACTCATTCTTAAGTATGAAGATACAGAAGATGAAATTTTCTTGCTTCACGGTCATCAGGCAGATTTCCTAAACGACAGGCTTTGGAAAATAAGCCGCATTATGGTGCGCTATCTTTGGAGACCCCTAGAAATGATCGGAATAAACAACCCTACAAGTGCAGCTAAAAATCACAAACGAAAAAGGTGGGTTGAGATCATTTTATCCCGATGGTCGAAGAAAGAGAATAAAATGTTGATAGCCGGGCATACTCACCGCTCAACGTTTTCTGCACCTGAGGATATCCCATATTTCAATTCAGGCAGCTCTGTTCATCAAAGATGCATTACGGCCATTGAAATTACGGAGGGTTCAATTTTACTGGTCAAGTGGTGTTACCTTACCAGGATGGACGGAACGCTATACGTAGGCAGGGAAATCCTTCTTGGCCCTGTGAAACTAAATGATTATTTCCTCAAGTTAAAATCACATATTCCCTAAATATACGTGATAAAGGGATTCTTTTGCGATTTTAGCCAGTCTGTACATAGTTTCCCGGGGCGTCGCTTTGCTGCCGCTCATAAGATAATTCGGGAAGAAACGGGATATATGGTAGGGGATTTTTTTATCAACCGAGGCCAGCCACCGTGAAAGGTCATACATCTCTTCGTCTTTATCATTTTCTTCAGGAATTATTAAGGTGGTTACTTCTACGTGTGCAACCCCGGCAGCCTGCATAATGCTGCCTTTTACCGTTTCTAAATCTCCTTCTATTTTTTTGTAGAAGTCGTCGGAAAAACTTTTCAAATCGATATTGAGTGCATCAATATAGGGAAGTAGTGCCTTCAACGGTTTTTCCTCCACATAACCGTTTGTCACAATGACATTTTTCAAGCCCTCCGCCTCTGCCAGTTTTGCAGTATCCATAACGAATTCATATCCTACCAGCGGCTCGTTATAGGTATAAGCTATCCCGATATTTCCTTTTGCCTTCAATTGTTTCGCCCTGTTTATCAACTGCCTTGGATTTATGCGCATACAGGATTGCATTGCGTTTTGATCCGTCATGGATATTCTGTAATTCTGACAAAATGAACACCTCAAATTGCAGCCATAGCTTCCCACAGAAAGTATTAAGCTCCCGGGATAAAACTCATACAAAGGCTTTTTTTCTATCGGATCTAAATTAATCGCTGTAACCTCGCCGTAATTCTTTGCTGTAATCACACCTTGCCGATTTTCCCTTGCTCCGCAAAAACCGACACTGCCTTCCTCTATATCGCAGGCGTGGGGGCATATTTTACAAATCATGTGTGACGCACCACCCTGAACCGCTCCATCTTATAATTTTCATGAACTTTTATCCCGGCTTTCTGCAAAGCAACCTCTACCTGCTGTTTAGGGGTTTTTATCCCGTCCAAATTGGGCAGCAGCAACCCCCTTCGCGCTCCTTTGCTTACAATCACTCCATACTGGTCAGGGGAAAGTTCATCCATGGAAGCGATGGGTTCGGGATCCCCGAGGATATCGACGCTGTATATAATATCCGGTAATTCCGAAGCGGTTACAGGATCAAATCTCGGGTCCCCTGTCCCCGCGCTTATGGCATTATTTATAATCTCCATGGCTACAGAATCTTCTGTTGCAGAAATTGTTCCTATGCATCCCCTTAAGCATCCGCCCTTTTTTAAAGTTACGAAAACCCCGGCTTTTTGATCGGTTAAGGATGCGGGAAGATCGACAGCCCTTATTTTCTTTTTATGAAGGATATATGATTCCAATGAAGCCCTTGCAAGGCTGACATATTCATCCTCACCCTTCCTAATCCCTTCTATCTCCTCTTTTAGGCCATTTAAAAAAATGCGGTCGAAATGTCTGCTGCCATCGAAGGTAAGAACTTTAAATCTGCTCACAGAATAACCGACTCCAAAAGGACCTTCGTATGATAAAAGCTCCGATTCAACGGCTTTACCGTCAAGACAGCCGGCCATAACAAGGAAAGGACGCAGTCCGCATTCACCTGCGGCCTCACAAAACCCTTCATCAAAAGACAGCATGCTCAGAAAATCTGCCCGAGCCAAAGCTTCAGTTATCGCCTCATCAAATACAGGTCCCTCATGGGCATAACTGTAGGGGCCTTCATCCAAAAGCCTGTGGGAAAGATCTCCACTTGCTACCAGCACAGCCCTTCGATCCAGAGAATCTGCGATCCCGGCTATGCATTTACCAAATTGATAATGCTGAAGATACGATAAGCCGGAAACAGATATCCTTACCGTTTTTATGCTTTTGCAGTAACGATTTATGAACCAAAATGGTACAAGGAAACCGTGATCCAAGGACTTGTCCTTTTCTCCCAAAGGGCCCGCAGGAATCCCTTCATTGTCCGCAGCCCTCCCGATTTCCAGCGCCAATTCATGATCATAAACAGTATCCAAAGTCACCCGACTTCCAAAACGATGAAAATCCCCGGAGGCATTTTTCCCGGGCGAAATGTGAATATAGTCCTTATAAAGTGCAGAATGGGGTGTAACAATAATAACGGTATCGGGTCCAATTTCAGCAATTTCCGTTGCCACTTTTTCATAAGCATCTATGGTCCTTTGTATTTTCTTTTCCTGCCCTTTTCCCACAGAGGGAATTATCAGCGGCGGATGAGGCACCGCATAAACATGAGATACAGCCATGCAACTCGCCTCCCTTCCTATTGAGTTATTCAATATTAGTATACCATAATAATCAAATATATGATCGCACTTTGGATTTCCCTGTCCAGGCAAATATTATCGACAGCTTCCGCCATAGAATACAAAACAGAAGAAAAATTCCAAACACCCCAATGGACGGATAAAGCATGGCCACTAACGCGCTGAAGGGAAGATGTCCGGCAAATACCGCCATCGATACAATGAGCATGGCGGTAGATAAATAACCTGCACCCTCACCGCCTTCTTTTAACAAATCACATATGGACCACAGCATCGGCGCAGCTGTCGTATAGATTCCTGCAAGCAACATGATCGAATAGACGGATCCTATGGCCGGTCTGATATCCCAAACTATCCACAAGAATGGTATCTCTTTATTCAGAACTAGGGGCAAGTTAGCTAGTAAGGCAAGATTCAAAAGTATTGCACCCCCCGCATAAAGCACACCGCCAAGCGCCCCTGCCGCTGCAGCTTCTTTTTTGCTGTTTGACTGCCTTCCCATACCTGCTAAAAAAGGCAGGGCAGTAACGAGGTTGAACGATGCATAAAGCAGGCCCGACAGCCAAAAATTTTCGGTGAATACCGAATTTGGGTCAAGGACTTTCTCTATATATCCGTCAGCGACAGATAAGCCGTTATGATTTCTGTTAACGGAAAGTAGGCTTACAGCGGCAACAAAAATAAGTATCCCTATGCCCAAAGGACCTATCATGTTCACCAAGCGGCGGAACCCCAGCGCAACGGTAATATATGCAAAGACAGCCATAATTATTCTTCCCGTGAGGGCGGGGATACCATAGTATTCGTTAAAGGCAGCACCTGCTCCTGACAGCATAACCGTGAGAAACAAAAACATTATGATGGGTATCGTCCACTCAAACAAAATACCGAGTTTGCCTCCGCAATAGAAGCTATAAATGCCAACGCTTCGCTTATCGCAGCCCGACAGCCTTTTTCCGTCTGCCATCACATTAGCCGATGAAACAGCAAACACTGACAAAGCCACGATTCCGGCACCCAGGCTGCCCTGAAAACCGTGATAAGTGAAAAACTGCAATACCTCCTGACCGGAGGCAAAACCGGAGCCCATCACAAAAGCAATATAGGCTCCGGCAAAAGCAAATACATTTTTTAATGTGGACATAAATAACCCCCGAACCATAAAAGGCTTTCTATTATATCTATGGAATCGGGGGCAAGTATATGTTACAAGGTCAGCATCATAACATTAGGAAAACATGTTTTTTGAAATTGAGGGCAGGACCGACAGTCAAAAAGCAACGGTACATCTTCAAAATCAATAGCATCAAAGCCCAGTTTTTTAAAAAATCCGGGTACCTTTGCAACCAGATATATCTTGTTACCTTTCCTTGCTTTAACTTCATCCGCCGCAAGTTTCATAAGACGGCTCGCTATTCTTTTATCCCTATGCTCAGGTACGGTGGCAATACCGTCTATAATGTATTCTCCGCCCCTTGCTGCCAGAACACAACCGCCTATAAGCCCGCCCTTTTCATCTTCGGCCTTCCAGCATCGGATTAATTCTGTTGGCAGGGGTTCTTCTACAGAAAACTCCAGGTCGTAGCGCATAAACATGTCGACCAGCATGCTATATTCATCGGTAGTGCTTACCACGTATTTCACCAGTTAGATCCCTCCATATCCTTTCTAAGCGTATTAATTCTTAACTTTTTGGGTATGCAGGAGATGCTTAAAGGAAAATTGCAGCCCTTTTCACCATCCATATCTGTGCTGATCGGAACCTCTGATTCTACATATAACTTATCTGTCTTAAAATAGAGAACATTCTTGTTTTCTGAATGGTGTCCCTGCATAAAATTCAGAAGCAGCACGGGAAGCTCTGTAAGAGGTAATTCCCGGAAGACCAGCACGTCGAGCAAACCATCGTTTATTTCCGCATGCGCCCCTACCCGTTTAAAACCTCCTGCAGATCTTCCATTCATAACAAGCATAAAATACATTCGCTCGGCCCCTGTATATTCCTCGCTTTGAATTGTAATCGGCAAAGGCTGAAGTTTAGGAAATTCGCTCACTCCTTTAAGATAATAGGAGATAATACCCAATGTATTTTTTACGTCGGGATCTGTCTTTTGACTCACATCGACCAAAAAACCCATCGCGGCAACATTGATAAAATATTTGTCGTTGATTTTTCCCACATCACAATAGGTATAATTCTTCCCTAAAGCGATATTTACCATACCGTCAATGTTATTCGGGATGTCAAAATAATAGGCAAAATCGTTAGCTGTACCTGATGGGAATACCGCCAAAGGCAAATCTATATTGTTGTTTATCATGGCGTTTACTACTGAATGAATCGTTCCGTCTCCGCCTGCCACAATTATCTTTTCAAATTCGATTTTTTTTGTTTCCATGATCACATCATTTAACCGTTCAGGTCTATCCACCCGTACAGGGATCACAAATTTCTGTTCATTTTGAAATAATTCCAATATTCTGTCCAAGCTGCTTTTAAAAAGGCCGCTTCCGGCTTTGGGGTTATAAATCATCAACACCTTATTAGAGTTCATCTTTATACATCTCCCTAATTCTTCCGATTAAATAAATCGATCCGGAAAAAATAATTAAATCGTAGTTTTTTGATTCTTTTAAAGCGTAATAAAATGCATCTTTGAGATTGCAGGTATCTATGCATTCTAAACCGGCGTCTAAAGCCATATTGCACAGTTCCTTTGCCGGAAGGCTTCTGTTGCTGTCCGGTTCTGTAGCAATCACTTTACAATTTATCGCAGAAAAGCATTTCAGCAAACCCTCAACCTTTTTATCTTTTAACACACCTGCAACAAGAAGTATTTTTTTTCCCGAGAAATGCTCGTTAATCACTTCGCTTAAAGCCTGAACGCCGGCTTCGTTATGAGCACCGTCTATAATAATATAGGGCCTTTGACTAAGCACCTCCAGCCTGCCCGCCTGCCTGCCCCTTTTCATTCCCAAAAGAATTTTTTTTTGATCCGTCTTTATAATATTCCCCTTCACCAGCGCTTCAATCACGCTTAACGCGCAAATTGCATTCTCTACTTGATGCATTCCTACCATTGACAAAGACACCCTTACAGTCTCATGTTTTTTCAACGCCACCGAAAAAGAATATCCGTTAAGAGATTTTTCTACATCAAAATATCTGATGCGGGTAACATCATAAAATTCACATCCTTTGCCGGTTGCTGTATTTCGAATGACAGCAGCGGCCGGCGTGTCTTTCACATTTGAAATAACGAGACCGCCGTTTTTAATTATCCCGGCTTTTTCGAACGCTATTTTCTCTGTGGTGTTTCCCAACACATCTACATGGTCCAACGAGATGGATGTAATAACAGCGGCCAAGGGTTGTTTAATTATGTTTGTTGAATCACCCCTTCCCCCCAGGCCGACCTCCAAAATAAGAAAATCCATAGGGAGCCGGCCAAAATATACAAATCCGATCGCCGTAATCAATTCGAATTCTGTAGGAGAATCATGGCCCATTTTCACCATCTTTTCTGCTTCATTGAAAACTGTCAAAGAACATTCAACTAAATCGTCTTTTGAAATCTCCTCACCGTCATACTCTATTCGCTCAGTAAACCTTTCCAAATACGGAGACGTATACAGACCGACTTTGTACCCGTTTTCCGAAAGAACGGAGGCGAGATAACGGCAAACAGACCCCTTGCCGTTAGTTCCTCCCACATGAATTATCTTCATCCTGTCTTGAGGATTTCCGAGTAAATCCATCAACACGGACATCCTTTCTAGGCCAAGACGGCTGCCGTGCCTTTGATAGCTGTGGATTCTCTCAAGAACATCCGTATAATTTACTGTTTTCACTTTAGCTTTGTCCCCACAGCCTGCAGTCTTGCATCCAGCTTCTTCAGCATATCCCTGCATTTCTCCAGCTTGTCTCGTTCTCCGTCTACAATTTTCGCCGGTGCTTTTTTAATAAACCCGGATTTACCCAGCTTTACCTCAAGCTTCTCCATAGTTTTTTTAAGACGTTCCTGTTCTTTTGAAAGGCGCAGATATTCCGCCTTATAGTCTATAAGATCTTCGAGTGGAACGAATATTTCAACTCCGTCGATCACACCGGACATCACTTCATCGGGAACATCCTTCTTGTCGGCGAGGTAAAGGATTTCTGATAGATTCCCCAAATTAACAATGTGATTCTCCGCATGTTTAACGTTTTCCTGCTTATCCCCGGCTATAATCAATGCACGCAATTTTTTCAAAGGTGCGGTTTCCGTCTCAGCCCTGATATTGCGAATGCCGCGGATGATATTCATGGCGAGCTCCATGTTAAAAGCCTCCTTTTTGAAGATATCACGGCTGTCAGGGGTGGGCCACTCTGTTCTGATCAGCAGTTTTTTCTTTCCCGGGAGCGAGGCCCAGATTTCCTCAGTTATAAATGGCATAAAAGGATGAAGCAGACATAGCATATTCGATAAAGTGCGGACGAGAACAGAGCGTACGACTTTTTTGTCTGCCAAATCATCCCCGTATAATCGAGGCTTAACCAGCTCTATATACCAATCACAAAATTCATTCCAAATTGTTTCATAAATTTTTTGTCCTGCCAGGGCCAATTCAAAGCGTTCCATATTATCTGTAACTTCCCGTATCGCGTCGTTGGTTTTTAAGAGAATCCATCTGTCCTCAGTTTTAAGATTATTTGAAATGTCCTCTTCCATGGTCTTAAAATCCCCATCTGTAAGATTCATTATTACAAAGCGCGAAGCATTCCATAACTTATTTGCAAAGTTTCGACAGGATTCAAGACGGTCCATTTTAAAGCGCAGATCGTTTCCCGGACTTATGCCTGTTGTAAGCATAAACCGCAGAGCATCTGCCCCGTACTCTTTAATGACTTCCAAAGGATCCACGCCATTACCCAAAGACTTGCTCATTTTCCGGCCTTCCGCATCCCGCACCAAACCGTGAACATATACATATTTAAATGGAGGTTCCTCCATAGCTTCCATCGCGGAAAAGACCATCCGCACAACCCAGAAAAATATTATATCGTACCCGGTTACCAAAACATCGGTAGGATAAAAATGCTTAAGATCTTCAGTCTTTTCAGGCCAGCCGAGGGTGGAAAAAGGCCACAGGGCAGAGCTGAACCAGGTATCTAGCACATCTTCATCCTGCTCGATGCTTACGCTTCCGCATTTTGGACAGCTTGCGGGAACCTCTCTTGCCACAATCATCTCACCGCAGCCGCGGCAATAATATGCAGGTATTCGATGCCCCCACCAAAGCTGCCTTGAAATGCACCAATCTCTGATTTCTTCCAGCCAATGAAGGTAGATTTTCTCGAATCGATCCGGTACATGGATGAGGTCACCGCTATGCGCAACCCTAATCGCAGGAGCCGCCAATTCTTCCATTCGAACAAACCATTGTTCTGAAAGCATAGGTTCTATAGATTCGTTGCATCTGTAGCATTCTCCCACAGGTATCGTAATATCTTCCTCTTTAACCAGATAGCCTTCATCTGACAGGCGTGACAACCAGGTTTTGCGACACTGATATCGATCCATGCCGACATATTCCAATGCCGGCCCTGTCATCTTGCCGTCCTTGTCTATGCAGCTAACTTGATCTAGCCCGTGCCTTTCTCCTACTTCAAAATCATTTGGGTCATGTGCCGGAGTTATCTTTACCGCCCCTGTACCTTTAGCAGGGTCAGGGAAATTATCTGCGATAACCGGAATCACCCTTCCTGTAAGAGGAAGAAGCACGTTTTTACCTATTATTGATTGATACCTTTTGTCCAAAGGATGCACCGCCACGGCAACATCCCCGAACATAGTTTCAGGCCTTGATGTAGCTACAACTATGCCTTCCCCCCCATCCTCACCGGGATAACGGATATAATAGTATTTACCCATCCTGTCTTTATGTTCAACTTCTGCCTCCGAAAGGGTTGTACCGCAGCAGGGACACCAGTTAATTATGCGATTCCCCTTATAGATCAATCCTTTTTCAAACAAGCTTACAAAAAATTCGGTGACAGCGCGATTACATCCTTCATCCATTGTGAAGCGTTCTTTGGACCAGTCACAGGAATCTCCGAGCTTTCTGCATTGCTCTGTGATCTTGCCCCCGTACACTCTCTTCCATTCCCAAGCCCGTTTAATGAATTCTTCCCTTCCTAATTCCTCTTTTGTCTTTCCCTCTTCATCACGGATTTTTTCCGCTACCTTTACTTCCGTGGCTATGCTGGCATGATCGCTTCCCGGAAGCCAAAGGGTATCGTAGCCCTGCATTCTTCGCCACCTTATCAAAACATCCTGAAGAGTATGATCCAAAGCATGGCCCATATGAAGCTGCCCTGTGATGTTGGGCGGAGGCATGACAATAGTAAAGGGCGTTTTGCTTTTATCTCCTTTAGCCCGAAAAGCGCCACTAGACTCCCACAGTTCATATATCCTGGATTCAAAATCCTTGGGGTCATATGTTTTCGCTAAATTATTACTCATGGCTTCTCCTTTTATCGTTACAAAAAAATTATCCCCATGCAGATCTGCATAAGGACGGAATATCCGCGGTACCACCTTATTTCTGCCGACACCGACACAATCAGTCAGCTGCGGCAGCACTTATTACATAATGCTCCCAGGCGACATTCCTTCGCACCTTCTTAGAAGCCTTTCAGCAGGACAGCCTCTTCTCTGTAAAAGGGTTACGAAGTACTCCTCCCGATCCTTGCATCCCTATTAGCTTTAATAGTTTTATTCTAACGAAAAACTCCCATTTGTCAATGATAATCTGTTTCTTATGTTATCTGGGAACGTCCCATGCACTTAACGAATCATCATAAGATTGAATGCTGAATTTTTT
This sequence comes from uncultured Oscillospiraceae bacterium, assembly GCA_964425645.1. Lineage (GTDB taxonomy): Bacteria > Bacillota > Clostridia > Peptostreptococcales > Anaerovoracaceae > CAYRNC01. The sequence continues at coordinate 17,179 of CAYRNC010000001.1, read as the reverse complement.
CTTCAGAAAGGATATGCGGTGTATCCTGCATATGCCATGGTTTTCGATGCATTCGAAATGGGATTTTGTCCCGTAGCCTTTATTATGATCGAAACCGTAAGAAGGATAAAGCCTATGAAAGTCCTTCATCATTCTGTCCCTCGTTACTTTAGCAATAACAGATGCGGCCGCAATGGATAAGCTTTTCGTATCCCCTTTAATTATAGATGTTTGGGGTATGGTAATGTCCTCAAGGAGAATTGCATCCAAAAGCAAATGTTCTACACTGCATACAGCCTCCAACCCGCGTACAGCCTCTTTCATGGCAGCCTTAGTGGCCTGCAAAATATTAATGCTGTCAATCGTTTCGTTATCTACTGTACCGATACTGTAAGCAACAGCCTTTTTACTAATAATTTCAAAGAATATCTCCCTTTTTTTCTCTGAAAGTTTTTTTGAATCATCTATACCCACGACATCAAAATCCTTTGGCAGAATTACTGCGGCAGCCACCACAGGTCCCGCGAGGGGGCCCCTTCCCGCTTCATCTATACCTGCTACAGAACAGACGCCCTTATCGTAAAGTGCATTTTCGTATTCCCTCATCCGATGAAATTTCTCCTCCAAGAAAAGTTGCTTTTCCTTTTTCATTTCTTGCAATCCTCTACCTCTTCCAAGGTGATTCTGCCGATCTTGCCGCTTCTGTATTCATCAAGGAGCATGAATCCCGTCCTTTCATAATCGATTCGACCGCCACGAAGTAAAAATCCTCGGTTTGCTGCGATCATATCCATAATT
>CAYRNC010000001.1:15245-16392 GCA_964425645.1 uncultured Oscillospiraceae bacterium | reverse complement strand
CCAAAGGCGATTCACCAAAATCCTCCAAATTGTAGCGGCTCACAAGCGCCCTTTTATTCTTTACAATTAACACCTTGATCAATTCTAAAGCCAAACCGGGTATATCGAGGATTTCATCTCTTATACATCCGCAAAAAGCGAGATAAAGGCCGATTTTTTTATCTTCAAACTTGGGCCAAAGCATGCCGGGTGTATCCAAAAGCTGCATGCCGTTTTCTAAGGACAGCCACTGTTTTCCCCTAGTCACCCCCGGCCGGTTTCCTATCATGGTTTTTCTCCCCCCGGCCATTCTGTTTATCAAAGATGACTTTCCCACATTTGGAACTCCAACAACCATAATTCTTAAAGGCCTGAACCGTCGTCTTCCTTCATTTATTTTTTTTTCATGGAACCCAAGGCACTTTAGAAGGGGTCCTATACCCGAACCTGATACGGCATTGATTTGAAACGCATGGATACCCTGTTCCCGGAAATATGATATCCATTCTGTTTGGGCCTTTTCATCGGAAAGATCACTTTTGTTAAGGGCTATGATGTGAATCTTTCCGGAACAAAGCTCAAGGATATCAGGATTGCGACTGGAAAAAGGAATTCTCCCGTCAATCACCTCAATGACAGCGTCAACCATTTTAAGATTAGATCGAATCATGTCCCCGGTTTTTTTCATGTGCCCGGGGTACCAATTTAGATATTCCATTTTTCATCCCTTTTACAGCCTGTGTGCAGTAAAAAATGAGTAACATCGAACTAAAATATCTTAGACACAGATAACGAAACGGCATAGCCGAATAATTGACTACGCCGGGTTTTTTAGGATATAAAGGTTGAATGAAAGAACCATTGCAATCGCTTTTTCCCTTTACCTGTGTTCTTTACTTTTAATTCTTGCCGCTTTACCGGTTCTCTTCCTCATATAGTTAAGTTTGGCTCTTCTGACGTCCCCTTTTCTGACTATTTCTATCTTATCGATTCTCGGTGAATGCACAGGAAACGTTTTTTCAACGCCTATTCCTGAAGATATCCTTCTAACCGTAAACGTCTGCCCAAGACCGCCATTTTGTATCTTTAAAACAAAGCCTTCAAAAACCTGAATTCTTTCCCGACTGCCTTCTTTAATTCTAATATGAACTTTAACTGTATCCCCGAC
>CAYRNC010000001.1:0-15168 GCA_964425645.1 uncultured Oscillospiraceae bacterium | reverse complement strand
GAGGAATTTCCTGTTTCATATAGTCTTGCTCTATGACTTTCATAATATCCACACGGGCACCTCCTCTCTTCAAAGACGTTCTTAGATCCCCTTTCTCGGGTTTATATCCAGCGGACCGTCTGTATTGCACCGCTAACCATTTTAGCATGAGGTTTTTCGTTATGCAAGCACATTTTCCCTTTCCCGGACTTATGCCCTGGGATGTGTTTTATCATAGACGTCCTTAATGCGATTTTTAGTAACGCCCAAAAATATTTGGGTTGCCGTCAGATCTTCATGGCCCAGCAATTCTTGCAAAGATTTAAGATCCGCGCCGTTTTGAATCATATGGACCGCAAACGAATTCCTTAGGGTCTGCGGTGTCAGCTTCTCTGCCAGATCGCATTTTTTACCGTACTCCTTGATAAGTTTCCATATACCCTGCCGCGTTAAACGCTGACCGTTATAATTCACAAACAAAGCCTTTTGCTCCTCCGGTCTTTCCCTTATAAGTTTGGATCTTGCATCGTAACAATAGGCTTCCAAGGCTGCCCTGGCAGGACGACCAAGAGGAATTATCCTGGCCTTTCCATAATCTTCACCAGAAATGATAAAACCTATTCGCAGGTTCAGATCCGCCATATTTGCCCCCGCAATTTCGCTTACCCTCATTCCTGAAGCGTAAAGAAGCTCCAGAAGGGCTCTGTCACGTACGCCCCTTACGGTGTTGTCAGGAAGGCTAAGAAGCAGTTCCACCTCGCTGACGGTGAGGTATTCGATGCTTTTTCGTTCTACTCGGGGAGATTTAATTCCCTCGGCAGGATTATGATAAATAAAGCCCTTCGCCGATAAATAATCGAAAAATGCTCTGAGGGAAGCCAGTCTTCTATTAATCGTCGCAACAGCCTTACCGTCTTTTTTTAATTTAAGAAGATAGGCTACCACTTCCGTATTGTTAATGTCCTCAACATCCAAAATATCTTTCTTCTTTAAAAAGCGACCGAAATCGGAAAGATCTCTTTGATATGCCAACCTAGTGTTGTCTGATTTGGCTTTCTCTTTTTGCATATATTCAGAAAAATGCAGAAGATATCGTTCCATGGTATTACCTTTCTTTGCCCTTTTCGTGTCATTTCAGTATATCCCTTAGATTCAAATAATACAATAATATTTTTCAGTCTGTCATAACCAAAGAAGATTGGACATAGCTTTTATAAAGCCTGCTGTTCAAAACTTTTATCGGGAGTAAAATATGAAAAGAAACCTTAGAAGAAGCACCGTATGGTCAGTATTTCATAACCTCCCTGTTATGATGATAACGATATTTTTCTTTTTGCTTGGCATATCTGCCGGAGTATTTATGGAAGGCTTTCTTTCCCCTGAAAATAAAGCCAGCATACAATCATTTCTCGATACAACACTGTTTATTTCGGACCTGTCAGGTATAGACCTTCCGAATGTATTTCTCAGCTCCTTAGCCGTTAACTTGGTCCTGCTTTTTATAATTGCATTGGCAGGTTTTACAGTAGTCGGTTTTCCCTTGGCCTTATTGATCTTATCGTACAAAGGTGCTGCTTTGGGATTTTCCTCAGCACTATTCATGGAAACCATGGGTATTAAAGGAATCGGCATGGTAATGATGACATTGATACCACAAAACCTTCTGTTTATACCAGCGTTCCTTTGCGGAGCCGCAACATCCTTATCGCTGTCTTTTTCAATGCTGTCAGGTCATTATGCCAAAGTCGGAAAAAACCTGTTCAGTAATTTTTCTGCAGGCTACATTTATCTTTTTATGATCTTTTCTTTATTAATTCTGGGCGGATGTTTTATAGAAGCATTTATATGCCCATTTTTACAGCAGTTAACAGGATAGCTGCAATAGTTTTTGCATCTATTATGTCACCCTTAACAATCATATCTTTTAGGGTTTTTACATCGCATTCAACTATTTCAATAGCCTCCGTGCTGTCGAATTCCGGTTTTCCGGCCACCAAATCCCATGCCAGATACAGATGGATCTTTTCTTCGGAATAACCGACAGAAGAATAAAAGGATGCGAGATGTTTAATTTTGTTTGCCAGATATCCTGTCTCCTCCTTTAATTCTCTTTTTGCCGCATGCAGCGGATCCTCCGACTTATCAATTTTACCCGCAGGAACCTCCAAAATAATCTCATCAGCGGCTCTTCGATATTGTTTTACCAGCACCATGTTACCTTGTTCGGTCAATGCAGCCACAGCCGCGCCTCCGCTGTGCTCAACAATCTCGCGATAAGATATCTGCTCTTCTACCGCTATAACCTTATCCCTGCGTAAAGACAATATTTTACCTTCATAAAGTCTTTCCGTGCTAATAGTCTTTTCCTTGTATACCATTTATTTACCCATCGAAATCGATTTTTCCGTCGCTACTTTAACCGCTTCCATGACAGCATGTCTAAACCCGCTGCGCTCTAAAGATAAAACTGCGTCAATCGTGGTTCCTCCCGGCGAACACACCATGTCCTTAAGTTCCCCGGGGTGTTTGCCTGTAGCCATCACCATCTTCGCCGAGCCTAAAACTGCTTGAGCTGCAAATCGATATGCTTGGCTTCGGTCCATACCCTTTGCCACAGCTCCGTCAGCTAAAGCCTCGATAAACATATATACATAAGCGGGACTGCTTCCCGATACGCCTACCACGCAATCCATCAAATCCTCCTTGATTTCCTCTGCCTTGCCCAAACAGGAGAATATATTCATAACCGCGGCAAATTCCTGATCGCTGACTCCGGGATTTCTGCATAAAGCACTCATACCTTGTCCTGTCAGGGCAGGGGTATTGGGCATTACCCTCACTACCTTTAATGCTAAAGTATCATCTTCTTCCTTGCAGATTCGAATAATTTTGTCCATGTGCACTCCGGCTGCGATCGATACCAAAATCTTTTCCTCTACGCCCTTAGTTTTAGCAATTGCCTTAAGGACATCGTACACGGCATCCGGTTTAACAGCAATAATTATTACGTCGCTTTTATCAGCCACATCAGCTACATTGCTGCAGCCGCGAATTCCTTCGTCGGCCAATTCGAGCAGCTTAGATCGGATGCTGTCGCAGGCACAGATATTACGTTCAGATCCGGGGTTTGCCTTTATATATCCCTTTATTATCGCGGATCCCATATTGCCGGTTCCTATCAAACCGATGTTCATCTTTCACCTCCAAAGCTTCTACGATAAAAAACGGTAGCTTTTTCCTCCCCTTTAATCAACTTGTGCAGGATATCCTTTTTAGTGCCGTTCACCAAAAGCATCGGTATCCCATATTCATTTACCTGTCTTGCAGCAGAAATTTTAGTAAGAACACCACCTGTACCAAACCGGCTTTTCCCTCTGGCATCTATTTCCGGAAGCAGAGCGTCAATATCATGGATTTTTTCTATCAATTCCGCATCCTCATTTTTTTTCGGGTCCTTATCGTAAATGCCGTCAATATCGCTCATTATGATTAACAGATCCGCACCCCAAAGGTTGGCTGTAAATGCACTTAATGTATCATTGTCGCCGATTTTAATCTCTTCGACGCTGACACTGTCATTTTCATTTATTATAGGGACTACACCCTCGTCGACTAAAGTAAATAAGGTGTTTCTCATATAAAGATTGCGCATGTGATCCCCAAAATCATCTCTTGACAACAGCATTTGACCTACATGTATCCCATGAGATTCAAAGATTTCTTTGTACGCCATCATAAGCTCGACCTGTCCGATGGCGCATAATGCCTGCTTATAATTTATATCCTCTTTCCTGTGCCATTTATTGATTGCCGCTATACCGCATATACCTGCACCGGAGGAGACGATGATTATTCTTTTACCTTCTTTCATGAGATCGCACAGCTGATCAACTATATTGTTCATCACCTCTTTGTTAACATTGCCTTTTTCATCGGACAGCGTGTGGCTTCCGATCTTCACAACGATTTTCCTGCTGCTTTTAATCAAATCTTCGATTGTATTCATTGTATATATGCTGTCCGCCTCTCTATGTGTATGATTAGATAGGATACTACAAAAAGTCACCATTTGCAAGGTCGCAAGACTAATTTAGAAATGAACATTCCTTTATATGATAAGCGTAAAAAGCCAATCCACGCATTTTTCCATTCCCTCCCGAAATAAAATATAGGAAGCGGTTCCGGCTGCTATAAAAGGACCGACAGGCTGCTCGTCTTTAAGCCTAATTTGCTGCATTACCAGCCTTACGACAAAGATTAAAGCACTTGAAAAGGTTGCAAACAGCAGGATATAAACAGCGCCTTTAAAACCCGCCACAAGGCCTATTGCCCCAAAGAGTTTTATGTCACCGAAACCCAAAGTATCTTTTTTAAATACCAATTTCCCGGCTATGCCGACTGAAAGGGCGCTTCCGGCTCCAATGACCGCCCCTGCCAAAGGGGAATACATAGTACTTTGAAAAGGTATGAATCCTAATCCCGAAGCCGCAAGCACAATGACAAATTGGTCCGGAATTATCCTGTATTTGATGTCGGAAATGCTTATTATGAGAAGGGTCCAAAGAGCGGCCAGGCCCGCCGGCAGATATAGAAATCCCTCATCAAGCATCTTAAAGGATGCACTCGCAAATGCCAAAACAAACAGAGCATCAAAAGGGTAATTTCGGATTCTGGATCCCCACATACCTTTATCCGGTTCCACGTTATAGTCACATAACCAGGCCGCCGGAATCCTGTTAAACACATATACCACCGATAATCCTATCAATGCCCCAAATCCCACCGCCAGAAATTGGGCCGCATATATTACATATATATTATACACGCCGCTGTACCCAGGAAACAACTCTTACAGCTAGTATAGATCAAGGGCTGCAGCTTGTCAAAAACTCCTGCAGTAGCCGCCCCATTGCATCTTTTTGCATAAAAATGACCGCCGGGCGGTCATTCAATGCTATGCAGTTTCGTGAATTCTATGTAACTATCTTGGTTCGACAATCAATTTTATTGCGGTACGTTCCTCCCCCTCTATTCTGATGTCCGTAAAAGCGGGAACGCAGATCAGGTCAACACCTCCCGGTGCAACAAAGCCCCTTGCTATAGCTACTGCTTTTATCGCCTGATTCAAGGCCCCGGCACCGATGGCCTGAACCTCTGCCCCGCCTCTCTCCCTTAAAATTCCTGCCAAAGCTCCTGCAACTGAATTTGGATTTGATTTCGCCGAGACTTTTAATACATCCATTCCTATGTCCTCCTATACTTTTTCTTTGAATATTATGGATATGAGACCGTTTCAATCCATATTACCCACTTCACATTGTCGAAATCCTGCATATTTTGGTATCAAAATATAAACATTGCTCGACATATAATTTGTTTTGAAAGAAGTATCGCATTTATCGTCGATTCCTGTAAATACTATGTTACAATGAACGTGTCGCTATATACGTAATATGAGAAAATTGCCTAACATATGGAGATAATAACGAAAAGATACAGCAAGGATGCTTATCACCCAAAAAACTATCATAGTTATTTTGACAATTTGTCTGTAATCGTTTTTGATATCGAAACCACTGGGCTTTACGCTGCAAACGATCAGGTTATTTTGGGTGGAATGTTGAAAACTGCAGGCAATGAAATAGAAGTTATTCAATACCTGGCTGAAGCAAAAGGAGACGAAAAGGAACTGCTGTATGAATATTGCAAAGCTCTTAACGAAGCTGACGTATTAGTCAGCTATAATGGTTACAGCTTTGATATCCCTTTTTTGCAACAGCGGATCGCTTCGCAAAACGTGCCGATCAGATTAAAAATCGTACAATCTTTTGATCTGTACAGAGTTATTAAAAAATACTCAGTATTACGCGAATTTCTGCCGAATTTAAAACAGAAAACAATCGAAAAATATCTTGGCATAGATTGTAAACGCACAGACAGGATCAGCGGGGCGAAAAGCGCTGAGATCTACAAAAACTATTCAAAGGCGGGGTCAAAGTATTTAAAAGAAAAAATACTGCTTCACAACAAAGATGATTTGATTCAGCTCTCTTCTTTAATAAGAATACTGGATAAACTGGACTTACACCGCATTCTTTATCACGAAGGCTTTACGGTGGCTGACAGAAACAGGCGCTGCTTTATACGCTCCGTATCCATAGACAAAATGACTCTCAAAACAGCAGCCGATACCAGAAACATGCACATGGATTATTATTCTTTTCAGACCGGCTATCAGGCAGTTCATAACGCTTCTTTGCAAAGGCTGATGCTGGAATTTCCATTGGAAAAACTTAAAGATTCATTGATTCTTGACCTGTATAGTATGCCCTTTGATTTTTCCGAAATGGAGATATATCCGGGATATAACGAAGGATATTTGATACTGACCGACAATAAAAAAATCAACTATGCGGAGATTAACCACCTTTTGAAAATTGTTCTGCGGGAATTAATGAATATAATCTGATATAATACATTGAATAGAAATGACAGCAATAGCGATGATAAATAAGACAGAGCAATTAACAATGTAACGGAAAGGAATCAACAATGCGTACGAAGGGAAGGCTGGATGCTGTATTTAGAGACGCTTTTCCAATCCCCTTTGATGACAATTCAAAATTTGTATTCTTTGGTGATGTTCATAGGGGTGATGACAGTCTTTCAGATGAATTTGGACGAAACCGCCATATTTATTACCATGCCATGAATTATTATTACGAAACCGATTGTACTTATGTCGAGGTGGGAGATGGGGACGAGCTATTGGAACAGCCTCATTTCAAACATATTTACACCGCACACGTTACCACATTTGAAATAATGAAAAAATTCTATCAGGACGATCGTATGATTCTGATTTATGGAAACCACAATCGGCAGCTTCGCAATCCTTCTTATCTGAAAAAAAACCTTTATCAAACCCAGGATGATTTTTCTGAGGCCTACGAGGATTTATTCCCGGACATTACAGCCCACGAAGCTATCATATTGAAGCATCGCGAAACAGGTCAGGAAATATTTGTTGTACACGGACATCAAGGCGATTTCATAAACGACCAACTTTGGTTTTTATCATTTTTGACAATTCGCTATTTTTGGCGGTTTATGCATATTCTTGGTGTTAAATATGCAGCCAGTCCCGCAAAAAATAACAACAGGCGACATAAAGTCGAAAAAAATTTTAATCGTTGGAACTGCCAGCACGATATCATGTTGATATGCGGACATACACACCGTCCTAAATATCCGAAGCCCGGTGAGCCATCCTATTTTAACACCGGTTGCTGCATCCACCCCCGCGGCATAACGTGCCTGGAGATCATTTACGGAGAGGTCTCTTTGGTTTCCTGGCGCATGCACAGCAGAAAGGATGGTACGCTGTACGTTAAACGCACCGTTCTTCAGGGACCTGAACCAATTACAAAATTCCACAAGGCGATGAACGATTGCAGCTATCGCATAAAAAAACAATACAAGATTCCTTTGTTAAAGCGCAAACAAAAAGAAAAATAGCAAGCCGCTGTAAGCATAAAACCCACAAGACAGGCCGCTGCTTGCTTTGTGGGTTTTTACAGGTTAACGGAAATAGTATTTTTGGGTCATAGGCAGTGAAACAGACGGCGGACAAATTGCTTTAGCCCCGTCGATAAATACCTCATAAGTCTTTTTATCCACCTCTACATTGGGACATACCCGGTTCCTGACCATATCCGCCCTCGACAAACGACGTGTATTTTTAACGGGCAAAAACTTATGTGCGCTTGTAGTTATTTTTTCGGCTAAACCGTTCTCCAAGGCTGCCTTTGTTACAAATATGCGTGATAAGTGGCAGGGAGCACTGCCATATGCGCCAAACTGCGGGCGATACAGCATCGGTTGGGAAGCCTTTGTACTGGCATTGGGATCCCCCACCGAGCTCATTACCATAAATCCTTCTTTCAAAATATACTCCGGTTTGGCACCGAAGAACTCTTTCTTCCATATGACAATATCACCCAGGGCCCCTGCCTTGAATGATCCCACGTAGTCATCGATCCCAAGCGCTATGGCAGGGTTAACGGTATACTTGGCGAGATAGCGAAGCACCCGCCGGTTATCATTCTTCCCCGTTTCTTCCCTAAGAGGGCCAAGAACCTGCTTCATCTTTGAGGCAAGCTGCCATGTTCTCAAAATTGTCTCCCCGGCCCTGCCCATTCCCTGGGAGTCCGAACTCATGATGGCAATAGCCCCCATATCCAATAATAAATCTTCTGCCGCGATGGTCGAGGTTCTTACCCGGCTTTCGGCAAACTCCACGTCCTCCTTCACGTTGCGGTTCAAATGATGGACTGTGATTATCATGTCTAAATGTTCGGCCGCCGTGTTAACTGTATATGGGTTGGTCGGGTTCGTAGAAGAGGTGATGACATTGGGGAATCTGCAAATCTCCAATATGTCTGGAGCATGACCGCCTCCCGCCCCTTCCACATGATAGGCGTGAATGGTTCTTCCGTTGATGGCCTTGATTGTATTTTGCAAATTTCCGGCTTCATTTAAAGTGTCCGTATGTATTTGTACCTGACAATCAAATTGATCCGCCACATCCAACGCCGCCTTAATGCTGGTAGGTGTGCACCCCCAGTCTTCATGCATTTTTATCCCTATGGCGCCTGCCAACAGCCCCTCCTCGATAACAGGAGGAAGACTTGATGCCCCCCTGCAAAGAAAACCGGCATTTACAGGCAGAGCCTCGTGGGCCCTTATCATGGAATTGATCCCGGATACCGTCGTCTCAACCGAAAGGGTCTTCGCCCCGGAACCTCCCCCCACCATGGTGGTTATTCCGTTTGCAAGGCACTCCCAGACCTGATCGGGGCTTTGAAAATGGATGTGGCAGTCTACTCCGCCCGGGGTGGCAATCATGCCTCCCCCTCCGGAGATAATTTCCGTCGCGGCCGATACCACCAATCCGGGGGTAATATTCATGGTGTTTGGATTTCCGGCCTTACCGATCCCCACAATTTTGCCGTCTTTGATGCCTAAATCACCCTTGATCACCCCCAAAACAGGGTCAATCAAAATCATATTTGTCAAAACCACATCCAGGGCGCCGTCGGCTCCGGTAGCACCGGGGGTCAGGCCCATGCCGTCCCGAGCGCATTTCCCCCCTCCGGATACGCATTCATCGCCGTATTCCAAAGCACACAGGTCATCCTCAATTTCAATCATGAGGCCCGTATCGGCCAATGCGATGCGATCTCCTTTCGTGGGCCCGTATAAACGGTAATATTCCAAACGTTCGATCTTTTTACTCATGCTGAACCTCCCCCAGATACTTCCTTTCTTTTGCTTTTCGGAAGGCAGCCCGCTTAACGGCCTCATCGTCAATTTTCCCATTTACAAGCCCGTTAAAACCATACAGCTTTTTGTCGCCGGCGTATTCAGTTAATTGAACGATCAGCGTCTTACCAGGGGTCCACCGTAAGGAAGTGCCCGACGGGATATCCAAATGCTTGCCGTAGGCTTTAACGCGATCAAATATAAGATCCCTGTTTACCTCAAAGAAGTGAAAGTGCGACCCGATTTGAATTGTCCGCTCACCTCCGTTGGTCACCTTTAGAGTGCAGCTTTCTCTCTCGTCATTAATCACAACGGCGTCATCCGACAGTTCATAATATCCTATCCCTGTTTTGTTCATTTCGGCACCTCCATATATGGCGGAAATGAAACCAGTTCCTTTACCGTGTCGCTGCGGTCAGCATAAAAAATCGGAGAGTGAACGGTTATAAGTTTATTCCCGTCGGGAAAGAGCACTTCAAGCTGAAGTACGGGCAAAAGATTTTCCGTCCCTTCCATAACATCTTCCCTGGATATTATCTTCTGTCCCAAAACAACCAGGTCTGTGACCGTACACGACCCTTCCCTGGCTCGCTCTGTCAGCTCATCGCATATTATCGCCCCCGCCTCAATATAGTTAAGCTCAAGATTTCTGCACCACCTTCTGCGTGCAATCTCCGCTATTTGAAACAAAAGAAGTCTTTCTGTTTCTTTTTGTGTAAGATGCATTTTAACACCCCTATCAGTTTTCTAAAAGCTGCTGCATTTTTCCGCTATTGATCCCGTCTCCACACAATTTCCCCGTTCATCATGGTATAGTCCACTTTAACGTCCTTGATTTTTTCAGGGTCGATTTCAAGTATGTTATCGCTCAGAACCACTAAGTCCGCCAGCTTTCCTTCCTTAATCGATCCCAGGTTGTCTTCTTCAAACGTGCTGTATGCAGGATATATTGTGTAGGCTTTCAAAGCCTCCATTACACTGACTCTTTCTTCTTCTCCCAAAGAGTTACCCGCAAAGCTTTTTCTTGTCACAACGCCGTATATGGCTAACAAAGGGTTCATATCACACACAGGGCAATCGGTATTGCCGGGAGCGATAATGCCCATGGCTTCGTAGGTTCTTTGGGGAATCGCTTTTTTCACCCGCTCGGGTCCGAGAGCGTTCAAATATCCTTCTCCTAACGGAAATATAAAGCCGAAAGAAGAACCTATGATGATCCCCATCTTCTTAATCCGTTCCAATTGATCCTTCCTCGGCAGGATGCAATGCTCCATTCGATTCCTCATGGAACCTGTATCCATCCCTTCCCCCGCCTTTTCAAGTACATTCAAAGCAAAATCTATAGCACGATCCCCTATAGCGTGGATGGATGCCCTGAGCCCCGACTTAAATGCCTTTTTTACGCTTTCAATCATTGCGGATTCATCATCGCAATATATGATACCGTAGGCGGATTCATCCTTGTAGAAGTGTTCTGTTACAGCTGCGGTTTTACCGGAAATGCTTCCGTCCAGCACATACTTCACTCCCTGGATGGAAATCATCTCATTTCCGAATCCGCTTTCGATACCGAGCCGGGACAGTTCATCAAGCGTGCCCTCCCCTATAATTGTCTTATTGGCAATCATCCATAGGCGAAATCGCGCTGTAAGCTTTTTTTCTTTATACAGCTGTTGATAAACTTTCAGCCCCACCGGCTGCCCTGCCATATCCCCTATACAGGTTATACCGTTTTCCGCGATGTTCAGCAGACCCGCATTCATGCCCTTTTTCAACTGTTCAAATGAGTAAGAGGGAATCGGAAGCATTTCCATGGCCCTTTCCTGCAGTATGCCTGTAGGTTCTCCCGTCTCAGGATCCCTTTGTATATGTCCCCCCTCGGGATCCGCCGTATCTTTATCTATATCTGCAAGTTTTAATGCGAGGCTGTTTGCCACCACAACGTGCACGCATGTGCGCATCAGCATTACAGGATGATCAGGCGATACTTTATCCAAATCCCAGCGCGTGGGGTTTCTTTTCTCTGCAAATTTGCTGTCATCCCATCCCGCTCCTTTAATCCACTGACCCTTAGGCGTATCCTTCACTTTTTCAGCCAGAGCGGACAGTACCGCTTCCAGGGATCTTGTGACTTCACCTCCGCAATCCACTCCCAGCATATCATGAGCATACATCATTGGATGCATATGGCTTTCTATAAAACCGGGCATCAGCAGCCTGCCGTTCAAATCGATGACATCGGCATCCTTTCCTGCATGCGCAAGCGCTTCTTCATTGCTGCCCACGCATACAATATGTTTTCCTAAAACAGCAACGGCATCGGCAGCCTTGCCGTTACCCTCCATAGTTAAAACATTGGCATTTATAAAAACTGTGCCGTTTGATTTTCTGTCCATGATTTCTCCTCCCTTATCTTAAACCGAACGCCATGCCGTCATGTCCTACCGATCTTTCTTTCTGTACTTTTCCATAGTCTCCTTATTCAGTCCAAGAGGAGGATTTATGCCTTCCGGAACGAGACATTTATACCCTCTTCCTCCGAGCCGTTCCCTGAATTCCTCTTTTGCATCCTTTATGGTTTCGGGAGAGGTTATAATATCGACGGCCGATCCCGCCATTATCTTTGAGGCCGTATCCATAACTTTTTTCCCGATACTTCCTCCGGAACATGCGGTGACCATCCAATTATGCCAGCCGCCTGAAGGGGCCATGGATACCCAGAAGGTGGCATAAGGTGCATTCCAGCTGTATTCCGAAGTATCACACAGGGCTGTTCCGCTTTCCCCGAAGGGTTTTAGAGTCATATCCAGCCCCTCCTCCTTAAAACCGGATTCCCTTTGCATTTCCTTTACAAATTCCTGCTCCTCATCGGTAAACGGAGGAACTCCCACTTCGCTGAAATTATCGTGCACGATGCGGGCAAGCGCCTTGTTCGGAATCTTTTCATGCGTTGCGGTTATCAGCTGCTTTTCTACGGTTGTTCCTGTCGCCAGGGCTCCGGCTTCTGCACAGTTATCTATTCTGCTGATGATATCCGTCATGATATCCGATGTGGAAAATCTTCCGATCACCCACATCGTGGTCCGATCCGGAACCACGCTTGGAAATTCCGGACCTATATCCGGAAAATTATAGTTTATCGTATTGGCTGCATCGGAGGCGGCCGGTTCGTAATGCTCCCTCAGCATCTCTATGGCATGGGCGCTCAACAAGGCGGCATCAAGCGCACTTCTTCCCTGCCAGGGAGAATTGCCGTGTGAAGTCCTGCCCCTATAGTGGTATTTGATATTAAAATAGGCATTACAGCTGTCATAATCGGCCCTGTTATAGCTCCACGGATGCCAATCAAGGAAAAAATCCACATCCTTGTAAAGACCGGCCCTGCCCATATACGCCTTGCCGAGACATTGCTCTTCCGCCGGAGACCCAAATGTCTTGACGGTGCCTTCAATCCCATATTTCTCTAATGCGTACCTTAAGGCTACGGCGCTCATCACAGCTGTCGTCCCTAAGAGGTTATGCCCGCAGCCGTGACCGGGAGCCCCCTCTTCAAGCGGTGTCTTGCAGGAGCGGCTGTAATCCTGGGATAACCCGGGCAGACAGTCATATTCCACGTTTATCCCGACGACCGGACCCTTTGTCCCGTAAGTACCGATAAAAGCCGTGGGCATTCCGGCCAAATCGATGTCTATCTTAAAACCGTGCTTTTCCAGTGCAGCAGTCAATTTTTCACAAGCCTGATATTCCTCCAATCCAAGCTCTGGATTTTCCCAAATAAAATCGGCGATCTCATAAAACTCATCCTTGTTTGCCTCCATCCAGTCAAACATGTATTTCTTAATATCCCGGTTTCTCATTTCCATGCTCCTTTCAATCGCCATTTGAATACGATTACGTATCGGTATTCCTATTCTTCATCGTATGGAATGATACAAAATGCGACTTCTTCATCAATGTCAGGACATTGAAAGCACATCTCCGAAAATCCCATCTGCTCTAAAGTGACATGCTTTCTGGCTGCATATATGAAAGGGTAAAGGGCCACCAGGGCGGTCAGGCAAATATTCGCCGACCTCTCCTTGTCGACCA
Source organism: uncultured Oscillospiraceae bacterium (assembly GCA_964425645.1). Lineage (GTDB taxonomy): Bacteria > Bacillota > Clostridia > Peptostreptococcales > Anaerovoracaceae > CAYRNC01. Next base: position 1,776 of record CAYRNC010000001.1, on the reverse strand, counting down.
GGGAATGATCTATATAGATTGTATCACCCTCTTTATAGGAGCAGCATTTCGAACTTTTTACCACGAGCTTTATCTTTTTTTCTTTGAATTCACTCACATCTGTACCCCCTTTTTGCTGTTTTCCCGGGGCCGCCAAGCCGCCCCGGGAATAACGAGGCTATGCTAAAAAAGCAAGCTGATTTATTTTCCTCTCAACATGCGCACGGCATCTCTTGCGCCCAATCCGCCAAGAAGCAAAATCATCGCTACGCTCACGATCAAGGACACCCAAATCATCAGCAATGCCATTGCCGAGATGTGGAACCAGAAGGACAAAATAAAGTGCAAAATGAACACTGTAAACACGCAAATCCAGAAAAACTTCCATAAAGAAGTCTCTGCTCCAAGCCAGCCGAAAAGTCCCGGACGGGTGACCTTGTCGACGACTAAATCGCTGGTTTTAAGCTCTTCACCCAGTATCCTGTAGCTGGTCAAATCCGCCCTTGAATAATCCGGCTTTGTCGCCAGGCTTACGATGATCATTATCGGAATGGACAAGGCTATGCCCACGTGGCAGGCATGCATTCCATGCATAAGACCCCCAGGGCTTCCCACATTGATCCACGCATAGCAGGCCCACAGGAAGGATCCGCCCCCTCCTGCCAAGGCAGAGGATAAGGCCCCGGCTGTAGTGGATCTTCGCCAGAACCATGCACTCATTGTGGGGGCAAACAGCCCTGAAATAACGATGGCCTGCCCCAAAGACCACAGGGGAACGAGTATCGGAAGCCAGTTGGCACAGGCAATTCCGATGATTACAACTATGCCGAGTGATATCCTGCTTGCGAGCAGAACCTGCGAATCGGTAGCTTTCTTTGCGATAACCTTGTGAAAGATGTCATTTGTAAGCAAGGTTACGCCGTTCATGGCAAAGGATGAACCGCAGGATACGATGGTCATAATGAGCCCGGTTAAAATCAAAACCCCCACCAGCGTACCGGCATGGTTTATGGTAAACCATGCATAAAGGGCATCCCCGCTGAGACCCGCAGGAACCGTGAACCTTCCGATCAGCGCCGCCCCCAATATCGCCATGCCGCTTACAAAGGGCAGCACGTTGAAATAGGAGCCTCCTAATACGGAAAGCATCCCGTTTGAACTGGTTTTTGGGGATTCCGCCATGTAGGCCCACATATATATCCATGGATCAGCAAGATAAAATACGCCGAACGTGATCATCCAGACAGAAAATTGGGTGATATCTACAGACCAGATATTGACAAACGCCGGCTCCAAAACGTCGAACATGGACCCTATCATCTCCGAAGGATTCCCCATAAATTTAAATGCAACGATTGCTATCAGGAAGATACCTACGGACTGGAGCAAGGATTGCAGCCATTGATTGACCAGTGCGGAGTATTGGCCGGCGGTAACAAGATACAAGAGCATAATGCCCGCACCCGCAAATACGCCTATCTTTAAATTGAGTCCGAACATGACGTTGGCTACTATGGCGATGGCCAAGAACTGCATCCCCGTGATGACGCCGGGCCGCAAAAACCCTATGATGGATATCGGAAGCCTTAAAGACTCCCCATATCGTGTACATACAAAGTCGGCTATGGTTATAGCCCCTGTTTTACGGCCGAAATAGTTAAGGCGCCGTGCAAAGGCAACGATGAACACCACGCATCCGCTTACGACGAATATAGAGGTCCACATTCCGGAAATACCGTCAGTGTATCCGAGGCTTACATATCCGGCGACGCTGGAGCCTCCGACAAAGCCTCCAAG